>SLTG01000081.1 GCA_007130045.1 Opitutales bacterium
ATCGTTTCACCTCGGGAGTGATTTCGGAACTCGTACTCACAACAAAAAAGAGAAAACCCGTAAACGATTTCGTCCACGGGTATTTCAAAACCGGTCGGGCCGGAGAGATTCGAACTCTCGACCTCTTGCACCCCATGCAAGCGCGCTACCAGGCTGCGCCACGGCCCGAATTCATCGACCGGAAACAACGAATAAAGTACGGATCCCATTCGGGAAGCAAGCCTGTTTTCGGAAATTCTCCGCTGGGCCGGCCCGGAATCGACCGGGATCAGCCCGGCGGCGCTTCCGGCGACTCGAACCGGCCGAGTTTCAAAACGACTTCCCGGTCCGTGCGTTTCGCGTGACTCTTGTTGTGTGTCACCAGCACCAGCGACGCGCCGTGTTCACGGCAGATGCTCAGCAGCAAGTCCATCATCCGGTTACCCGTGATTTCGTCGAGATTGCCGGTCGGCTCGTCCGCCAGAATGACCGCCGGACGGTTCATCAGCGCGCGGGCGACGGCGACCCGCTGTTTCTCGCCGCCGGAAAGCTGGCTGGGAAGGTGGTCCGTTCGCTCGCCGAGCCCGACGCGATCCATCAGTTCCCGCGCCCGCTTCCTGGCCGTGTTATCCAGCCTTCCGACCATTCGCCCCGCCATCAGCACGTTGTCCAATGCGTTCATTTCGGGAATCAAATAAAAGGACTGGAAAACCATGCCGAGAAACCCCGCTCGGTCCCGCGCGAGGGACGCGCGCCTGCGACCCTTGACGGGTTTGCCCCTCCAGCACAATTCCCCGGAGTCGAATCCCTCCAGGCCGGCCAGGATGTGAACGAAGGTCGTTTTGCCCGACCCCGATTCTCCCCGGATACTGATGCTTTCCCCGGGGTGAAGCGAAAGATCCACCCCCCGCAGCACTTCGATGACCTTTTCCCCGCTGCGAAAACTCTTCTCGATCCCGACAACCTGTACAACTGGGTCACTCATTTCGAAAGGCTTCCGTCGGTTTGAGGCGCGCGGCGCGCAGGGCCGGTATCATTCCCGCTAGGGTCGAAATGATTATCGAACAGGTAATGATCACGATGAAGTCCCGCATCGCGTAATGCAGGGGAATGTAGGCGAATTCATAGTACCGCCTGAGCGCTTCCTCGCTTTGGGTCAGACTCGCGAACGCGTAGATAATGTCATTGCGAAAGTGCAGCAGGATCACCGCCGAAACGATTCCAAGCAACGTTCCCGCGACCCCGATAAAGAATCCCTGGAAACAGAAGCACGAGGCAATCTGCCCGGGACGCCCCCCGAGCGCGCCCAATAGGCCGATTTCCTTCGTCTTGCGCACCACGGTGATCAACAGCGAGCTGGTAATGGCGAAAGCGGCCACCACCACAATGAAAATCAGCAGGAAGAACAGCACGTTCTTCTCCAATTGAAGTATCCACAGAAAGTCACGGTTCAGGTCCATCCAGGACACCGCACGCACGTCGCCGCCGATCTCGCGGTTCAGCATGGCGGTCACCACATCGACGTCGTGTCCCTCGTGCAGGCGGACCGTGATCCCCTGTGCTCCGCTCCCCAGCCCGAAGAGATCCTGCATCAACCGCAACGTCACCACCATCGTGCTTTCATCGACCTGGTGCCAACCGGTTTCGAAGATCCCCACGACCTCCAGCTCCCGCGGCAACAACACTTCGTCACGCGTTATCCGTTCCAGCATCAGCGGCGTGTACACGTCGATCACCGACCCGATGCGCGCGCCGACCGCCGCGGCAAGCCCCGAGCTGATAAAAACCCCGTCATCGTACAAGTCGTCGAAGTCCGCCCCGACTATGTATTCCTCGATGGCAATCACCTCGCCCTCGCGCAACGGGTCGATGCCACGAACCGCGGGAAGCGCGGGCCGCCGGTCGCTCTGCACCATGACGATACCCTCCGCATAGGGCGTGGCCGCCTTGACCTCCTCGAATTCCTCAAGACGTTCGGTCAGTTCACGGAAGTCGTACATGACGTCGCCGTCGGCCATGACCAGCCGGATGTGGCCTCCGGTATCGACGATCTTGCTTCGGAGTTCCTCCCCGAAGCCGTTCATCACGCTCTGAACGATGATCAGAAGCGCCACCCCCAGCGTGACCCCGCAAGCCGACACGACGGTGAAAAAGGAAATGATTTTTCCCGACGGGAAAAGCTGCTTGAGCGCAAGATAAAGGTACCAGGGCATTCCGATCTCCCTACCTCAACTGCGGGAACAGGATCACTTCGCGAATATTCTCGGCGCCGGTCAGCATGATCAGAAGCCGGTCGATTCCCACTCCCATGCCGCCGGCCGGCGGCATTCCGTGTTCGAGCGCGGTCAGGAAGTCCTCGTCCATCTTCTGTATGTCTTCTCCCACCTGCGCCTCGAACATCTCCCGCTGCACGAGCGGGTCATTCTGTTCCGAATACGCCGGCGCGATCTCCTGGCCGTTCACGCAAAGCTCGAAAACGTCGATGGTCGTCGGATCGTCCGAAGTGATCTTCGCCAGCGGGCAAAGCTCCTTCGGCAAATGGGTGACGTAAGTCGGCTGGATCAGCGTCGGTTCCACACGCTTTTCAAACACGTCGTTCGTGATCTCGTAGTCCTCCAGGTTCGGATCGATTTCGATCCCCATTCCGCGGGCCTTTTCAAGCTTCTCGCCCCGGCTGCGCGAAAACCAGTCGGGATCGCCGGTCGCCTCACGGATGAGGTCCTTGTATTTCGCTTCGCGCCACTCGCCACCCAGGTGAATGACCGTGCCGTCCGGTCTCTCGATTTCCTTCGTCCCAAGCACATCGTCGCAGATGCGCTGGATCATGTCGTGGATCAGACGCATCATCCCGCGAAAATCCGTGTATGCCTGGTAAACCTCCAACATCGTGAATTCGGGATTGTGGCGGCGGGAAAGGCCCTCGTTTCGAAAATTCTTTCCGATCTCAAACACTCGGTCGAATCCGCCCACCAACAACCTCTTCAGATAGAGTTCCAACGCAATCCGCAGGTAAAAATCCTTCCCGAGCGCCTTGTAGTGCGTGACAAACGGCCTGGCTGCCGCGCCCCCGGGAACCGACTGCAGAACCGGGGTCTCGACTTCCAGGAAGTCGCGCTCCTCCAAAAACCTCCGGATGCACCCGACGATCCGGCTCCGGGTGCGGAAACGGTTCCGCGACGCCTCGTTCATGACGAGATCGAGGTACCGCTGGCGGTAGATCCGCTCGTTGTCGGTCAGTCCGTGCCACTTCTCCGGCAGGGGCCGCAGCGACTTGGAAACAAGCTTGAAATCCTGTAGCCGAACCGTGATTTCACCCGTTTTCGTCTTAAATAAACGGCCCTCGCCGCCGAGGATGTCCCCTATATCCAGCTTCTTGAACGCCGCGAACCGATCCTCGCCCAACTCTTCCTTCCTGGCGTAAAGCTGAATCCGTCCGGCACGGTCCTGGATCATGGAAAAAACGCTTTTACCCATCACCCGGTGCGCCATCAGGCGCCCGGCGACCGTGACGACCTCGCCGTTCTCCTCGTCCTCCCGGTAACGCCCGCGCGCCTCCTCCGAAGTGAAGGCCGGCTCAAACTCCGTGCGAAACGGGTCGATTCCCGCATCGCGCATCCGCTCCAGTTTTCCCAAGCGAACCTTGTAAAGATCGTGCGTATTCTCGTTGGCGGATGATTCATCCATAAGCCGGCCAAAATACCGTTCCCGAAGCAAGAAACTCAACACCAATCACCTGAAATCGAAAACCTGCTTGCTGGACGCGGTATCGGGGCTTCCGGCATTGCGGGACAGGACCTCCAGACTTTCCGCCACCAGTTCTCCCATGGTTGTGCAGTCGTCGAATGCGGTGCTCTCATAGTGTTCCCCCAGGGACGCCCCCAATGACTTCACGTTCTCGCCCGGAGCGATCTCGTCGTCGCCCATCACCGCGAGCAGCCGTTGAAGGCGATCCCGGCTGATCTGGACGCGCCGGTAAATCAGCGACTGTTCCTCCCGCTGATACTGGAGAGCGGTCGTGCGGTTGAGGCGCTCCATGCAGAACACCGCAAGGCTGCTGTTCTCCCGGAAGAACTGCGGAAGGTAGAAATTCTTTCTCCCGTCATAGGATTGCTGGTCGAAATCCATACTCCGAATACGCACCTGCACGCCTTCGAAGTCGGGGGTCACATCCACGACGAAATTGTACGAGCGCATATCCCCGAGAAGCCGAATGAAACACCGTTCGTTGAATTTGACCAGTTCCTTGGCAACGCGAACCGGGTTGAGGCGGGCGCTGTTCAACCACTCGTCGATAAACACGTCGCCGGGAATCCCGCTGATGTGTTCCTCGACGAGATTCGTTCCGCGGGTCAGGTAGTTGATGCGGTTCGGGGAAAGAAGGTGCTCCAGTTCCAGACCGTAAACCCGGGAGGCATCCGCCTTCTTGACGTAATAATAGTCCTGGTTGTCGTTGTAGGAGTTCACGATCCTGATCCGGAACGGGTGGGAATTGCCGAAGGTGCAGAAATCAACCCGGTCCACATACAGGTGCTGCATCACACTGAGGTCGCCGTCCACTTTGAGTACCGCGTATATTTCGGTAAGGTCCCGGTTGAGACGGCGCATCTCCTCGGGATCGTAAATCACCGTCTCCCACAGGGTGTCACTCCCATTCGGGTCCCGCAGCGGGATTGATTCACGAAAGCCCTTTAAGTCCTCATAAACCAACGGCAACTCGGTTTCCCGGTTGTAAGCCGTCAGATAATCCCGCAATTCCGGGATGATCGGATAAGTCGGTTTACGCTTCGTTATCGGATTCATTCTCAATAATCATGACGCATCGGTTCTTTCCAAGCCACTTCAAAATACCACACCCCCCCTCAATGACAAATCAAGGGCAACGCCCGGCCAAACACCCCGAATTCCTCGACCGGACCCCGCCCGAAGCGGACCCCCGCCCGCCGCGCCCTGCGAGGCCAGGGAGCGAAGCCGGGTAAGGACAGAGTCCATATCTTCCCAGGCAGGAATGTCCGTCAGGACAGGGCCTTCCCCTCACGGCGACCAACACCTGCCGTCACACGGCTTGACCCGCCCGACAAAGCCGATGAGATTAATCCGAATGTGCCACGTTCGCTCATCGTCAGACGCCGCTCGGCCCGGGAACACCGCCGATCGCGATTGTCCGGGCATCACCGTCGACTGGGGACGCACCCCCTACCGCGACGCCTGGGACCGGCAGAACGAACAGGTTCGTCTCCGGCAGGAGGGAGCGGTTCCCGACACCCTGATCTTCACCGAACACGACCCGGTCTACACCGTCGGAAAGCGCATCGGCGCGCAAAAACACCTGGTCTGGTCCGCAGCCGAAAGATCGGTTCACAACATCGACGTGGTCGAAACCAACCGCGGCGGGGACATCACCTATCACGGCCCGGGACAGATTGTGGGGTATCCGATCGTCAGCCTCGAAGGGAAACGCGACCTCCACCTCTACCTGAGAATGCTCGAGCAGGTGCTCATCAACGCCGTCGGCTCCCTCGGCCTCGCCGCCTCGCGAAGCGAAGGCAAAACCGGAATCTGGCTCCACGACCGCAAACTCGCCGCAATCGGCGTCGCGGTCAAACGGTGGGTCACCCAGCACGGCTTCGCCATCAACCTCGATCCCGATCTTTCCCATTTTGCCGGCATCGTTCCCTGCGGCATCACCGACGGCTCGGTCACCTCCATGCGAAAAGAACTCGGCTGCGCCCCAGACCCGGAAGAAGTGAAAGCCCTCCTCTCCACCGAGTTCTGGCGTCTGTTCAAGCGACTCTAAACCAGCGCCCTTCGCCACCTCCCGCCAACGCCACGCCCGCTTATGTCTTGAGGCCCATACCGATTCGGCCGGCTGGCGTCCGGGCACGCCGGGATGCCGGAAGCGGTGGCAGGAGTGGAACGAATCGGTCGAGGCTATTGACAGAAGAGAAAGAACCGGATTTGATCGTATGATGCCGAATAAGCATTTTACTCGCAGACACTTTCTCAAAACATCGGCCTTCGCTGCTTCAATGCCATTCATTCTCCCGTCGTCGGCTTGGGCGGCGGAAACAAAGGCGAATGATCGCATTACCCTCGGCATTATCGGAACCGGGAGGATCGGGCGCGTCCTGCTCCGCAACTTCTTGCACAACGAGAACACCCAGGTGGTTGCCGTTTGTGACGTGGATACGACCCGCCGGGAGCACGAACAGAAGAACGCCAACGATTTTTACGCCGATGCGACGGGGCGGGGTGACTACAACGGGGTCGGGGCGTACTCCGATTTTCGTGATTTATTGGCCCGGGATGATATCGACGGGGTGGTGATTGCGACGCCCGACCATTGGCACGCCCTCATCGCGATCGCGGCGGCCGAAGCGGGCAAAGATATTTATTGCGAAAAACCGCTCTGCCAGACCGTCAATGAAGCGCTGACTTTGGTCGATTTGATTCGGAAGCACGAACGTGTTTTTCAAACCGGGAGTCAGCAGCGTTCGATGATCCGATTCCGGCTCGCCTGTGAGTGGATCCGGAATGGCAGAATCGGGCGGATCCAGCGGGTCAACGTCGCCCTGCCTCCGGGGATCGCCACCTGGTGCGACCTTCCGGAAGAGAACGCTCCGACTGGATTGGATTGGAACTTATGGTTGGGACCGGCTCCGGAGCGTGGCTGGAACGAAGTGCTCAGCCCCGTTGGCGTGCATAATCACTTCCCGGACTGGCGGAATTATCGTGAATACGGGGGCGGAATGATCACCGATTGGGGCGCCCATCATTTCGACATCGTTCAGTGGGCTCTGGACATGGATCGCAGCGGCCCGGTGGAAGTGATTCCTCCGGCTGAGGACACTGCAATAAGCGGCGCCAGATTGATTTACCGAAACGGCGTCGAAATGACCCATACCCACGGCAACGGTATCACGTTTTTCGGGAGCGAGGGGAAGATATTCGTGAACAGGGATATCATCGAGATCAGTCCCGAATACAAACGAAGGGAACAACTTCCCGACGACGCCATCCGCGTGTACGAAAGCAACGATCACCAGCAGGACTGGCTCGACTGCATGGCAAGCCGCCAAAAGCCGATCTCCGACGTGGCGATCGGGGCTCGCAGCGCGATAGTGTGTCATCTGACAA
The DNA here is from genome assembly GCA_007130045.1 of Opitutales bacterium. Classification (GTDB taxonomy): domain Bacteria; phylum Verrucomicrobiota; class Verrucomicrobiia; order Opitutales; family T3Sed10-336; genus PXDC01. The sequence goes on from SLTG01000081.1 coordinate 7,114, forward strand.
ACATGGCGTACTGGCACCGCGAAGGTTTTGCCTGGGATCCCGACCGGAATCAGTTTTTCGGGAGCGGCGGAAACGAGGAGTGGTTGGGGACTTCCTATCGTTCCCCGTGGGATGCGGCAGGAGTATGATACGCAAACGACAGGCGGAGCATCGGTATCCTAACGATAACTCACTCCATCCATACTACACCTATGAAAGAAATTAATGTAGCAATGATTGGCCAGGGATTCATGGGCCGCTCTCATTCCAACGCCTGGAGCCAGGTGGCCAAATTCTTTGAGCCGCCAATCCATCCGGTAATGCACACCGTTTTCGGGCAACCCGCAGAAAAACCGGAGTTATTCGCCAAGAAATGGGGCTGGCGGAACGCCGCGACCGATTGGGAGTCGTTGGTCCGATCACCCGCCATCGGCCTGGTCGATATTGTCACGCCTAATTTCATGCATTCCCCGCCCGCCAGGGCAGCAATAGCGGCCGGCAAGCCGGTGTCCTGCGAAAAACCGATCGCCGGGACGCTGGACGAGGCCCGCGAGATGGCACAAGCAGCTAAAAAAGCCGGGGTCAAAACGGCAGTCTGGTTCTGCTATCGGCGCTGCCCAGCCGTCGCTTTGGCTCATCAAATGGTCAAGGCCGGGGAGATCGGCGACATCCGACACGTCCGCGCCCACTATTTGCAGGACTGGGCGGACGAATCCGTGCCGCTCGTCTGGCGCTTCGATAAAAGCCTGGCCGGCTCCGGCGCACACGGTGATTTGAACGCCCACATCATCGATTTGATCCGCTTTGTCACCGGACAGGAAATCGCCGAAATTTGCGGCTCGATTGCCGAAACCTTCATTAAGCAGAGGAAAAAGATGACCGGCGGAAGCGGCGGCGGCATCGGCGGCACCCAAGAGGGATCCGACGAAATGGGCGAAGTTACCGTGGACGACGCGGTTCTGTTCCTCGCCCGCTTGTCCGGCGGAGCCATCGGCAGCTTCGAAGCAGCCCGCCAAGCCACCGGAAATCAGAACCGCAACTTCTTTGAAATCAATGGAACCAAAGGGGCGATCAAGTTCGACTTCGAGCGGATGAATGAGCTTGAGTATTACGATGCTCGTTCCCAGCGCCGCACCCAGGGATGGACCACCATCATGTGCACTCACGGCTCCGACCATCCCTACGTCGCCAACTGGTGGCCGGACGCCCACCTGATCGGATACGAACACACCTTTACGAACCAGGCCTATGACTTCCTCCTCGACATCGCCGGTAAGACACCGGTCGTACCGGTTCCGACTTTCGAGGACGGATATCAAACGCAGCGCGTTCTCGAAGCCGCTCTACTCTCGGCCGAGGAAAGGCGATTCATCAATCTTGATGACGTGACTTGATGGAAGCGTCCGCGCAGATGCCCAGGAAACCCTGCCGGCAATTCAACATAGAGATCTTACGGATTTTTGGCGGGCTCCCGTTGCCAATATCAAAGTGATCCCTCCTCATCCCGATCTCAGCTCTGCTTCGCCGGACGCCCGAGCATCGAGAGGATTGCTTTCTGGACATGAAGGCGGTTCTCGGCTTGATCGAAAATGATGGACCGCGGACTGTCGAGCACTTCCTGGGTGACTTCTTTGTTGACGTATGCCGGGAGGCAATGCATGAACAAAGCGTCTTTTTTCGCAGCGTTGAAAAGATCGAGCGTCACCGCATAAGGCATCAATTCGGCGATCCGTTCATGCATTTCATCCTCTTTTCCCATACTCACCCAGACGTCCGTGTACACGGCGTCGGCGCCTTTCACGGCCTCCATCGGATCCTCGAAAAACTCGAAGGGGACGTCGTGCCCTTCACGACTTGACAGAGCCTGAATCTCCTCACCCGGCGTGTAGGATTTCGGACCCGAAAGGCAAATCTTCATTCCGAAAAGATTCGCCGTAAGAATCCAGGAGTTCGCCACGTTACAGGCACAGTCTCCAAGGAACGCAATCTTTCGCCCTTTCAACGACGCCAGGTAGTCTCCGTTCCGGCCGGCCCATCTTTCGGCAAGAGTAAACGCGTCGGCATAGGTCTGGCAGGGATGCAAAAAATCCGTGAGCGCGTTCACTACGGGTACACTTCCCGACCGCGCCAGCTCTTCCAGATCGGAATGTTCGAAGGTCCGCACGATAAGCCCGTGGACGTATCGACTTAATACCCTGGCCGTATCTGCAATCGACTCGCCTCGACCCAGCTGAATATCATTTTGGTTCAGAAAGATGGGATACCCGCCCAATTCACGAATCCCCACTTCGAATGAAACACGCGTGCGCGTGCTCGACTTGGAAAAAATCAGGGCCCAAGTCCGCCCCTCGAGTGCGAGAGGCACATGACGCCCCCGTTGCTCTTTCATATTTCGGGCAAGGGCGAAAATCTCCGGAATTTCGTTCAGCGCAAAATCGGTATCCTTGATGAAATGTTTCATAGTCGCGGGGACTCTCTTCAGGTCGATTGGATTCCTGGATTGAAAAATGAAAACCTTCTAATTTGCCAACTCGACCGGATAAGGCAAGTGCAACTGACAAAAGAGGCTTCCCTGTTTACAGGGATTCCAGGGCGTGTATCAGCGTCATCTCGTTCGGCCCCTATTGTGTGCCACTGACCGTTCAACACGCCGCAGCCGGAATAACCCGCCGGAGGCTCCGCTCAAGGCCTTCGAGACTGAATGGTTTCTCAATAAATCCGTCTGGCTTCTGCCCGTCGAAACGGCTGGAGGCAGCGGATTCCGAGTAACCACTCATCAATAGCACCACGCTCTCGGGACGAATCCTGCGGATCTCGGCCAAAGCCTCGACTCCACCCATCTCCGGCATTGTCATATCCAGGATCACCGCGTCGATTTCAGAGTGCCGCGCGCGATAAACTTCGACGCATTCGGTCCCGTCGCTTGCGGTAAGCACGGAAAATCCAATGGTTTCCAGCATCTCCTTCGCGACCTGTCGAATTCCCGGTTCATCGTCCACAACCAAAACAAATCCCCCGCCGTCCCTGCCTTCCGAAACAAGCGGTTCACTGGCGGCCGCGGTTTCGAGTTTCCCGGAAACCGGCGGAAGCAGGATTCTCAACGTCGTTCCCTTTCCCTGCTCGGTAAGAATTTCGCATCCCCCTTTATAGGTATTGACGATTCCCTGGACAGCCGCCAACCCCAATCCGCGACCCGTAAATTTGGTTGTGAAAAAAGGATCGAACGCACGTTGCCGGGCATCCGGAGACATTCCGCCTCCATTGTCCGACACCTCAAGATAAACTGCGTTGCCGGGAGCCAATTCAGACGGAAAAGCAAATTTCCTGATCGCGGCTGTCCCGACCCTCTTAACCCCGCTTTTGATTCGAATCTCACCCGCCTTTTCCCCGATCGCCTCGGCGGCGTTGATCGCGAGATTCATGATCATCTGCTCGAGCTGCGAGGGTTCCGCGTTTACCAGAGGAAGGCCGTCACCGAGTTCCAGCTTGAGCGCAATAGTCGAAGCGATGGAAATACGGAGGAGGTGGTGCATTTGCTTGAGAACCTGGTTCAAATCCACCTCGTGACGTTCCAGGTTCTGTTGCCCCGCGTAAGCGAGCATCTTCTTGCACAATGCGGCCGCTTCCATCGACGCGTTTTCAATATTCTCAAAGTACGTTCGGACAGGCGAGTTCTCGCCCAACTGCGTTATCCCGAGATTCGCGTTTCCCAGGATGCCGGTGAGGATGTTGTTGAAATCGTGTGCGATCCCGCCGGCCAGAATGCTGAGCCCTTCCAGTTTCTGCGTATCCAACATTCGCCTTTCCAGATCACGGCGTTCCTGCTCCGCTTGCTTTCGCTCGGTAATATCCCGGAAGATTGTCAGGCACAGTGCCTTCCCTTCGCTTGTCCGCGTCTCGATCAACGATGATGAAAGATCAAAATGCCGAACCTTCCCGTTCCAAAGGCGAATCGTGCGTTCGTAATGGGCTTCCATTTCCCCATCCCGGAATCGATCGAGGTAATCGTGCAGCGCCTCCTTGGACCCATTATCCGGTGAAAATATCACCGTTAACGGGTTGCCGAGCAACTCGTCCTCCCTGAGTTCCACCATTCGACAGAACGCCGGGTTCACAGCCACAATGCCCCCCCGTTCATCGATCAGGCGCATCCCGTCGGCCGATTCGCGCCAAATCGAGAAAAACCGCTCCTCCGAATCCCGCAATGCGGCTTCCGTCCGCTTGCGTTCGGACACCTCGGCCTGCAGATCTCTGACGGTGCGGGCTAGATCGCGGGTTTTTTCGGCAACGAGCTTCTCCTGCTCGGCTCCCGAGCGTCGCAACTGTTCCACCAAACGCTGACGGGAAAAAAGATGCCCGAGGGAAGATGCATAAAGCGTTATCAAATGAATCTCGATTTCCGTAAACGGTCGCCCGGTTAACAGGTTGTCGACCCCCAGAAACCCGATAATCCCCTTCTGACTCCTCATCGCAGCGAATACCGAGTTCACGTTTCCAAGCTTTTCTCCCGTACGCCAGCTATGAACTTCATTGTCCACCAAAACGGCGGGCTTATCCCGCTTCGCCTTCTCGAGAGCGATCTTCAAGTATTCTCCGATCTTCGGGGGGACGTTTCCCGATACATTGCCATTCGGATCGAGCGGCAGGCTACAATCCCTTTCATCCCGAATTCTGCCCGCCGAGTCCGTCCCGTAGCTGCCCCGGAAGCATGCCTCCTCCCGATCATAGAACCAGATGCCCAAGCGGTCAAAGGAGAGCCTATCGCGCCCAAACTCCACTCCCAGGCGGCAAAGCGCATCGACTGACTCGGAATCCGATAACTCGGTGATTACCTCGACGAGTGAAGTGAGCCGGACCCCGTACTCATGATCCGTTGTTGATTCATCGCTTTCTGTTAACATTGGCAAATATCCACCCGAGTCCAATGGCTACGAAGCCATCAAACGGCTCAGCGTAGGAAAAACTGAAGGAAATCCAACCAAATTCGACTGATTTTCCGGTCTGCAACACATTTTAGAGCTGACATTTACATGTTTTTTGACTGGCGTGATTCCCTATGCCGAAATTCCTTCACACACGAATCCGGGTCAGCGACCTTGAAAAATCCATCTCCTATTACGAACTCCTGGGGTTCGAATGCACCCGCAGGACCGATCGGTCACCGGCGGGGAACCAACTCGCGTTCCTTGAGATGGAGGGCAACGAGCACTTCCTGGAACTCTGTTATTCCCCGGACTACAAGGTGGCCGTTCCGGAAGACCTGATGCACACCGCGATCGGCTATCCCGACCTGATCGAGAAATGCGACGAACTGGAAAAAAAGGGTATCGAAATCTGGCCGGAAGGCTGGAGGCAAAAGTTTCCCTCCGGCAGGAAAATGGCCTTTGTGACCGACCCGGACGGCTACGAAGTGGAGCTGCTCGAGAAATAGCCGGCAGCGCCGCCGCGCACGTAGAGGTACCGGATTACCGCGATCTCGCGGATCGATGTTGGCGCGATCCGGCCCTATCCGGGTTCTCATCGCTTCAATTTGGTCACGCCTTGGAGGATCTCCAACATGACTTGTGCGGGTGGCTGAGCGGCATCGATACCGAAAACGATGTTCTTATCGTAGTAATCCAGGAGCGGCTTCGACTCATTTTCGTACGTCTTCAATCGCTTCCGGATCACCCTCTCGTTCGCGTCATCGTACCGGTTGTCTTTAAGCGCGCGATGCTTCAGGCGCGAGACCAACTCCTCCCTGTCCGGACAAGTCAGATGAAAAACCGCTTTAACCGCAATTTTTTCCTCCATGAGTCGGGCCTGATTGACGTCACGCGGAATTCCGTCGAGCACCAGGTAATCGAGATTCGGCCGAAAATCCCTCGATTCCACGGCCTGTTTGATTCGTCCTGTCCAAAGTTTAATCGCTATCTCGTCGGGAACGAGATCGCCTTTGCTGGAGTATTCCAGAAATGCTTTGCCGATTTCGGTCGTCGTGTCCAGGGAACGAAACACATCACCGCAGGCAAAATGGAAAAATCCGGGGAGCATGCCCAGCGCTTTTCCCTGGGTTCCTTTTCCACTGCCCGGAGCCCCGATTATCAGGATTGCTTGGTATTTCATTTGATTGTCGAACGGATTTCGAACTTACGCGAAAATTCTTCGACAAGCAAGATCTCTAAACCGGAAACGCGTCATCCGTCCGATTCCTCATGAATGAAACCTGTTCGCCCGGCACCGGAATTACCGCCGGACGCCGCCCCAATTCGAATCGAATGTCATTTCGTAAATCAGACTGTTTAATCACCGCAATCCTCGTGGCCGCGACCGGGTTCCTCTTTCAGCCGGTCTTCGCCTGGATCGCCAGGGAAACGCTCGCCCACGAACAACTGCGGCAGTCCCTTTCCCTGATGCTGTTCGCGGCGATCTTCGTTGTCTTCGACAAATGGGGCAAACTCAAACCGGCGTTCGAACTTTCGAACGCCAACCTGGCGTTCCTCCTCCTGTCGTTTATCCTTGCAACGAGCACCTTTCTCTTTCGAAGTCCATACATCATCCTTGCGGCGCTTGGCCTTGCCGTTCTCGCCCTGTCACGGATCGTTTTCGGGTCCCGGGCTCTGCCAATTTACCTGCCGTTCGCGATAACCTTCGGCGCCTTCCTGCTCTTCATCCTTTTCTTTCCTGTTGCCGACTGGCCCCTCCGCGTGCTTGCCGGCAGATATGCGAGCCAAATCCTGGAACAAATCGGGGTCGGCGCCACCCTCGCCATGCTCGACATACCGGCCCCGGTCCTTCTTATGCTCGTCGAAGAACAAACCTTTGAAGTCGCCGCCGAATGCAACGGTTTCGGCGTAATCAGCACGTCCCTTCTCCTCTCGCTGCTTCTAACCGTTTCCCGTAACATGCCGTTATGGTGGAAAGCCGCAGGGGTTGCTCTCGCCGGAGGCGTTGGATTCGGGTTCAATATCGCGCGAATCATCTGCATCGTCCTTCTCGCTCCGTATTTCCCCGATCACTACGATGTCATGCACGAAACCGTCGGCCTGATCGCCCTCTTCGGTGCGCTTGGCGCCGTGTGGCTCCTTATCGGCGGTGGAGAAATCCGGAAGAAACCGAAATAACCTTCCTTACTCTACTTTGGCGCGATAAGTGAATGCGTGACAAAGCGCCACACCCGCGGCATCGGCTTCATCCGCGGCCAGCATGGCTCCGTGACCCAACAATCCCATGACCGTTTTCGCAACCTGCGCTTTGCTGGCGCGTCCGACTCCGACGACCGCCTGTTTGACACGCAAAGGGGCGTATTCAAAAACCGGTTTCTCCGCAACCGAAGCCGCTGCAATAGCCGCCCCCCGGGCCGCCCCGAGAACCTGCGCCGTCTGGAAGTTTTGCACGTAGATCGTCTGCTCCAATGAGACGTGCAATACATCGAATTGCCCGCAGCACGACGCGACCGCACGGTAAATGCCCCCGAGGCAGTCGGCCATGGTGGCCGACTTCGCCATTCGCACCGTTTCGCTGTGCAGCAACACTCCCCGGTCGTCACCGGCAAATTCGACAACAGCCAGACCGGTGCCCCTCAGACTCGAATCGATTCCCAGGACAGTCCCGCGAAACTTCCGGCGGCGGCCGTCGCGCTCCCAATCCGCTCCAAGAACCTCCTTCGCAAGTGAGCCCTCCAGTTTCGCCTTCCACAATGCCCGTACGGAACTCTTCCCCATGATTGACCGAGTGTGAACGGAATCACCACCTCGAACAAGGCGAATCCGGCATCATTCGGAGGGAGTAAGCTCCTGCGCGCTCTCCATGACCAGCCCGTCACGGGTAACGAACGTCTGGCTCACACCCGCGCCAAAGGCTTCCTCGAATGCATCGGGATCCAGAATCCGGTTCAGCCATTCGATTGTTTCATCTGAAGGCGAGCCTGCGCTGTCCTGCGTCGCCGCCTCCAGAAGCGCCTTAAATGTGCGGGCGAGATCGCCCATCTGGCGCCCCGAATCCTGAATCTCCCAATGGAGCCCCGGACGCGAATCAATCAACGCCCGGGCATTGCGATAGAGTTCGCTTCCGGCAAGTGAATGCTCTCCTTCAGGCGGACTCCGGAGTCCGGCCAGGATCTCCTCAAGTGTACCCGCCCCCATTCCCAACACAAGGAACCCCTGCCCAAGAAACAGACCTCCTTCGAAGCCTTCCGCATCCATACGCCACCCTGTAAAACCCTGTTCCTCCGCTTGCTGCAGGGCGCCCCCCATCATCGGCGCGAACATCCCGATCGATTGCATGATCCTCTGCCAGACCTGCTCGTTGCGGGGAGCCCAGACAAACGCGATTCGGTCGGAGAAGAAATTGTCCGCAAAACTGTCGGAAGTGAAATCGATCGCCGCTTCGCTCGGAAGGATTACCAGACTGTGCTGGTGACCGAGAGAGGACAACGTCGCAGCCACACCCTCGCCGGTCAATCCTTCAACCTGCATCTCCATCATGGCGAATCCCTGCGCGGCTTCCTCGCCCGCGACGTCCGTCACCACTTGTCTGATACGCGTGTAGAGCTCCCCGAAATCCAGGCTGAAATGCGTATAATCGACGACGCCGGAAGGCACCCAGGCCGGCGGCCGCGGCTGAAGCTCCTGCTGATCCAGCAACGTCTCCACGACCCCCCGTCGAGGCGAAGGCGCCGACATCATTCCTCCCCAACGCATCACCTTATCCAGCATCGCCCCCCTGAACGCCATCATGCCGAGATCCAGAAAGCCGAACGCTTCGGCCATTCGTTCAATATCCGGATCGTCACTCGCGGACAAAATTCCGAAAAGCGGTTCCGGGTTCAGGGCGATTTCCAGGCCGGCAGTCCCGGCGGGCAGGGATTCATCCATCCCGCTCGTCGAACGCAAGGACCGGTAGAATCCTCCGTCTTCGCCTTCATGGCCTTGGAGGAAACGCGCGAAGAGGCCGAGCAGCTCTTCACTCGGCTCGGGATCGGGCTCCGGGATACCGCCCTCGTCTTCGAACGCCTGATACACTTCCATTGAATCCGGTCCGCTGAACAACGTCAACGCCCCGAGGATACGCCCGTCGATACGGGTGAGAAGATTGTGGGCGTTGTGAGTGACCACCTGGCTGCCATCCGGAGCGCGCGCTGTCTGCGGAGCGGCGAGGTGAACGATATCGCGGCCGGCGAGTGAAAAGTCCACGCGGACCGGCGGGTGTTCGGCCTCCGACTCTTCAACGGCCGCGAGCAATCCGGCCAGAACGCGCTCACCAAGCTCCTCCCCGGGATTCATCCAAAACAGCGCGAACAGGCGAATGTCGCTGAAATCTCCCTCTCCGGATGGATTCAAGACGAGCGCTAGTCCTGACTCGCCGCGAAAAATATTCGGAAGCTCATCCGGTTCCAGACCAAATTCGCCGAGTTTCCGTTGAAACGCTCTCCAATCCTCCCCCAACTCGGCCTGAAGGATTTCAATGGCTTCATTGATGCGTTCCTCGCTCAACAGGTGGCTGCCCAGAAGCGTCCCCCGCATTTCGGAAAGAAACCCGACCCCGTCGGGAATGCGTATACCCAAAGCCGTTTCCGAAGGCAGGCATTGCCAACTCGGTTTCAGGGAATCGGCCGCCAGGAGCACCGGAAGAAGGAATATGGCGGCGATGAGCGAGGTCAGGGTTGTTTTCTGCATGATCGTACGGGTTGATAATTCTAAACGTTACCGTTGAACCCTGGAGAATGCAGACCCAATAGGCGAGGCAAAATTTTCACGAGTTCACAACACCGGTGCGGAACCCCCCAATAATCTCGAAACGAAAACACACCAATCCTCAATCCCGTCTTCGAAGCAGAAAACGAAACCGAGCCCGATTGCAGTTGATCAGGCCCCGAGCGCCTACTCCAACCCCTGCAACGCATTTTCGTTCTCCGAGCGAAACGGGGGCGGCAAATACGTAATGCTGTTTTGCGGCTGCGACGGATCGTAGAGATACGCGTCCCAGTTATCGAGAAAATCGATCAGGTCCGTGGCGGGGATGCCGAAAGCAAGCCCCTGAAAAAAGGTCGCCCCCGCACACACCACGCCGACGACCTCGCCCCGCGCGTTAAAGATCGGGCCGCCGCTGTTGCCGGGATTGATCGAAGCGTCGGTCTGAAGGAAACGCAGGTGGCCGATGGTACGCGTTGTGGAACTGACAATTCCCTGTGTCACCGACCGTTCCAGTCCGAGCGGGTTTCCGATCGCGAAAACCGCTTCCCCCACGCGGACATCCCTGTCCGAAGAAATCACCAGCGGCGATATTTCGTGCGCGCCGAGTTCCTCCCGGTCGATCTGGAGCAATGCAAGATCCCGCAATGGGTGCATCGCGAGAATTCGCACCCTTTTCAATTCCCTCCGCTCATAACCCTGCCCAGTCGGAATAAAGAGCGTCACGGTAATATTGGTCTGACCCTCGACAACATGGTAGTTGGTGATCAGGTGCCCCTCTTCGCTGATAAAAAACCCGCTGCCGAGTCCCGCGGGAGTCCGCACCATGAACACTGAATCCCCATGGCGCCCCACCAATTCTGAAACCGGTGCGGCTTCAAGGCGGCCAACCGAAAAGATTCCCGCCGTCGCATCAAGTTCAAGCGTTTCTTCATCCGCGTGGCTCCGCATGTCGAGAATGCGGCCGGCCGGAATCGAGATTATATCATGACCGAGATCAAGGATCACGCGATCGTCCGTACGGCGCAGGAGTTCCGCATCGATCCGGGCGCCGCCGGAAAGGGTCACGGTCACTTTCCCCGCCGGTTCTTCCGCGGACAAAGCGGGTCCCTCCATGCACGGAATCGCAAGTACGCACGCCGCAAAGACGCCGGCAAGACGCTTCACGCGGCGGCCCGACCGATTTGATTGATGATTCCGCAGTCTTCTACTCATCGCTGTCCTCTTCTCTCGCCAGATAAACAACCAAACGGTCATGACTCAACATCGCAAGGTCCCGGCGCCCGTCGCCATTGATATCCAATCCGACGATCGCGCGGGGTTCGTCCTGAAGTTGACGGGTGGCCGCCATTCCATACGGGTAGGAAAGATCCTCGAAAACCTGCCAGGAAATCATCGCCTCCAGGCCCGTCCCCGTGAGTTTGAGCGCGGTAAGCTGATGACGACGGTCGTCGGAAAAAATCACTTCATTGCGCCCGTCGCCGGTCAAATCGGTCGTGAAGATTCGGTGTATCGTCGCCTCCCTGACACCCGTCGGCCTCCCGACGCGGCTGTCGATGCTTTCCACCAGCGCAAGATGCCAGGGCTCTCCGGGCGCGAGCCGGACAACTTGATCGTCGCTGTGAAGAAGCAGCCCCAGGTGGGGATCCTCGACCAGCCCGCTTCCGCCGGGCAGCGCGAAACGGTCCTCCGCGCGCGGAATCCCCGCTTCATCCGGCCGCATCCTGTACAGGTGGCGTCCTCCTTGTTCCAACACCCAGGCCTCGCCATCGGCAAGCGGAACGTAGGCCGCCATCCGGAGGCCCTCGGGAAGCATGATCTGATCCTCGGCATGAAGATCCTCGCCCAGCCACTGCCAGACACCGTCGGCCAGTCTCCCCACCTTTGCTTCGCCGTTCAGCACCAGGGGAAAAAATTCCTCCAACCGCGCCCCGCGAAGGCGCGAGGGCTCGCTCAGCGCGGCTGTTCCGTTCTCCTGGAGCACGGCCACCTTGGGATTGCGCGCGTACTGCTCCATCAGGAGCACCCGGTCCTCCGCCAGCCGGTTCACCCCGGCAATATTGCCGCCGACACCGGAAAAGCCCGTCCGAACCGGCTCCGCGGTATCGGCGGGCCAATAGTACACATCGAGGTCATCCCCGACCGACTGCGCCCACCAGACCGAGTCGGCGTTCCGCGAAAGCGCCACGATTCGCCTCTCGTCAACCTCCTGTGACTGCGGCATCGGAACGGGATAGGTCAGCCGCTCGTTCTCCCATCGACTGATGTAAAGATCCTGCGCGTCCTCGGCCCAGATCAGCAAGGTTCCCGGCGCGGCGACAGGCGACGCGAGGCTCCTCATGCCCCGCACGGACGGATAACTCCCGCGCCCGATCCAGCCTTCGTCGCCGAAGGCGAATACCTCCATACGCGGCTGTTCGGAATTTGCAGCCACCAGCACGGGCTCTCCGTCCAGAAGGAAGCCCGACCAGCTTGCGCGCCCGCTCAAGCTCAATACCTGCTGGCTTCCCACCGGGCTTGCATCGTCGCGTTCGATCCGGTAGCGCCGCAGGATTCCGTCCCGGGCGCCTCCGAGCAACAGGATCTGATCGGGCCGGTCTCGCAGCGAAAGCACTTCCACTGCCTGGAAGCTCCGCTCACTCAAGCCGCGAGCGGGGAGCAACTCGCCGCCCATCGACTGGTACCATCGAAGTGTCTGCCGCTGCTGGCGGACCCATTCGACCAACTCCGGCTCGCCATCTCCCGAAAAATCGGCCAGCCACCAATCGCGACGGTTCAAGCGTTCTCTGGGTTGAAACCATCGAACGCGGCTCCCGGGCTCAAGAAGCAGCCTCTGGACACCTTCCTCGAAACTCATGAACAACTCCGCCGGCTCCGAATCGGTTCCGGGCCGCAGTAACAGGGGCTTAGAGGAACTGATCGTACCGGGAAGCAGGTCCCACGACGCGATCTCTTCCCATCCGGATTCCTCCGCATCCGATTCGCGGTACTGCAACACTCGATTCGGAGACGCGCCCAGGACGAGAATGTCGCGCCCGGGATGCCCTTCCCGTTCGAGAAGGAGCGCGTCGCGCGGCAACTCCTCCAACGGCAGTTCAAGGATTTCAATCTCCGGCGCCATCGGCAATTCATTCGGACGGTCCGGATCAATCTCACCCGGCCCCGCCCGGCGTTCCTTCGGCAGCCAGCGGTAAACGTCCAGACGCGACTGCCTGGTATTCACCGCGACCAGTTCATCGCGCCCATCCCCGTAAATATCACCGGCCCGGAGGATTTGAGGCCGACCGTCAAGGTGAATGACCCGCATCCCCTCCCAGCCGCGAAACTCTTCTGATTCAGCGAACAGGACGTTTGTGAAAAGCGGCAACGTTAAGACGAAAGCAATGGAACGAAGAGTGAAATTCATACCTATGGAAATCAGGTTCTCCGGCTCAACCGATCGAAAGCAAGGAACGCCGGGCATAGATTCTAATCGAGACAAGTCTGGTCGGGCGTCGAGTCCGTGTCGATGCCGAAGTTGAAAATCGGTTTCCCGGCAAAGCCCCCCCATGGCTCGCGTTGACGGGAAATACTTTGACCGGAACGGGTTGTCCGGTTTGCATACCCGATTCCCGCCGCTACACTCTCGAACCACCGATGGAAGGCACCGCAAATACGAGCGCAGGCGAATCCGTAATCGAATGCCAAGGTCTCACCAAGGTTTTCGGAAACATCGAAGCCGTGAGCGGCACCGATTTCTCGCTTCGTCGCGGCGAGTGCTTCGGACTTCTCGGACCCAATGGGGCCGGAAAATCGACGGTCATTCGTATTATCTACGGAGCGACTCCAAGAACCGGCGGAAGCCTTCGGGTGCTCGGGTACGACCCGGCCATCGACGCCCGTGCCATCAAGAAACATCTCGGCGTGGTGACTCAAAACAACGCCCTCGACGAGGACATGGCGTTGCGCGACAACATGCTCATGTACGCCCGCTGTGTCGGAATCGCCCGGCGGGATCGAGCCGGCCGGGTGGACGAACTCCTGGACTCCCTCAGTCTCGCTCACCGCGCAACCGCGAGGATTCGCCAACTCTCCGGCGGCATGCAGCGCCGAGTCGTGTTTGTCCGCGCGCTGCTCCGCCGGCCCCGGCTCCTCATTCTGGACGAACCGACCACCGGACTCGATCCCGCCGTGCGCCTTCACCTGTGGGAACGGGTTCGCGCGCTCAAGGCCGACGGCTCCAGCATACTGCTCACCACCCATTACATGGACGAGGCGGAACGCCTGTGCGACCGCATCGTGATCATGGATCGCGGCAGGATCCGGGCGGAAGGGTCGCCCCGCGCATTGATCGAACGGCACTGCCCGGGCACGATCGCCGTGTTTCCCCCTGACCCCGGTCTTCGCCGGAGGGTTGCCCAAGTCGCGGACGCTACACCGGAGTTTACGTGGTTTGAGGACAGGGCCGGCGTGAACGTCCGCGGACCGGATCTCCGGTCGGTTGAAGAATTCCTCTTCAAGCGCGGACTCGTCCCGCTGATGCTTCGGCCAAGCAACCTGGAAGACGTCTTCCTTGAGATCACCGGAAGGGAACTGGGCGACGATGCTTGAGACACTGCAACTGGCCTGGCGGGTTACGATGCGCCACTGGGATGTCTACCGGCAGAATCTCATTGCGAACATGTCGCCGACGATTTCCGATCCGGTCTTCATCATTCTCGCTCTGGGCATCGGGCTCGGCGCCTACGTCTCGGACATGGACGGGCGCACTTACCTGATGTACCTCGCCCCCGGCCTGGCGATTTCCACCGCGCTTTGGACCGCGTTCTTCGAGACCAGTTACGGGTTTTTCATCCGGCACACCTACGAGCACGTCTACGAAGCAATGCTGACCACCCCGATCGGTCCGCACGAAATCATCCTCGGTGAATTCATCTGGGTGGCGCTGAAAGGCGCCGGTATGTCGCTCGTCGTGACACTTGTCCTGCTGATCTTCCAGGTCGGCGCCTGGCCCCTGGCGTGGGTGCTTCCCTTCGTCGCCGCGATGGTGGCGATTTCCTGCGGGGCGATCGGTTTCATTTCCAGTTCGTTCGTTCGCAATATCAACCAGTTTCAAACGGTGTACGCCTTTCTGATCAACCCGCTCTTCTTTTTTTCGGGGATCTTTTTTCCGCTCGACCAGACGCCGATCGCGATCCGGTCAATCTGCTACATCTCTCCCCTCTTCCACGGCGTCCGCATCGGGCAGGCGGCCCTGTGGAACGAGGACCTTGTCGCCACGCTGCTCCACCATGGACCGCTCCTCGTCGGCCTCACCGCGATCCTGGTGCCCGCCGCCTGGCTCCGCATCCATCCGAAACTCTACCGTTAGCCCGAAATGAACTACCCGCGTACGCCGCGGACATCCCCGCATTTTTCACACGACCCGCTTGCCGGTCGCACGCCGGCGGCGTAGGATTCATCGGAATGTTTATCTTCAGGTTGATCAAATGGATCATGCTCACGGGCGTTTTCGCGGCGATTCTGGTCGCCGCCCTGATCGCCGTGTATTTCCACCTCGACCGCATCGCTCTGGAAGCGATCGAACGCGGAGGAGGTTACGCCACCGGCGTGCCCACTCATCTCGACTCCGCGAACCTCAGCCTCTGGCGCAGCGAGCTGGGATTGACCCGCCTGGCAATCGAGAACCCCGAGGGATTCACCGCCCCGTCCTTCCTGGAGATGCAGACCGGAACCGTGGCATTCGACCTGCGATCCTTTTTCCGCAAACGGGTGGTCGTGCCGCGGATCAATCTCGAAGGGCTGGTCCTCAACCTTGAAGAGCGGTCCGGCGGCTCGAACTACTCCGTGATTATGGAAAGCATCAACCGACTGAAGAGGGGACCGGACGACCCGCCGCTCGTCGAGAAGACCTACCTGATCGAAGAGATTCTCATTCGCGATATCACGGTTCACGCCGGTACCCGCCGCCTCGCTTTTCTCCGTCCGTTGACGGTAACGATTGAAGAGATCCGGTTGACCGACGTCGGCTCCGACACCGAGAACGGACTTCTTCTGGAACAGGTCAAAGGAGTCATCATCGAAGCGATCCTGAACGCCGTCGCGAGAAACGCGGCGGAAATCCTTGCCATCGACACGATTTCCCTTCGGGAATCGGGCTCCGGACCCACATCACGCGTCCAGGGATTCAAAGTCGAAGGACTGAGCACGGGCGATCTTCTCAATGCGCCTTTGAGGGGATTGGAACGGCTTTTCCGGGGCGGCGAATCGAACGATTGACCGACGGCGGCGTTCGGATTCCCGGTTCAGGCGAGCGGACGACGATTCAGCGTTTTCAGAAACGTTCGCTGTACGGCGACTTTTCAAGCACGCAAAACGAATACGAATAGGCGCGGGCGCGGAGGACATCGTCGGGAAGATTCTTCAACTTCACTTTCAGGCTCGTGCAAATCGGGCGGATTCGGGCGATCCTCCAGCCTTCGGACCGCAACTGATCGAACTCGTTCTTCTGCGTGTCGTGGATGATGAACACGCCCGGAGAACTGTTGATCAGCACAAATCCTTTTTGGTGAGGCTTCATCAGTCTATATCTCTCAACACCATATCGTCCTCGTCCCAACCCAGGTAATGCCCCAGTTCGTGAAGGTAGGTGATGCGGACTTCCTCTCGAAACACTCCCTCCGCACCCTCGGCGTAATCCCATAATTTTTCAAGGAAAAGGAGGATTTGGGCCGGCATCGGATCCAGGGTCGCCCCCCGGTCGGCAAGCGGTTCGCCCACGAACAGCCCGAGAATATCCTCGTCGATGTCCGGGCCGATCATCTCGTCCGTCGGACGCATCTCGCAGACCACCGGAACCGATTCCGCCTCCCGGCGGATCTCCTCCGGCAACTCCCCGACCGCCCTCTCCACCTCCCGGTCCGCAATACGCTTCAGCCTGTCCTCGAACCCGCTCATCCCTCCTACCATGAGGGCCACCCCCGCCCCCGACAAGCCCGGATCACGCCGGCCCTTCGGCGGCGTTGGCGGTGATGAATCGCATGATTTCGGATTTGTCGCCTTTTATGGGGTATTTCACTTCCGGGCGAGTCTTCAGTGCTTCGAGGGATTCATGTTTCGGGTGGATACCGGTCGCGCGGGTGATGGTATCGGGAAACTTCGCGGGGCTCGCGGTCGCCAGAACGACCTCGGTACGCGACGGATCCGGGTCCTTGAAGGCGCACGCGGTGTGCGGATCGATCAAATATCCAAACTTTTCATACACCGATTTGATGATCTCGACGATCTCCTCGTCCTCCGTTCGGGAAGCTGAAAATACGTCCTTGTCGAAATTCTCAAAGCGAAATCGTCCCTTGTCCTTCAACGCGGTCATGATCTCGCGAACGCGTCCGCCGTCCTCTCCGACGGAGTAGTACAGAAAACGTTCGAAGTTGGAGGCAACCTGGATATCCATCGACGGCGCGAGACTGGGATTGACCTCGCCCACACGGTAGTCGCCGGTTGAGAACAGGCGGTGAAGAATGTCATTCCTGTTTGTTGCGATCCGAAACCCGCGGACCGCAAGCCCCATTCGGCGCGCCATCCATCCCGCCAGAACGTTCCCGAAGTTTCCGGTGGGAACGACGAACTCGCAGCGTTCGCGCTTCTTCTCCGGCAAGCGAAACCAGGCGTGGATGTAATAAACGCATTGTGCCAGCACCCGGGCGAGGTTGATGGAATTCACGGCGGAAACTCGGTACCGCTCCTTGAACTCGCTTTCGGCAAACACTTCTTTCAGGGCCGCCTGAGCGTCGTCGAAATTCCCCTGTATAGCGAGCGGAAATACGTTGTCCGCACCGGTACACACCATTTGCCGCTCCTGAAGGGGCGAGACGCGCCCGTCGGGATAGAGAATGAACACCGACACCCCCTCCTTGCCGAGCAGCCCGTGAATGGCGGCCGCGCCGGTATCGCCGGACGTGGCGCCCAGGACGTTGATTCCCCTGCCGGTCCGCGCGATCTGGTCGGCGTAGAGGTTCCCGAGGAACTGAAGGGCGAAATCCTTGAACGCGAGCGTCGGCCCGTGAAAGAGCTCCAGCACAAAAAGGTTTTCATCGAGCCGCACGAGCGGGGCGGTCTCGGCGTGGTCAAATTTTCGATACGAAGCATCGACGATCTCCCGGAGCCGGGTCTCCGCGATATCCGTTGCAAACAGCCGGAGAAATTCGTAGCATAGATCCGGATACGAAAGCGATTCCCAACCGTCCAGGCGGCCGCGGATGTCAGGCAGCGACTCGGGCAGAAACAACCCTCCGTCGGGCGCGAGGCCGACGGCCACCGCCTCGGCAAAGCTATGGGGCCGGGTTTGCCCGCGAGTGCTGACGTAGCGCATCCTACGCCTCCTTTGCCAGGCCGAAGGCTTCGTGAACCGCGCGCGCGGCCTCGTCCGCGCGCGCGAGATCGATCACGACCGAAATCTTGATCTCGGAAGTGCTGATCAACTGAATATTCACGTTGTTCTCGGAAAGCGCGGTGAAGAGGGTCGAGGCGACCCCGGAATGAGTCCGCATTCCGACACCGACCACCGACAGTTTCGCGACCTCATTGGTGACGGCGACGGTCCCCCCGCCGATCTCGCCAAGCACAACTTCGACGGCTTTCTTTGCGCGATCGGCATCATCGCGCGGAACGGTAAAGGTCAGATTGGCGCGCCCGCCGCGACCGACGTTCTGGACGATCATGTCCACGACCACTTCCGCATCGGCAAGGGTATGAAAGACCCGTGCGGCCGTTCCCGGACGGTCGGAGATGTTATTGACGGTGACTTTCACCTGGCTTTTGTCGACGGCGACTCCGCGCACGACCACGTCTTCCATTGAAACGACTTCTTCTTTCACGATGGTTCCCGGGTTTTCGTTGAAACTTGAACGCACTTCAAAAACAACACGATATTTTTTGGCGAATTCCACAGCGCGCGCCTGCATGACCTTGGAGCCCATGCTCGCGAGTTCGAGCATTTCGTCGTAGCTGATTTCGACGAGTTTCCTCGCATCCGGAACGATTCGCGGATCGGCCGTGTAAACCCCTTCGACGTCGGTGAAGATCTGGCACAGGTCCGCCTTGACCGCGCTCGCGACGGCGATGGCGCTCAGATCCGATCCGCCGCGCCCCAGCGTGGTGATCTGTCCCTCGGCGTTGACCCCTTGGAAACCCGCGACGATAACGATGTTTCGATCCTTGAGCGCAGCCTCGATATTCTCGGCGTTAATGCTCACGATACGCGCGCGCGTGTGGGCCGGATCCGTAAGGATTCCCGCCTGCCCGCCCGTTCGCGATACGGCCGGTGCGCCGAGTGCGTGAAGCGCCATCGCGGTCAACGCGATCGTCTCCTGCTCGCCGACGGCGAGCAGCATGTCCATCTCGCGA
The DNA here is from genome assembly GCA_007130045.1 of Opitutales bacterium. GTDB lineage: Bacteria > Verrucomicrobiota > Verrucomicrobiia > Opitutales > T3Sed10-336 > PXDC01. The sequence continues at coordinate 26,148 of SLTG01000081.1, forward strand.
TCATTGGGCGACGGATTGAGGAAGCGGGCTTTGCCGATCAGCTCGTTGGTGACGCCGGAACGCGCGGAAACCACGACGACAACGTCATTTTTCTCGTCATAGCTCTTCTTGATCCGGGCGGCAATGCTCCGGATCCTTTCCACATCGGCCACCGAAGTGCCCCCGTATTTTTGAACGATTCTCGCCATCACTCTTCGAAGTCGGCAATCCGCATAAGAAAAGGCTCTTCGATCGTACTGTCGAGTTCGCCCAGTTCGGTCACGGCGTTGCGAACGTCCTTTTCATTACTTTGATGGGTTGTCAAAATCAGCGAAGCGCCCTTCGACAACGGCAGCTCGTGCTGGAGGACGCTTGCGATGCTCACGTCGTTTCCGGCCATCACGGAGGCGACACGAGCGAGAACACCCGGTTCGTCCTTGACCGTCAGGCGCAGGTAATAGAGGGAATGGACTTCCTCCAACGGCAGGAGCCCGCACGGCCTGGAGCTTTCCTCGTGAACGCTCGCCGCTTCGTCCGGCAGGAGGAGTTTGTGCGACCCCTTGATCACGAGAGCCGCGTCGGCGATGTCGCTGATCACCGCGCTTGATGTCGCGTCCTGCCCCGCGCCCCGGCCGATGTAAAACGTGGTGCCGACGATGTCGCCCGAAAGGCAGATCCCGTTGTAGGCGCCGGTAAGATTCGCCAGAACGTGGCTGCGGGGCACCAGTGCCGGATGGACGCCAATAAACATCCTGTCGGTTTCGAAATCCCGGGTAATCACGGCGAGGAGCTTGATGCTGTATCCGAGCATTGCAGCCTGTCGAATGTCTTCCTGGGTCACGCGTCGAATTCCTTCGACGAGCATTTCGTCCATCGAAACCCATCGCCCATGGGCGAGGAACCCAAGAACGGCCGCTTTATGGGCCGTGTCGATCCCGTCGAGGTCGAGCGATTCGTCCGCCTCCATGTACCCGAGCTTGCGGGCCCGCTTCAACAATTCTTCAAATGAAAGGCCCTCGGCCTCCATCCTCGTGAGGATGTAGTTGCACGTGCCGTTAAGCACGCCGTAGATAAGTTTGAAGCGATTGGCGACAAGCCCTTCGCGAAGGGCCTTGATAATGGGAATGCCGCCGCCGACACTCGCTTCGAAGAAGTAGTGCCCTCCCCCGGTCCGAGCCGCCTTGAAGATCTCGCGTCCGTGGTCGCAAATGAGGGCCTTGTTGGCGCTGACGACCACCTTTCCCGCTTTCAGGGCGGCGAGGGTAAAGTCGCGGGCGAGATCCGTGCCTCCCATCAATTCGCAAACAATCTGAAGCCCGGGATCCGTCGCAAGCGACATGACGTCATCCGTGAGACGATTGTCCGGGATTTTGACGGAACGGCTTTTATCGAGACTGCGAACGGCGGCGCGCGTCAAATCGAGTTTGACGCCAATCCGGGACTCCAGGAGTTTCCGGTTCCGTTGCAGGTGTTTCCAGACGCCCTGCCCCACGACCCCCAGGCCGCAGATTCCAATCTTGATCACGGTGGAATCAGCCATTTTCGTTATTCTTTTCATCAGCGCTCTCGCTTCGGTCCTTTCCAAAGCGGTTCTCTTTGCCCGCAAGCAAACTCTGAATATTGCTCCGATGACGATAAAAAATCAGTACGGCAACCGCGAGGCTGAAATAGAACAGCAGCGACCCTGCCTCCCGCGAAACGATTTGCACCGAAACCGGCAAACTCGCGGCAAACAGAAGGGACGCGAGTGACACGTAACGAAACAGGACAAAGGCGACGACCCAGACCGCGATTCCTATCGCCAGGACGATCGGCATGATGGCCGCCAGCCCGCCCATGGTCGTTGCCACGCCCTTGCCGCCGCGAAACTTCAGAAATACCGAACAACTGTGCCCCAGCACCGCCGCAGCCAGGCCGGCGATCGCCGCAACCAGGGCCGTACTCTCGTCGCCGGCAGCGAAGCGCGGCCACAGCGCCGCCACGAGGCCCTTCAGGAAATCGAGCACGAACACCGCGTTGCCCGCGCGTTTGCCGAGCGCGCGCCGGACATTCGTCGCTCCCGGATTTCCGCTTCCGACCCTGAAAATGTCCGCCCCGCGGCTGCGCGCCACCCAATACGCGAACGGCAACGCTCCGCACACGTAGCCTGCAACGACAGCGGCGGCGATAAGGACGGGATCCGGCATTCGGATGCCTCACGCCTTGACCAGCATCACGTTGCTGATGGCCGAGTGGGTGCTGATTTCCTCCAACGTCTCCTTGCCGGGTTCGCTGTCGAGCGCGAGGACGGTCAATGCCTTCCCGCCGATTTCGTTCCGGCTGAGGGACATCGCGGCTATGTTCACCTCTACGCGTCCGAGGATTTGGCCCAGTGTGCCCACGATTCCGGGGACGTCCTGGTTCTCCAGAATGAGCAGGATGCCATCGGGAGTCGCTTCGACGTCCCGCCCGTTGAGTTCGACAATCCGCGGCATGTGGGTCTTGCCGATCACGGTCCCGGAAACGCTGTAGGTCTTGCCGCTTCCGTTGATCGCCTCCAACTGAATCAATTCGGTGTAGTCGCTTTCGACATTGGACTTGGTGACTTCCACCTCGATGCCGAGACTCTTGATCAGGAGGGGCGCATTGACGTGATTGACGTTCTCGCCGCTGATTCCCTGAAGGTAGCCGTACATGACGCTTCGGGTCACCGGGTTCGCGTCGAGATCGACGAGTTTGCCCCAGTAGGTGACTTTGAGCTTTTCAATCGACTCCGGGGAAACCTGTTGAACGACGGTTCCGAGCTTCGCCGCAAGGTCGAGGTACGGTTTGAGGGTTTCGAGAGTCTTCTTGTCAACCGAAGGCATGTTGACGGCGTTCATGATGACTCCGCCCGCCAGCGCTTCGAGAATCGCCTCGGCGACTTCGACACCGACATTCTCCTGGGCCTCCTGGGTGGAAGCGCCGAGGTGGGGCGTGAGCACGACATTCGGCAATTTTCGCAACTCGCTGTCCTCCGCCAACGGCTCGCCCTCGAACACGTCGAGCCCGGCGGCGGCCACCTTCCCCGACTTCAAGGCGCTCACCAGGGCCGCCTCGTTGATCAATCCGCCCCGGGCACAGTTGAAAATCCGGACTCCGTCCTTCATTTTCTCAAAGGCGGCTTCGTCGATAAGATTCGCCGTGCGCTCGGTCTTGGGCATATGGACGGTGATGTAATCGGCTTCACTGATGAGCTGATCCAGTTCAACGGGCTCGATATCAAGCGACTTGGCGCGGCTTGGCGCAAGGTAGGGATCGTACGCGAGGACCTTCATCCCGAACGCCTGGGCGCGGCGCGCGACTTCCCCGCCGATCCGGCCGACCCCGCAGATACCGAGGGTCTTGCGAAAGAGTTCCGTTCCGGAAAACTTCTTGCGATCCCACTTCCCCTCGCGCATCGAGGCGGCCGCCTGGGCAACCGGACGAGCGCCGCACAGCAGGTGCGTGAACGTCAACTCCGCGGTGGCCACCGTGTTGCCGCCCGGTGTGTTCATGACGATTATTCCACGATTGGTCGCAGCCTCGACGTCGATGTTGTCGACTCCGACGCCGGCGCGGCCAACCGCCTTCAGGGAAGGCGCGGCCTCAATCACCTCCTTGGTGATCTTTGTCTCGCTGCGGACGATAACCGCGTCCACATCCCCGACTAATTCGAGGATCTTTTCCTGCGACGACCCGTAGGCCTCGACGACCTCGATTTCCGGCTGCTTTCGCAGATATTCGACTCCGCTTGGTGAAATTTTATCGGCTACTAGTACTTTCATGATAGGTGTGTGGTAAAGGGATCACTCATACAAAGCGGAAAAAAATTGGCAACGAAAGAAATCAGGGGATGCGGCGGGACGGCGGGAAAACCTTGAAATTGCGGTTGAAACCCCGTTAATCCGCGCTCATTGAAGAGAATATGAACGAGCTTCTCCGGAAGTCCGTTTCCAGCCGGTGGGATCCGAACCGTTCCCTCGCGCCCTCGTCCAACAACCGGTAATCGATTCAAAACGCTTCGCGGACGAAATCGATCACACGGGCGGCGGGGACTTCCTGTTCGGTGCGGTCCGCGAGATTGCGCGCCTTCACCGTTTCGTTGGCGAGTTCCTCGGACCCGTAAATGAGCGCCAGGCGGGCCCCGCTTGACGCGGCGAGCTTGAATTGTTTACCGAAGGCAACCGGTTTCAAGGAATATTCGACGCGAAACCCGGCCTCCCTCAATCGCCCGATATCGCGAAACGCCGCCTCGCGCTCGGCCTCGCCGCCGGTCACCACAAAAATGTCGGCCGCATCGACGTACCTGGGGAGCAATTTCCTGGCGGTCAGGAGTTCCCAGAGCGTGGCGTCGCCCACGCCTAAACCCGCGGCCGCCATTTGCGGACCGGAGAGCTTTTCGATCAGGTGATCGTAGCGGCCGCCGCCCGCAAGGGCGCGAAACTTTCCATCCCGGTCGAACGCCTCGAAGACAAACCCGGTGTAGTAGGCGAGACCGCGCACGATGCTCAAATTCACCTCGATAAATCCGCCGAGCCCCATCGCGTTCAACCCGGAGACAAGCGTCCGCCACTCGGCGACCCGTTTCTCGACAGCGACGCGCGCTTCTCCTTCCATGCTGTGGGCGAGGAGGAACTCCTCCATTTCCTCAAGCGAAGACACCTCGCGAAGCATCGATATCTTCGCGAGAAAGTGGGACGCTCTCGCCCCGAAATACGGTTTGAGTTTCTCCAGGGTCTTCTCTTCGGACTCGCGCCCCATTTTGTCGATGACCGACAACACTCCCCCGCACCCATCGTCGTCCAGACCCATCCCCTGGAGATAGAAAAACCACAAGTCCCTGTCGCTCAGGCGAACCACAATATCATCCTCGGTCAAACCAAAAGCCGTAAACAGGTGAATGAGAAGAGCGATCAGTTCGATCTCCGCTTCCGGTCCCGGCTCGCCGAGAATATCGGCGTTAAACTGATAAAAAGACCGCAGGCGCCCCCGCTGCTGGCGTTCGTAGCGATACTGTTCGCCGATGCTGAACCATTTAACGGGCTTTCTGAGGGAATGGGCGCGGGCGCCGGCAAGTCTCGCCAGACTCGGGGTCATCTCCGGCCGCAACGCCACCTCCCGCCCGCCCCGATCCGTGAAACTGAACAGTTGTTCCACGATCTCGTCGCCGGATTTCGCGCGAAAAAGGTCCAGCGATTCCAGCGCGGGCGCATCGTACTCCGCAAATCCGAACCGGCGCGCACTCGAACGCCAGTTGCGAAAGAGATGATTGCGCACAGCGCATTCCTCGGGATAAAAATCCCTGAACCCAGGCAAACGGTCAAACATCAACGGCTGCGGTCAATGCTCGAGCTTCGACAAGTCGAGCGTCTTCAACCTTGTTTTCAGGACTTTGCCCGCTTTGAATTTGACGACCGCCCGAGTCGGAATGATCACGTCTTTATCCGGCTTGTTCGGGTTCCGTCCCACGCGCGCCTTGCGCTTCTGCACTTCAAACACGCCGAAGTTGCGAAGTTCAACGTTGCGTCCGTCGCTCAGCGCGTCGGCAATGGTATCCAGGGTCATTTGAACCGTATCCCGGACTTCCTTCTGGGAATATCCCGTTTTCTGGTATATCTTCAGAACGATATCGCGTTTTGTTAGATTCTCAGCCATGTTAACTCCTCACCGTATAAATTACCGATTAACATCATCAATTGGTGATTTTCGATAAATCTCTCATATTCTAGAGATTGCGTCAATATCAATCGAATTTTATGTCACACGAGTTTATGAGCGACAAAGACGACAAAAATCCCCTGGAGGAGATGCAGAAGCAATTCCAGGAAATGTTGCGGAATCAGGGCTCCGGAGCGTTTTTCACTCAGCCCCCGCCGGGGAAAAGCCCGGGCGCCTCCGCGGGCTCGGGAACGGAGGAAAACACCTCCGAAAAGCAACGCGAAATCATCAAGCGCATTCGTGATTTCAATCTTAAACCCCGGGAGGTCAAAGACTACCTCGACCGGTTCGTCATTCAGCAGAACGAGGCGAAAAAGGTGCTTTCGGTCGCAATCTGCGATCACTACAACCACGTCCGCCAATGCCTGGAAACGCCGTCTCTCACCGAAAAAGAGTACGCCAAGCAGAACATTCTTCTGCTGGGTCCGACGGGTGTCGGAAAAACCTACCTGATGCGCTGCATCGCCCGGTTGATCGGGGTGCCTTTCGTTAAGGCCGACGCCACGAAATTTTCGGAAACCGGCTACGTCGGGCACGACGTGGAGGATCTTGTCCGGGACCTCGTCAAGGCCGCCGACGGCAACGTGGACCTCGCCGAATACGGGATTATCTACATCGATGAGATCGACAAGATCGCCGCCCAGGGCCAGCAGGGAACCCGCGACGTTTCCGGCCGGGGAGTGCAGATCAATCTTCTCAAGTTGATGGAGGAGAGCGAGGTCAACCGTAACAGCCAGACCGACATCATGGGCCAGATGCAGGCGATGATGGAAATGCAGCGCGGGGGGCGGCCCGGCAAACGGACGATCAACACGCGCCACATTCTCTTCATCGTCAGCGGAGCCTTCGGCACGTTGGGCGAAAACGTCAAGAAACGCCTCGAAAGCTCGCGGATCGGTTTCGCCCAGGCCGGCGGATCGACCGAGAAAACTGCCGTCGAATATCTTCCGCAAGCCGAAACCACAGACTTCATCGACTTCGGTTTCGAACCCGAATTCGTCGGACGCCTGCCGGTCCGGGTCGCCTGTTCTCCCCTCACCAGGAGCGATCTCGAAGAAATCCTGACCCAGTCGGAAGGCAGCATTCTCGACCAGTACAAGACCGACTTCCGCGGCTTCGGCATCGAATGCGAAATCACCCATGACGCCGTTTCCGAGATCGCCGCGCGCGCGGACAGCGAGAAGACCGGCGCCCGCGGGCTGATGACGGTCCTCGAAAAGATCTTCCGAAACTACAAATACGAGCTTCCCTCGACCTCGATCAAGAAGGTCATCATCACCGGCGAAGCGGTAAAATCCCCCGAGGACGCGCTCCAGGCGCTCCTTGCCGACAACCAGTCCTCCCAGAGAGACCTCCTCGCCGGGGAGATCAGGCAGTTCGCGGAACGTTTTTACCGGGCCCACGGGATGGAGCTTGCGTTCGAAGACGACGCGATCGCCGCGCTCGTGGGGGAAAGCCTCAAGACGGACAAGACGATGCGCGCGCTCTGTGAAAGTCGCTTCCGCGACTTCCAGCACGGACTCAAGCTCATCGCCCGCAACACCGGCCAGACCCGCTTCTCGATCAGCGCGAAAACCGCGAAAAACCCCGACGCCGAACTCTCCCAATGGGTTCTGCAGAGTTACCGGCGTTCGGGAAGCGAGAAGGCGAAGGAGTCCGGCTCCTGAACGCCCGCCAGGACGCTGTGGACGAAAAATCCTCGACACGACCGGGAAACCCGCCTCCGCCCGATCCCGAAGAGGTCAGCCGGATGTTCGGGCGCATCGCCGGTCGCTACGACCTGGTAAACCACCTCCTGACCGGCGGAATCGACGTTCGCTGGCGGAACCGGATGGTTCGGGCTGTCGCGGGAACAAGACCCGCGCGTGTCGTCGATCTGGCGACCGGGAGCGGCGACGTCGCCTTTGCGCTGAGGCGCGCTCTCCCGGATCACGTCGAGATCACCGGACTCGACTTCTGCCGTCCGATGCTCGAAGAAGCGGAAAGGAAGAAGGCCGCACGCAGACACTGCCCGAACCTCAAGTTCGCATTCGGGGACATTCTCCAGCTTCCGCTCGACGACGGCGCCGCGGACGCGGTCACGATTTCCTTCGGACTTCGCAACCTCGCCGATCGCGCGCGCGGCCTCCGTGAAATGCGCCGCATCCTGAAGAAGGAAAGCGGCCGGCTATTCATCCTCGAATTCACGCAACCCGCGCGCTGGATGCGACCGTTTTATTTTCCCTACCTCCGTCACGTCCTGCCCAGGCTCGCCGGGTGCATCAGCGGGGACGTTTCAGCCTACCGCTACCTCAACACCTCGATCGAGGGATTCCCTCCGAAGGAACAAATCACAGAAGAAATCGAAACCGCGGGTTTTCAGGACGTCCGCGCTCACCCGATGACCGGAAGTATCGTGACCCTTCACGAAGCACGGGCGTAGCCCGCCGAGCGGATTGCAAACTATGTCACAGGGGAAAACCAACAACACACCCCTCACCCCAGCACCGAATACAGGACGCCCTGGGTCCATCCGTTGGATTGGGAGATTGTGCGTCCGTCGGTGATTTCCGCGGTTTTCAGGATCTCCCGCACCGATTCCGGCGCGTCCCCGGTGTACCAGTAAAACCAATACGGGAAAAGTCCCTGCTCTCCGCCGGCCGCGGCCAGCGGCAGAAAGCCGTCGCAAACGAGCGTCGTAAAACGCGTGCCCGGAACCGCGCCCGCGGCGACGAACTCCGCCAGGCGGCGGTGCCGGAGAGGCAGTTCGTAATCCCGGCGGAACGCCGGAGCGAGCTCCAGTAAAGCCTCGGTATCGCCGGGCGCCTCGTCGATCCCGGGCCAGCCGGCGATTTCCTCCGCGAGCCGCCCGGGCCACGCCGGTCGGTGCTTCACCCAGTTCAAGTACTGTTCGAGCCGCACGACGGGGTGATTCGCCGGACGCAGGCCATCGCGCGCCCACGTGTCGGGCACGGCTCCGACGAGAGATTCCGCCCGCGGCCGTTCCTCCACGAGCCGTTGCAGGGGAAAACGGGCCGCTACAGCGAGCATCGGGCCGCGATTGGCGCGATAGCCGAGCCCTTCCATTGCGGTCTGGTGACAGGCCTCGTCCCATTCGAGCTTTTCGAGACGCATTCGCGCGAAATACACCTTCTGTGCCCAACGCTTGCAGGCCTGCGCGACGAGTCTTTCCCGCCGCTCGCGCAGCGGTTGTTCAAGCAGCGATTCCAACAACCTGCCGCGCCTCTCATCGAAGGCGGCGGACAAAAGATCGTCCATCGCATACTCCTCGAGATCGTGATAAAGCCGATCCAGGAGAACCACGCACGGAATCTCATTCCCATCGATGGTTTTCGCCGGCGCGTCGTCCTGCTTCGGCGGAAACAGGACCACGTGGAGGACCACCTTGCGATAGGCCTCGTCCTCGCCGTGCCCGTGCCTGAACCAGTCCTCCTGGCGGAAATGCACCTCCACGTCCCCGGAGACATCCTTTCCGTCGATCACCAGGCGGGCCCGCTTAAAATCAGGGCCGCCGATCCGGTTCCACTCTCCGGGATGGCGCACCTGCACGCGCCTTGCGTCAGCCGTTGTCAAGCCGTCCTGCTGGAACAGGCCGCGCATCCAGATTTTCTGAACCAGAATCTCCGATACCGTGTACGGCCCGTAGAGCCCTTGAAATTCCGCGACTTCCGCTTCAGCCATAACCGGCGAACCTATCCCAAAACCGGGCGCCGGAGGCAATCTTATTCACGACGGCGCCACGCCCGATCCGCTCGCGCCTTTCTCCGCCGGAGTTCGAGCGCCAGTCGCGTTTCGCACCGGCTCACCCAATCCGCGAGATCCTGCGGGCTCAACGACGATGCACCCAGTGCCTCGACCGTCTCGCGTTCGAGATTATCGCGCGTGGCGACCTGAACGTTTTCCGGGTGCTCGGAAACTCCGACCAACTGTTCGATCACACCGTCGGCCGACATTCCCTTCGGCGAATAAATCACCGAAAAGGACAAGTCGCCCGAAGGGCGTTCGATCTCGATATCGTCCCCTTTCCCGTCAAACACGATCGTCACCCGGATCTTCTCGACGTCATGAATCACCTGCACCGCATTCACCAGGCGTGCGCGCGCAACCTCGCCGCCTTCCCGAAGCTCTTTTTTAAGGTGCGGCCAGTGGTGAATGACATTGTATCCGTCGATAAGCAGATGGCGGCCGGGCGCTGTCATGGGCGGTTGATGTTGCGTATTGCGAAAGCAATTCCTGCGAGGCGCAGCATCGGACCAAGGGCCTGATTCTTGTTCTTTTTCACAAAAAAGTCCCCGCCGTTGCGACGGGGACCAATTAACAATGCCATCCGGCCCCCGATGTTCCAACACATCAGGGTGGACGGGCTACTTCTTCCGGAAAACCAGGATGCCCCACTTGAGACTGCCGTTCTTCCCGCTGTCGATCCAGTGGGCGAGGCCTTTCTCCATGTTTTCAACGTATTCGACTCCGCATTTTTCAAGAAGTTCGTCCCGGTTCTTCTCCAGTTCCTTGAGCACCGCGCCGTAGTGATTCACAATTTGATCCGAAAGATCGACCACCTCAACCTCTTCGAGCCCGAAGTCTTTCGCCGCCTTGCGATAGAACTCGATGGAGCCGAGCGAGTCGAGCTTGATGCGTTCGAGCACGGGCCGCAGCGCCTCTTTGTCCGCGTCCTCGCTCTGCATCGGGTCGGTAAAGATAAACGTGCCGCCCTTTTTGAGCACGCGCGCGGCCTGGTGGATCGCCTTGCGCCGGTCTCCGCTGTGAAGGAACGAATCCTGCGACCAGACGATATCGAAGCTTTCGTCGCTGTAGGGCACGTACTCGAAATCGCCTTCATCGACCGCAATCTTGTGCAGCAACCCCGCATTCGCATTGAGACGTCGATTACGGCTGTTCTGCACCCCGCTGAGGTTGAGGCAGGTCACGTGGCAACCGTATTTTCGGACCAGGAACCGGGCGGAACCGCCGTATCCGGCCCCGAGGTCAAGAACGTTGGTGTCGGTACCCACCGGCGAAGGAACGAGCGACGCCATCTTTTCAAGAGTCCGCTGGCTGGCTTCGGCGATGGACTCGCCCTCGTTTTCGTAAATGCCCACGTGGATATCCTCGCCGCCCCAGATCGTGGCGTAAAAGGAATCGGCCGCCTTGCTGTCGTAATAGTCCCGGCTGAGCGAAACCACCTCGGATGTCCGGGGCGATTCCTCCAGGAGTGTCTCGGGCTCCCGGTACTTCTTTTCGGCGACGTGGATGTAAAAATCCGGATCCTCCTCGGAAAAAGTCTCCTCAAAGTCCCCGTAGGTCTTGATCCGCTGGAATCCGACCTCGCGCATCAAACGCGTGGTATAATCCTTCCGCAACGGAAACATGTTCAGATGGAAGACCGACTTGTCCGGAAACTCGTACCTGAACCGGGCGAGACCCGGATCGACGTGTTCCGGCTCGGCCTTCACGTTGTTCCCGCAGTAGTAGTACGTGTGCTTGGACGAGAATCCGTGGTCGAGCATGCTGTCGTAATTGCGCTGGTCGAGAATCAGAACGCCGTCATGATTGAGCACGGCATAGAATTCCGCCAGCGTCTTCCGCCGGTCGTGCTCGGAATGGAGGTGCGTGAAGGAATTCCCAAGACAGATCACCGCGTCGAATTTTCCGTGAATGTCGCGATTCAGCCAGCGCCAGTCCGCGTTGACCGTGCGAAGAATAAATCCTCGCTCCCTGGCATTGGTGAAGGCCTTGGCGAGCATCTCCGGACTTCCGTCGGCGCTCACAACTTCGAATCCCGCCCGCAGCAGACGCACCGAATGAAATCCCGTGCCGGTTGCCGCATCGAGAATCTTCCTGGCGCCGCGCCGTTTCAGCTCGTTGATAAAGAACGTGCCTTCGCTGGATTCACGGGCGTCCCAATCGATGAGCTCGTCCCATTTATCCACGAATTTGTGGACGTACTCCGCCTTATAGTGGTCCGTATCGCGAACCTCTATTGGATTACTTCCGTATTCCTGTTCGTTCTGTACTTTCGTTTCCATATTTATTCGTTCTCCAACGGCGCGCGCCCTCCCGGCGCCCGCATGGTTATTCAAGTTAACTTCCTCGTGCCTGTTGAAAGCTGAAACGATCCCTCAGTGGGCTGCGCCAACGGTAATATTTCCGCACGCAAGCCCTGAATCATTCCGTTCATCCAGGGAAAAACCATATGTACCACAGATCGAGGGGATGTGAAGCACCAATTTGCACCGGAGTAACTAAATACCTGATGCAAACGGTCTTCCGGAATTCTCTCCTTGACTGCACCGACCGTTCGGAGTAGGACAAAACCGCGAGCCGATTCCCGCTCCGCAGAACTCGTTTTTATTCCATTTTGAACGCTATCCTCAATTTCCTGGCCGGCCTGTGGCCGCTGTTCGCCGCTGCGATGACTCTCGTGATGTCGCTGATCGCCTCGGCGCACGCGATTCTCACCAAACGCGAAACCAGCGCCGCCGTCGGATGGGTGGGCGTCATCTGGCTCGCCCCTTTTGTCGGCGCCGTCCTCTACCTCATTCTCGGGATCAACAGGATCAGCCGCCGTGCGACCCTGCGCCGGGGCGGCGCTCCCTCGCTGCCGGCGACGTCCCGGATCGCGCCCTGCCCCATAGAATCCCTCGAAGAGGCGATCCCGCCAGAGAAAAAACATTTCACCTCGCTCGCCCGCCTGGTAAACAACCTGACCAGCCGCCCGCTGGCGACGGGAAACAGCCTTGTCCCGCTAGTCTGCGGCGACGAGGCCTACCCGCAAATGCTCGGCGCGATCAAGGATGCGCGTCATTCGATCGCGCTTACCACCTACATCTTCGCGAACGACAAGACCGGCCGCGAGTTCGTCGAGGCACTGGGGCGCGCCGTCAAACGGGGAGTCGAAGTTCGCGTGCTGATCGATTCGGTCGGCGCACGGTATTCCTTCCCCACAATTCTCCACCGCATGCGCCGCGCGGGAATCACCTATTCCCGCTTCATGCCGTCTATCGTCCCGTGGCAGATGGCCTACCTCAACCTTCGAAGTCACCGCAAAATCCTCGTCGTCGATGGGAAAACCGGCTTCACGGGCGGCATGAACATCGCCATCGGCAACGGGCTCAAGGAAAATTCATCCCATGCGATTCAGGATCTTCATTTCCGTGTTCTCGGCCCGGTCGTCTGCGAACTTCAGGAGGCCTTCGCGGAGGACTGGGCGTTCAGCCGCGGCGAAATTCTCGATGGTGACAAATGGTTTCCCGAACTCGAACCCTCCGGCAATGTGATCGCCAGGGGAATCACCGACGGCCCCGACGAAAGCTTCGACCGTCTGCGTCTCACCCTCCACGGCGCCCTTTCCACCGCTCGAAAATCGATCCGTATTGCCACCCCGTACTTCCTGCCCGACAATTCCCTCATCAGCGCCATCAACACCGCTTCCATGCGCGGCGTCGAAGTGGACATCCTGCTCCCTGAGAAAAACAATCTTCGCTTCGTCGATTGGGCCTGTCTCGCCCAGATCAACCAACTCCTCAGGTGGGGATGCCGGGTATGGCGCACACCGCCGCCGTTCGATCACACGAAAATGATGGTCGTCGACGATTTCTGGTCGCTGATCGGCTCGGCGAACTGGGATCCGCGCAGCCTCATGCTCAACTTCGAGTTCAACGTCGAATGTTACGAACGGGACCTCGCTTTGAAACTCGAAGACATTTTTCATGGAAAAATGGCCCGCGCGCGGCGGCTGACCCTGGAAGACATCGAACAGCGCCCGTTCCCCGTCAAACTCCGCGACGGCGTGGCACGGCTCCTCTCTCCCTACCTGTAACGGGTTTCCGGATTGAACGTTCGCGAAGCGATAATGGTGTTTATCGAATCCCAAAACATCGATCTTTGCCTTACAGACAGGCCTACAGCACAACCCCTCCCCCCTGTAGGCCGTTGCGTGAGCACCGGGCATCTCCGAACGTCACATATCCCGAAACACCCCGATTTTTTCCGTGTCATCCCGAAAAAGTTATCCTAGCATCCGACCATGACACAAACGCTTGAAGCCCGGCACGAGCCCATAACACAGTTTTCCGTCTTCATGGAGAACAAGTTGGGCCGGCTTCACGACCTGATTCGTGTTTTCTCTCAGAACAACGTTCACGTAATGGCGATGACGATCCTCGACACGACCGACAGCGCAATCCTGCGAATAATCGTCGATGACCACGAACGGGCGGGTTCGATCCTTAAGAAACACGGGTTTCTCTACAGCGAAACCCCCGTGCTGGTCCTCGAAATGAATTCCGGCAACGACATTCATCGAGCGCTTTGCGCGCTGCTCGAAGCCGAGATCAATATTCACTACACCTACTCGTTCATCACCCGCCCGCGCGACCGGTGCGCGCTTGCGCTCAGCCTTGAAGATCCCGATGTCGCCGCCCACGCACTCCAGCACAGCGGATTTCACATACTCACCCGCGGTGACATCACACGGTAGCCCGAAAACAGGCCGAATCCCCTGCAAACCCGCGGGTGCGAAAAGCCGGCGAAACGACGTGTTCGCTCTCGTCGGCATCGAAAGTTTCCCGGAAAAGAGTTTGATTCTCCGCGCCGTTCCTGTACTCTTTGCCCTTTTTATTGGAAGCCAATGCACCGCCCTCCAGCGCCCGATCACAACGTGATGAACCAAGGTAGAACTCTTTGATGGTGAAAGACCTGAAGGAAACGCTCAACCTGCCCAAAACCGACTTCCCCATGCGGGCCCGGCTCGTTGAACGCGAGCCCGCACGATTGGCTCACTGGAATTCCATCGGCCTGTACGACGCGATCCAGGAGAAGAACGCCGGCGGTTCGCTCTTTGTACTTCACGACGGCCCTCCCTACGCGAACGGCAACATCCACATGGGTCACACCCTCAACAAGGTCCTCAAGGACCTGATCCTCCGCTACAAATCCATGCGGGGGTACCGGACTCCCTATGTTCCCGGCTGGGACTGCCACGGTCTTCCCATCGAACAGCAAGTCCTTCGGGAAATCGGCGACAAAATCCATCAGATGGAACCGGCGGCGCTTCGCCGCCTTTGTCACGACTATGCCGCCAAGTGGGTCGACATCCAGCGCAAACAGTTTCAGCGCCTCGGCATCCTCGGCGACTGGGACCGCCCGTACCAGACCTTTGACTCCTCCTACGAAGCCGGCATCCTCCAAACGCTCCTCGAACTGGTCCGTCGCGACCTCGTGCACAGGGGACACAAAGCCGTTCACTGGGACACGGTCTTCCGGACCGCCCTTGCCGAGGCTGAAATCGAATACCACACCCACGAATCGCCGTCGATCCACGTGGCGATGGAATTGCTCGATCACGGCCAATACCCGTCGCTGGCCGGTCTGGACAACGCTTTCTTCGTCATCTGGACGACGACGCCCTGGACAATCCCGGCCAACCTCGGGATCAGCCTGCATCCGGAATTGGACTACGTCGCGCTCCAGGTTCCCGAAGGACGCAATTACATTGTCGCCCGCGGGCTCGCCGAGGCGTTTCGCACGGCCTGTGGTCTTGAGAACACACGGGAAGTCGCCGCGTTCCGCGCGGGCGGGCTCGATCGCGCCCGCGCCCGGCACCCGATTTTCCCCGACCGCGAGAGCCTCATCATGCTTGGCGATCACGTCACCCTCGAACAGGGAACCGGTTGCGTCCACACTGCTCCCGGCCACGGCGCCGACGACTTCGCGATCGGAGTCCGATACGGATTGCCGGTTTTTGTGCCGGTCGATGAGAAAGGGTGCTTCACGGCCGACTACCCGGAAATGGAAGGCGTTTTCGTCTTCGACGCCAACCCGGCCATCGTGGAGAAGCTGCGCGACTCCGGGCATTTGCTCGCCCACGCCACCGTACGGCACGAGTACCCGTACAGTTGGCGCAGCAAAAAACCCATCATCTTCCGCGCCACCGAGCAGTGGTTTATGGATCTGACCGGTAAAGGCGTTCGCGAAAAAGCACTCGAAGCGATCGACCACGCCGTTCAATGGATCCCGAAATGGGGCTGCGAACGGATTCGATCCATGGTCGAACGGCGACCGGAATGGTGTTTGAGCCGCCAGCGCCACTGGGGAGTCCCCATCCCCGCCTTTCGCTCCCGCCGGTCGGAGCACTCAATCCTCGACGCCCGAGTTCTGGAACGTTTCATCGAGATCGTGAAATCCGAAGGCACGGACGCATGGTACACCCGTCCGCTCGCCGACTTTCTCCCGGATGATTTTCGCTGCGAGGAAACCGGCGAATACAGAGCCGAGGATTTCGAAAAGGAATTCGATATCCTCGACGTATGGTTCGACTCCGGTGCAAGCCACATCGCCGTGCTCGAACAGGACGAGCGTCTGGAGGCGCCCGCCGACCTCTACCTTGAGGGAAGCGATCAGCACCGCGGATGGTTCCAGAGTTCGCTGCTCACCTCAATCGGAGCCCGCGACCGCGCACCCTTTCGCACCGTGCTCACCCACGGTTTCATTGTGGATGCCGGGGGACGCGCCATGTCCAAATCCGCCGGCAACGTCATTTCCCCGCTCGCGCTGATCAAGTCTTACGGCGCCGACATCCTCCGCCTGTGGGTGGCGAGCCTGGATTACAGAAACGACGCCGCGATATCCGATGAAATTCTGCGGCATGTCGCCGACTCCTATAGGGGGCTCCGGAACACCCTGCGATTCCAGATCTCCAATCTCTACGATTTCGATCCGGAACGAAATCGCGTCCCCTACGCCTCGCTCGATGCGATCGACAAGTGGGCGCTCGCCAGGACCGCCGAACTGTCCCGGCAGGTCACGGCGGCCTATGAAGCTTATGAGTTCCAGCGCGTTTACCAGCTCTGCAACCAGTTCTGCACGGTGACGCTTTCCGCCACCTACCACGACATCCTGAAGGACCGCCTCTACACACTCGGAGCCGACGATCCGCTGCGTCGATCTTCCCAGACGGCCGTCCACGACATCTTCGGATGCCTGGTTCGAATGGTGGCCCCGATACTGACATTCACCGCCGACGAGGCCTGGTCCCACTCGTACGGTAACAAGGATTTCTCCGACGAACCCGTTCACCTGCAACAATGGCCGGAGGTCCCGCGGGATTGGGACAATTCGAGCGTCGCCGAGGAAATCGAGCAACTCCTCAAATTCCGGGGTCAGGTTTTCGAGCAGCTGGAAGGCGCCCGCCAAAGGAAAACGATTGGCAAATCCCTCGAAGCCGCGGTTTCGATTCGGGTGCCGAAAGGCTCTTCGCAAAGTGACCTCCTGGCGAAGTACGATTCGTTTTTACCCGAACTTTTCATTGTTTCAGCGGTCTTCACGAGTTTTGGAGAATTTGACGGGATCGAAATAAACGTTAAACACGCAGACGGAATCCGGTGCCCGCGCTGTTGGCGCTGGGTTTCGGAATTGACTCAAAGCGCGGACGGAACTGAGACGTGTCCGCGCTGCAAGGACGCAATTCACGCATTTCACCCAACCACCAGGATAGAGCAATGACGAAGAAATCAGAGAAGAAATCCTCCGCCGGCAAAAAAAACGCGACCAAGAGGTCGCCGGCCAGGAAGGCTTCCGCAGGGAAAAAAGCGGTCGAACGCACCGCGAAAAAGTCAGTTTCAACCACATCCGCCAAAGCCAGGCAAGAAACGGCGGCAGGAAAGGCTTCGACCGGAAAAGCCACAACAAAAAAGAAAGCATCTTTTGTGAAGAAAGCGAAATCAGTGTCCTCGAGTTCAGCGAAGAAAAAAACTGCAAAGAAGTCCGTGTCCAAAGCCGCGGGCGCCCCTAAAAAACCGAAAAAAGAGGCCGCGCCCGGGAAGTCCTCCGCCACGAAGAAGGCGGGCGGTAAGAAGCAGCGCGCCGAGAAGGCGACGAAGAGCACTGCGGATACCGGAGGCAAGAAAAACAGTCCCGCGGCTGCGGAAGCCGCCACCTCCAAAGCGCCGCCCAAAGGACGCCCGGTTGCGTTTTCGCTGGAAGAGGCCCGGGAGGTCGCGCGAACCCGTTCGCAACGACCCGCGGAGCTGCCGAAGAAGACCGCCACGGCCCGGAAATCGCCCGAACCGAAAGACGAACCCAAGCCCGAGGCCCGGGTTCTGGGTGCGGCTTCGCTCTCGGATATTCTCGGACGCAATCCCAAGACCACCAAGAGCCCGATCGACGTTCAGAAGAAGGAGGTACCGAAGAAGTTTATCCGGTACTTCAACCTGCTGATCGACTTGCGCAACCATGTGGTTTCCGAACTCGACCTGCACACCAAAGACACTCTGAAACGCTCCAGCAAGGAAGATTCCGGAAACCTTTCAGGTTACAGCCAGCATATTGCCGACGCCGGCACGGATTCCTTCGACCGAGACTTCGCCCTCAGCCTGGTGTCGACCGAACAGGAAGCCCTCTCGGAGATCGAAGCCGCAATCGAACGGATTCACAAAGGCACGTACGGCGTTTGTGAAATCACCGGCAAACCCATCAGCCGGGAACGCCTCCTCGCTGTTCCGTTTGCCCGTTACTCCGTCGAAGGCCAGGCCGAATACGAAAAGACTCTCAAACGTCCGGCGCAGCGGGGCGGAGCGTACATGGATTCGTCCGACAATGACGCCGAGTTCTTTACGGAAAACTCCGACGAGTAATCATTATATGAACGGGCCCAACTCGGCGGTACCGGGTTCCGGCGTCTCCCGGTTGCGGCGCGCTGCAATCCCTTCTCGATCGGGATGCTCCCGCCCGCGACCTCCAGAAATGTCGATTCGATTGCAGTGAGATTTCCCCGATACTTCATTCCAACCCGCGCCGGCTGGATCATCAACAGGATGAACAGATACAAATATTTGTATCTGATCGCCATGACAGTGTTCATCCTCGACCAGGTCACCAAGGCGTGGATTTTCACCGCCGTCGAATTCGAAGTCGATCGAATCGCGGTCATTCCCGGTTTCTTCTACATCGTTCATTGGGGAAACACCGGCGCCGCATGGGGTATCTTACAGGGCATGAGCACTTGGCTCGCCCTTCTTGCAATCGTCGCCCTCGTCGCCATCTACAAGCTGCGCCACCATCTCGCCCTGCGCGCCAATCCCGCCCAGATCAGCTTCGGCCTTCTTTGCGGAGGAATCCTCGGGAACCTTGTCGACCGCCTTCTCCACGGCTATGTAATCGACTTTCTCGACTTCCGCTTCGGCAATTTCGCCTGGCCCGCCTTCAACGTCGCGGACAGCGCAATCTGCATCGGCGTCGCCATATACCTTTTCTACTCCTTCTTCAAACCCGAACACCTCGAACCCACGACTTACTAGTGTAGCCCGCCAAGCGGATTGTAAGCTATGCCACAGCGGGAAGAGGAGGTCTCCGCGAAGGGGGGGGAATTCCTGTGGCGTATTCTGCCTGTCCCGGCATGCCGTGGCTCGCAGACGCTTTCCGGATCGCGCGGGCCGAGCGCTTGCAAGCAAGCACGCCACATAGGGGGGACGTCGCAGAGCAGGTATCAGTGCAATTGGAAGCCCTCGCCGTCGAATAGAACCACGCGACGATCTCCCGGGGAAAGTTCGAAGGTTTCCTCCCATTCGAACGGCCAGGCGTCCGGATCGGCGGTATCGTTGATCCGCACATGAACGCGGTACGTTCCTTCGGGTAGCTCCAGGTTCTCCAGCGCCGTACTGGGTCCGTCGCGCCGGAGGCCGCGAGGACGGTACTCTCGCTCAAGAAGAACGTCCCCGTCAATGGACAGCCGCAATCGGACCGGCGCACGGCTCCCTCCCGAACCGGTCTCGGCGCGCATGTGTACGGGCAACCGTTCCAGTTCTTCATCGGTCAGCCGCCGCGCTTCCTCCAACGGTTCGCCCAAATGACTGAATGAAACATACAGTTCGGGAGTTTGCGAGGGACCCCGGTACGGAGCATCGCTCGCCGCCCATGTCACAAACGCAGACAATCCCGCCAGCAAAACGCCGACCCCGATCGCAACCAGGCGATTTCGCTTCGACGGGACGGTCTTCGCCATATTCTCCTTGAAAGCGGCGGCGGCACGACTCACCTCGTCCATCCGCATCCGATCGGTTCGCAAGAAGAGAACCCGGTTCCTGTCGGCCTTTCCCGGACGGAGAATCGGTTTGCGTTTGCCGTCAAGCCGCTGCTCCAGCCAGTCGGCGCCTTCACGGTACACGGCTTCGCCCGAACAACACCCGACGATCAATACGCCCGGCGCTCCCGCCTGAATAGCGTGCTCGATCAGGGCCGCGCTTACCCATCCCGCGCACGGGACCATCATCACACGGTAACCCGGCAATGCCGGCGATTCAAGAGTCACCGGATTCACTGCCAACACGTCGCCCCCGGATTGTCCGCAAACGTATGCAAGGAAGACCTCCTCTCCGTTCGCCTGTCTCCTCCGTATCCAATGATCAATAGACGCCTTCTCCTCGGCCACCGCAAGCCCTGGAAGCGCGATCGCATCCGAATCACAGGCTCCGGTACAAATGCCGCACGATACGCATCGATTCGGATCGACCTGCGCCATCAGCTTCGGGCCTTTCCCTTCGCTATCCCGGGAGACCATGCGGATTGCATCGAACGGACAATCCTTCGAACACAGCGTGCAGCCCTGGCAGGTGTCGGAATTGACGCGTGCGGGCCCAATGATCGTTTCGCTGCGTTTGACCATCATTCGGGGAACCGCGCACAACACAATCGTTCCGACAAAGAACAACGCCCAAAGCGCGCCTCCGCCGAACCGGTCGGTCAAGACGAGCGGCCAAAGATACCACCAGTCCATCCCGAATCCATCGGGTTTAACGGCAAGGTCCGCCCGTCCGGCGCTCTCCGCCGGAACGACCAGCGACAATACAACCAGCGAAACAAGGATCCACCCGGTCAACCAATGTCCCGTAAACAGTTTCGGACGGCTTATCCGCGACAAGTGCAGCCACAGCATCACGACGATCCCCAGGGGGAGGAGCATGTGGACGAAGAAAACAAGGAAGAAAAAGAGTGAAGGGACAAGCTCATTGGTCAGGAAGGACCGGGAGAGCGGATCCCCGAATATCGGCAGCACGTCGAACAGCTTGGCGCTGCCCAGGGCGACCTGCTGTGCGCGCTCGTCCCATACCAGCCAATACCCCGTCCAGCCGATCACCCACAAAATCCCCACTATGAATATTCCCGTAATCCACGCGAGCGATCGGGCGCCGGTGAACTTGCGCGCAACGAACACCCGAACGACGTGCAGCAGAATGAAAAGCATGCACGCGTCGGAACTGTACCGGTGCAAGGACCGCATGAGCTGTCCGAGGAAAGATCCCTCGCGAAGCGCTTCGAGAGAATCGTACGCCTTGTATACGCTCGGTGAATACCAAAAGAGCAGAACGACCCCCGTCGCCGCCGCGATCAGAAAACAGGTGTTGGCAATCGCCCCCGTCCGCGCCAGGGGATTCATGTGGTCCGGAATAAACCGGTCCAGAGCCCGGTCGAAACGGGCGAACCCCGATTCCATTCGGCGCAACACCGACTCCCCGCGAACGGCGGGACCGGCGTGAGCCGAAGCCGGCGCGGGACCTGGCACGGGCGGTTTCGACGTTTCGCTCATCGCATTGTCACTTTCCGCCCGGGCCTCTTCCCGGGCGAACCGCGGGCCGCATGCGCTCGGTGCATCCTCAAGATCCGTGGAACCGCGGTTCATTCCGGCGCGCGCGCCACTTCGCTCCCCGCCACGCGTTCTTCAGCAAGGAGGCGCAACGCTTCAATCAGCCAGCTTTCGTGCCGCTGGCTCAGATTGAAACGATAGGCTATTGTCCCGGAACGGTCGATCAGGAAGAATAGGTTGGCATGATCGATTTCACCGGTTTTTTCATTCGGCAGTCTCGCCACCTGAAGGCGGTCGAGCACCCGATTGACTTCGTCGGGCTCGCCGTTAAGGAAATGAAACTGCGGCGTGCTCATTCCATACGCCTCGGCGGCACGGGCCATCTTCTCCATAGAATCCCCTTCCGGGTCGAGCGAAACCGCGAGAATCGTAATCTCGTCACGGAGCTCTTCCGGCAGAGTTTCGATGCTCCGCCGCGCCTGCAATGCAATCATTGGGCACGCGGTCGGACAGGTGGCGTAAATCGCCGTCAGAAGCACGACGCTCCCCCGGTAATCGGAAAGGGCAACCGCCTCACCGTCCTGATTCTTCAGCGTGAACTCCGGCGGCACGAGTTCGGTGCGGATTCTCTCCGCCGGAAACGGGGTCGCCTCGGTTACCGGTGACTCAAAGGTCAAAGCGAGCAGCCCGCCGCCCAAAAACACCGCCGAAGACAACCCCGCGGCCCCAGGCGTGACAAAGCCCGCCTTTCGATCAACCCACATCTCCGCCAGCGGCGCCCGCCAGAACCACAGGGCAATTCCAAGCAGGAGCAGCGGCTGGGTAAGCATTATCCAAACCCAGCTCCACTTCATCGTTCCGCCGTCGGGATCGTATCCAAAACACCAGATACGGAAATCCGTTGCGAAATTTCCCAACGCCCCCTCGCTTGACGGCCAAAAGACGGCTGCGGCAAGAAAACCCAGGTAAAGAAGCGTCGCGGACACCAGGAAGACCGGAAATCCCGCGCCTCCGAAGAAACGGCACACCCAATCGATTACATTTTCAGTCCGTTTCATAGCTCAGTTCCTTCGTTCTTGCAGGACGTCGCCTTGCTTGATCCCTTCCAGGTTCGATTTTGAATGAAATCGTGGATTTGGACTCCTAACTTTTAACTTTTCCCTTTTAACCTTTAAACTCATCTCACCGGCCAGACATCGGCCAGGGCGGTCCAGTTCGCGAAGTAGTACACAGCGAACGCGATAAGGAAGATGCCCACCAAAATCACCGTTCCCGGCGTCTTGTGTTCCTCTTCACCGCCGCTCGAAGGCGTATCGTGACGTCCCAGGTCAACCGGTTTGCCCCAGCATTCCATCGGACGCCCGGCGTTCGATTTGCCGATCAGCAACGTGCCGACGGTCAGAAGTACGAAGAGGAGCAACCCGAGAAACGCAAGCACGCCTCCGACTCCCAGCATTCCGAGAAATACGTGAACGGCGGCCCCATAAGCCTCGGCGGCCGGTTCGATGTCCGAGGTGCGCCGGGCGACGCCCATCGATCCGGCAAACGATTTGCCGACCGACATCAGCGTGATCCCCCCTGCGAAGAGCCATGGCTGAATTCGTGCCAGCCGTTTCAAGATATAGTCCTTCCGGAACAACAACGGCACCACGTAGTAGGTAAGCCCCATGAAGGCAAGCGTCGTTCCGCCGACGACCGTCGCGTGGAAGTGTCCGGGGATCCGCAGGGTGTTGTGCGCGATAATGTTGATCTGCTGAGTGCCGAGCGTCACACCGGTGATTCCCCCAATGAAGCCGAAGATCACCACCGAGAGGACAATCGCCGAAAACGCCGGATTGCGCCAGGGCGCGGCGGTCAGCCAACCGAAAATGCCCTTGATGTGACCGTTCCTTCTCATGGCCACCTCGACCGAAGCCGGAACAGTGAATCCGTGTATCATCGAGGCCAGTACGGCAAGGTACATTGCGTAGGAGGTGTTCCAGATCTTCCAGGTCGCGCCGACGCCCGGGTCAACGAGAAGGTGGTGCGCCGAAGCAATGTTGATGAACAGGATGTACAGGACAAAGGCCCCCCGGCAGACCGTTTCATTCAACGGCTTCGCGCCGGTTGTCAGCGTCGCTACCATGTACCATATTGCCACCATCGCCGCGACATTGACCTGCTGCGACTGGTGACCGAGCCCCCACCAGATCATCCGGTACCACATCGGGTCCGGCTGGCCGACCCATCCCATGGAGTACATGAAAGTGGGGATCATCACGATCGCGCCGTGCAAGAGGGCCACAACCGCAATGATCGCAGCCGCGGTGGCGCCGAAAGTCACAAGCGGCACCGACCCGATGTAGGTTCTGTACCTGCGCGCCATGTAAAGGGTGGCAAAGAAGTTGAATACCCCGACCAGAGTTCCCACGGCCACCAGAATAATCCCCAGGTAAAAGGCCGGGTGGGCGAGAAGAGGAAGGTACGACGTCAAAAGGACGTCCGCCTGACCCTGGAAAATCACGGTGTTCACCATGCCCGCGCCGACCGCCATCATTCCAAACGAGACCCAAGCCACTTTTCGCGAAAACAACTTCGCGTTAAGCAACGTCGTACAGGCGAAATACAGGACCGCAATCTCGAAGAACAGTATCCAGAATATCAACATGTTCAGCCCGTGAAGGGTAAGCATGCGGTAAAACCAGTCGCTTGGGAGCAGGTTTACGGTCTCCCACCGGGTCAACGCCAGGAGAATGGCCGCGATGCCGCCGATCAGCAGAAAGATCACCGCGAAAACCGCATTGATCCGTATAAAAAATTGCGCGTCCAGGCAAACCGGAAGGCCCGTCGAATCGCACTTGCGCCAGCCGCTCGCCAGCGTTCGCAGGCTCCAGCGATTGGAGCTCTCGGTTGTATCCGCGCCTAGCGTACATTCACGAACGTCGCTTGCCACGTCGCTCATCTCATTTTCCGCTTCAGATTTCATAACAAATTCTCCTTACTCCACAATAAGTTTGCCGACCATCAGCGAGTGACCGATTCCGCAGAACTCGTTGCACACGATCGTGTACTCTCCTGCCGAGGTCGGTGTGATTGTCAGGACGTGGTCGTATCCTGGAAGGACCTGGAAGTTCATGTTCATCGGCAGCAGCGAAATGCCGTGCTGCAGGTCCAGCGACGAAATGTGCAAACGGTAGGTTTCTCCGGCTCGGAGCTTCAGCACGGGATACCAGCTCCACATTCTGGCGAGCAGGTACGCCTCGCCGCCGGGAGCCGGCTCGACTACTGGAACTCCGTCCAGTTCGCCGACCTGATTGGCTTCGACAAATTGATTGACCCGTTCTTCAAACTGACGGGGCTCCACCTTGTAGGCTTCTCCCGTACTGTTCTGCTTTCCAAACAAGTGCCAGTACGGCATCATGAGAAACATGACGAGGCACCACGCGAGGGCGATGCCTATCCAAACGCGCTCGGTGCCTTTCGGCGATTTAAACCAGTCTTTTTCCGGTGATTCCAAACTCATGGCTTTGTTCTCCTTATGGCAGCGGCGCGGGCGGCACCCTTAAGAGTTCGATCCATCCCCACAACGTGTAGGACAGCAACGGAATGACGACTCCGAGGACCAGCAACGCCCAAGGGTTGTCCATCAACCGTTGAAGGATGTGTGTTTTTTCTTGTTCGTTCATAGCTTTTTCCATTGTGCGAGTTACAAATCTGCGTTCGCTTGCGTCGTGCGCGCACCGCGATCCCTTCCGAGGTAAGCCGCTCCGATCAAAGCGAGGAAAAGCACCCCCCCGGCAACGGCGACAAGCCCCCCGATCCCCATCATGGCGATACCTGCGTACTCACCGCCCGAATACAATTCCTGCTCGGCGCCGTACACCTTCCGGTCTAGGCCGAACGCCCCGCCGACGGCAAAACCGAGCGCAAACAGAAGCTGCCCTCCTCCGAAGAGCAAAAGCTGCCACGGCGCCCAGCGCCCGACCATGGCGACGCACCCGGCTTTTCCATGGCGTTCGGCCATCATAAACGCCGCGGCCATGAACGCCACGGTGACGGCGCCGATCGACGCGTGGTAGTGGGCGGGTATCATCGTTGTGGAACCGCGTATCATCGCCCCAAGGGCAAAGCCGACCACCGTCATCAAGATGCTGAGCCCCAATCCAACGGTTCGAAAATCGCGCCAGAAGGCCGCCGGAAGCCGCTTCTCCCGGCGAGCGGCGGCCAGCCTCAGGCCACAGAGAAGGATGAAAACGGTAACCACGGGAAATATCCCGAACTGCATGAGCCGGGTGAACCCGGTGTGATAAAGCGGGGTAACGGTCCCCTGGATTGTGAGCAACGGTCCGGCGAGGTGCGGAAGCACAAGAAGGCCGAACAGGACTCCCGCCGTGCGCGGGGCGGTCACCCGCCTCTTAACCAATGCGCCGGCAAGGATCAGCCAAACCGCTACCATTGCCGCAACGTTCGCGACCTGCAAAACGTGCCCGCCGCCCCAGGCAACGAATTCGTAGTACGCGGCAGGCTCAAGATCGCCCGGCGTGGCCGCCCATGAGGCGACGAAGGTGGACACCGCCGCCAAAAAGGCGAGTGCGGCGGCACGAACTCCGGCAGCGGCGTCGGCAGGAAGCGCGTCCGTCGCGGACACCGGTTCCGTCCCCGACGCACTCCCGGCACGCCGCACGATCGGGCCGCCGAGATAAAAAGACGTCAAACCCGCAAAAAACACGATCAGGCCGACGGAAAAAAGAGGATGATCGATGAAGGGGATGTAATTCGAAAGCACCGGGTCGCTTCCCGGAATGAAGGCGGACAATGCCATCATTGCCGTGCCGGACGCGGCCAATGAAAAACCCGCTGCCTGGAACGCCGTGCTGCGCGCTCCGGGAAGCTGCGCAAACAGGGATGCGGCGAACGCACTGAACCATACGAGCAGCGACAGGTTCACATGACTCACAAGGCAGCGGCGAAAGAAGTCCGGGTCGCTGATCCAGTGGGAGAAAGGCGGAACCCGCCCCACCACAAGCAATAACGCAAAAAGTCCGGACACCAGAAGGCTGCCGACTGCGAGGTACATCCAGGCATGAGTGCCCCGGAACGCGAAACGCTCCTTCAGTCCCCACGTGTCGGGAACGGAGATCCGCAACGGCTCCGCATCGAACCCGTATGGCGTCTCCGCCGGCCTGAAATCTGCCTGCACCAATTTCATCGATGCGGGGGAGTATAGCCCGTTCCCGATCGAGAAAATTGATTCAGATCAAGTTTCCCCAGGAAAACCGAATCGATATCCGCCTTCCCGAGTTCTCTCCCGCAGGCCTGTCCGTAAGGACATGGAATCCGCGCCGCTTCGGTGATTCGCACGACAAGCGAGGCGACTGCGTGCAAGTCGATGTCAGCGAAACGGACGTGTTGAGCTACTCGCTGCGCAGAAATAAACGTAAATGTCCGGACAACCACCCCCTGTACAGGCACGCCCGGTCGAGGGTAAGCCGGGGGGCATGGAAACGCAGTTTGAATCGTCAGAAGAAAAGAGCCAAGGAACGTCTGCGGGCAGGGGTGGCATATTCGATTCTTGATCCCATGAAAAAGCCCGGGACTCTTGAGTCCCGGGCTTCCGTGATTGAGTGCCGAAAAACGGCCTCAACGGCTTCATAAAATACAGGCAGTTTGACCTTGTGAAGCTTGCAAGTGTCGGGCTGGCATCACCACCCTCGTCTTTCAAGATGGAGCCTCTGATACCCGCTTGGTTTGCCTCACGAAACCGTGAGATTGCGCAGGCGGGAAGCTCCCTGGACCGGCCCGGTTAATTTATTGTCACCAACATGGGCCCGCGTCCATCCGCCGTTCCTCCGAAGAGGCTGGGCGGATCTCAATTGACTCAGGTGAATCTTGCGCTGCCGACAGCGCCAAGAGCTGCGTTAATTATATGGGATTGATTTAAAATTACTTTTCTATGCATGGGCCTCCTTTGTTTGATGGTTATCACTGCTGGTGACTCGGTTGAGTCGTGGAAAGAAAAAGCAACTTTCGAATATCCTACATCCCTGCCGGCGGATTTGCAAGGGGAGAATTCAAATCCCGCTTATCGCCGAAAATTCATGGATCGCACGCCGCCACGATCTCCCGGAAGGTCAATCGTGGCCGAGGTGACACCGTCTCCCTCGGATGGACCCGTGAGAACGAGAGTGTGGAACGGTTCGTTGAGGTCCGATTTCCATCCGCTTCCATCACGGGATTTTTGATTTGACATTTAACTTTGCATTGCAAAGCTTAGTCCCATGACTGCACCTGAACATTCCCCCGGCGCGAATTCCGGAACGTCGGTCGCGGAACCTGATTTCGCTGAAGTGACTCCCGCGCGGCTGGCCTTATCGGTCTTTCTGATCGCGCTCGCGGCGGATTGGCTGCTTTATCACGCGCACGCTCCGGGGTTGGCATTGTCGATTTTCGTCGTCGTCCTCGGCGCGGTCATCCTGTGGAACCGCCCCGCATGGACAAACGACCGCGGGTTGTGTTACGCGGCGCCGATCGCCTTTCTGGCAGTGATCCAGACGGCAGTTGCTTTTTCGTGGATCAATCTTCTGGTCCTCGTTACTCTTTTAATCTTCCTGTCCGGAACGCGCTTCAGGCTTCCATGGTCGCAACGCTGGCCGGGATGGTTCGAGGCGATGGCGGCATGGCTTAAAGCGCCGGCGCGGTGGGGATGGGCCTTGTCCGTTCTCCGCAACAGAAGGAGGGCGACCGGGGATGCCCTTTATCTCCGGAAGTCGCTCCGCGCCGGCCAGATCCTGCTACCGGGTCTCGTATTACTGTTTCTGTTCGGAATCCTTCTTGGGGCCGGAAACGCGCTCGCCGGCAAGTACCTGGTACAGGCATGGGAGGTCCTTGAGGAGAGCGTTCGCGCGCTGGCCCGGGTTTCCCCATTGCGTCTCGCCTTCTGGGCCGCAATGGGGACCGCAGCCCTCGCGCTCTGCTATCCGGCGCGCTGCCAGTTAATGTCCAGGGCGAGCACCGCGCCCTGGCCCCGCGTTTCTCTGTCGGCCGACCACCGCGTCGCCCTGTGGCAGACATGGATCAGCCTTGCCGTGGTGAACGCGCTGTTCCTTTTTGTGAACACACTGGACGTATTCTATCTCTGGATGCAAACGGAGCTGCCCGAGGGAGTGGGTTACAGCTCGTTCGTCCATGAAGGGGTGTACGCATTGATCGCCTCAACCGTGCTGGCCGGCGCGGTGCTGGCTTTTTTCTTTCAACAATCGACGGACGTCACCCGATCGAAGCTTGCCCGCGCGCTCGCAATCGCCTGGATCGCGCAGAACCTGCTGTTGTTAAGCGGGGTCGCGCTCCGGCTTCACCTGTATATCGACGCATTCGGATGGAGCGTCTTGCGCTTCCACGTCGGAAGTTTCCTTCTCCTCACCGCGATCGGATTTGGATTGCTCGCTGTGTACATTATCAAGGGCATGACTTTGCGCCGGCTTATCCTTTCGAACCTGACCGCTGTTTTCTGCCTGTTTTATCTTCTTCAATTTGCCAATGTTCACGGATGGGTGGCCCGCTGGAATGTCGAACGCTGGATGGCCGGCGAGGGTCCCGAGCTCGATGTCGCCTATATCGAATCTCTGGACCCGCCCGCCTGGCCGGCATTGCTTGCCGTGGCCGAGACGGGCGATCGCCCGGAAGCACGGTGCGCACGGGAGGCGATCGCACGGGCACGGACCGCGGCAATCGCCGCCCGGGAGGACCGGACGTGGCGATCGTGGCAATGGCGGCGCGAGCAATGGGAAAATAGGTTGCTCGCGAGCCAATCGCAGGGTATTCCCAACCGATAGGAAAATCCGCCCGTCATTCATGTTTCAGCACATTCACCAGGCGCTCTCCGAAGTCCGTGAACTCCGCCGGCGCATTCTCGACAAACAACGCTTCAAGGGGTACTCCGGCCGCGCCCGCGCGATCTCGGGATGCCTCGCCCTTATCGGCGCCGCGGTCATCGGACTCGATTTCGTGCCGAGGTCCGACCTTTCAATCCTCGCCGTCTGGACGGCCGTTTGCATTGCCGCGGTCGGGCTCAACTACGGCGCGGTGCTCTACTGGTTTTTATACAACGATGAGGCGAGCCGGGACCCGCGCAGGTTGAAGCCGTTGGGGGATGTGGCTCCGGCATTTCTGTTGGGAGCGGCGTTGACGGCGGTATTGGTCTGGCGCGGAGACTTCAGCTATCTTTACGGAACCTGGATGGGCCTCTTCGGCCTGGCGAACTTCGCCTCACGGCACTCACTGCCACCCGCGATCGTTTGGGTAGGTTGGTTTTACCTGATGGCAGGAATCATCTGTCTTGCGGCCCCCGCGTTGGATTTCCACAATCCATGGATGATGGGACTGGTGTTTTTCGCCGGAGAGTGGTTCGGGGGTTTTCTTCTTCACTTCGACGAACGCAAGGGTCTCCGCGGGTGGGCATCGTTTTTTGGCGTCGGGGGGGCTGAAAATCAATATGAGCGCGAATTCGAATAGTCCGTTTTCCGGTCTGGATCGGGCGTTTCATGAACCGAAACGCCTCGCAATCCTTTCATCACTCTCGGCCCGAGGCTCCACAGGCGCGCCATTCACGGATTTGAAGGACGAATGTGCCCTGACCGACGGCAATCTCAATCGCCACTTAAAGGTCCTCGCAGATTCGGGTGCGGTGAAGCTTAAAAAGGTCGACCGCAAGGGCGCACGCCCGCGCACGGTCGTCCATCTCACCGCGAAAGGGCGCGAACATTTCATTCGATACCTGGATTCCCTCGAACGCGCCCTGGCCAACGCCGCTAAAGCTATCGGCCGGCCGGCCAAAGAACACGCCGTGCGGACAGTGTCATCCCGCGGGAAAGCGGCGGCTGGATAGTCGTTTGCGTGGAGGGTACAGGTCACGAGGCACAAGGACAGGCCGAGTATTCAGATATCTTCACAAGGCACTTCTCCTAAAGGCATTCTTTTGAGCGCTCACGCCGATAAAGGATCATTTGGCGCCTTGCCTTTCGCGGGTGGCCCATGGAGGGCCAAGCGAACAAAGACATGCACCCGCTGCCCGGCAAACCGGTTGAAGCAGTTCGAAAACACCGACTGCAATTACTCCATCCCGGCGGCCAGGTTCGCCCTCCGCGTCTCGAACGCCAGATTTAGATGATCGCTCATTCCCACATAGGCGTGCAGTTACCCACCCATACCGTGCGAACGTCGCGTAGAGCGCATCCCCAAAGTTCTCACAAGTAACGATGCCCCGCGAATGAGGTGTCGTCTGTAATTTCCGCGGTTGAGTACATGATAGCGCGCTTCCTCCACTGGCAGACTTCGCCGGGCTCGGTTCAACTCTCGGACTTCTCGACACACATCCATCCTTCTACGGTCCTTTCAGGCTTTCAATATCTATTTACTCAGCGTGACCCCTGCTATACCTATTTGTCTGGTTGCAGTTTCTCGATTAGTTCCAAGTCTTTTGATTCGGATTCATATGCTCGCTGGAAGACACCACCCATAGCCGGCACAGCCATAGCCAAGAAGGTCCATCCTCCCCAATTCATGGGGTGAAACCTCTCAAAGTCCTTCTCCAATTCACCACTCAGCTTCAACATAGACTCCCAGTCCTGTAGTCTTGAAAACGCGATTTGTTCTTCGATATACCTGCTATAAATATTGAGTGTGAAGTTCCTCCTGAACAGTAAATGCGCTAGACCGCCTTTTCCTTCGGAAATAATTTCATCCAAGGCAATCGCAGCCATGCAGTATTCCGAATACAATGCGTTTTCAACAGCCCCAGGGAGATCCATAGGCTGCGAATAGGCGGTTACGATTCTTTGCATTTCATCCGGTTGCAGGTGGGAAGCAACTACTGAAATCGTGTCACGAATCCCATCCAACATCACAATGCCAATCATACAATGTGTTAAAGTTCGAGTGTTAGGAATCCATTTCAATGCAATCGTTCGAATCTGAAGAAGCTCGTCCAAATTCTTTTCACTTGAGTTTTCGATATACGACAACTCAGTATTAAAGCATATGGCCTCAAGCATGTATCTTATGGATCTAAAATCTACTATATCGCTACCGTAATTCCTGCTATTATCACCGATTTCATCGAAGTCATTGAGTGGATCCAAATCATTCAGAACATTCCCGGCCAACGCGAAATTCCGGATTATCAAATTACGGTTTTCGATCAGCAATTCCCGGTAACCATCTCCTTCCTTATTCTTTCTACTCAGGCTACGTGGAACTTCTTAATAGGGAACGTCCTGCTTGAATGCCTCTAAAAGTATCTTGAAACTTTCTTCGCTTCCTTCGGGCTGGATTGTGTAATCGTCAATATTGGTCGAAACGAAAACCTCTGCTTCGTCACGACAAAGCAACAAGAACATCAATATCGAAGTTATGACGGCACATATTAAAGGGCTCAGTGCTCTCTTTTTCATTTCTACAACGCGAACCGGATCGGCGAATGGCCGCGTCAACGGTCACTCGTTCCCTCCCGCGATTCGTTGTGCCGTGGCGTAGGCCGGATGTTCGTGAAGGTTCCTATTCACCGATTCAATCAAGCGCCCTGAATCATACGCGCTAATGCGAGAAAGTGTCCCATCGCTATTCCATGCAAACCGACGTCCATGATGTTGCCCCTCTCGAAAGTGTCCATATGCTATAAGAACGCTGTTTGAATTCCATTTGTGCCATACCCCGTCTTTTACGAATGAATCGGTCTGCGCGTCAACAAAATTCTCATAAGACGCCAATGGTTCACCATTGGCAAAAGAGACCGACCGGGTGTAGGTCTCGTTCTTTTCCTCCGCAGGCATTTCCAATCTTGTAAACTCTAAACGTCCTGCATGCGAGGGTCCGTAAAATTGCTCAAACAATGACATGCGATAAACTCCGCACTTCCGCAATTATACGGATCTCGGGGCTCAGTAGCACCCCTGCACTCTCGTTCCACGCAGCTACGATCACGTTCGGTTGCCCTCACGCAAGTGCGCTTCGCTTCGACATGAGGTGACGAAACTCTTTGTGGGTCGGATTAGCCATTGCTTGCGCCTCGGCTCACCGACTGGACTATGATGACAGATTTCATGAGTTTTCACTCATTCCCAATGTCCTGAGCTCTTTCGGCACGAACCCCGGCTTGTTGGCTGCTCGATTCCACTCGCTCGATCATCGCTAAGAGCAACTTTGCCTCCGTCCGTGGCTGCAGAAATCTAAGCAAGCAATATCCACACGCCAGAAGATTTACCGTTAAGATCAAAAGATGCAACGTGATTGGAATACTTCCCTGAATTGCAGACCAACGAATCCATTCCGGTGAAGCATCAGAGGCAAGCTGCCACTCGGCGATCATTTCAATACTTCTCTCAGAACGGACAAAAGTCACGAACGATGTCACACCGAAGAATACGATCAGGACCGGCCATACGATAAATCGGTTTCGCAGATCCCGGCGAAGCTTCCGGGCCAACGCAGGAATATCATCTTTCTGGCTCATCAATATTTCTTCAGCCAACGTACCGGACACACATCCGGGCCTGTGGTGGTTGAAGTCTAATGGTCTCGATTTGCGGCGCGCGTTAATCCGGTTGCATGCGCCGACTGGTTGGCTGTCAGTCGTCGTAGTGCGTCCACATTTTCAGAACATGAACGATCCTTCTATCCTCAAAGACTTCGTAGACCAAGCGGTGCTGGATGTTGATCCTTCGGGATAAGCAACCTTTAAGATCACC
>SLTG01000063.1 GCA_007130045.1 Opitutales bacterium
GAAACGCCCCGGCCGGAGTCAAAGCGATCGAATGGACGTTGCTGACGAGCGTGCCGACCGAAAACTTTGAAGATGCCTGCCGGCGCATCGAGTGGTACTGTAAAAGATGGGGAATCGAGGTCTTTCATCGTACGATCAAAAGCGGTTGCCGCATCGAAGAGCGCCAATCGCGCACGGCCGATCGGCTGGAAGTGTGCCTGGCTATCGATGCGGTGGTGGCCTGGCGGGTAATGCTCTTGACGATGCTGGCCCGCGCCCGGCCGCAGGCCAGCTGCAAAAGTTTCTTTAGCGACGAGCAGTGGCAGTCGCTTTTCGCCTTTTGCCGGCAAGCACCCCAAGGTGTTCCCACGCTTATGGCGGCAACATTCCTTGTAGCCAAACCGGGCGGCTTTCTCGGCAGAAAAAGCGACGGATTCCCCGGATGCAAAAGCCTCTGGCGTGGATTGGAGAAGCTCGATACCATCGTGGAAGCCTGGCGCATGTTCGGCCCGCCAACCCGCATAGTGTCCCGCGACCCGGAATATGGGTAACGACCAGCTCTTGAGAGGGGGGGACCATGCGCAAGCATGGTGGGGTGTGTTTTCCGAAAACTTGATGACGGGGAGTATACGAGTGGGCCGGCGGAGCACTCGACTTTCATGGGGTGGGACTCCCGCTCAACTTATGTATCCTTTCTCAGGGAAGCCAGGGATATTTCCGGAACTCGGGTTTACGCTTTTCGAGAAACGCTTTTTTCCCTTCGGCGCCTTCCTGGGTCATGTAATACAGTAGGGTTGCGTTGCCGGCGAGTTCCTGCAGGCCGGCCTGGCCGTCGCAGTCGGCATTGAAGGCGGATTTGAGGCAACGAATAGCGATAGGGCTTTTTTCAAGAATTTCCCGGGCCCACTGGACGCCCTCGTCTTCCAGTTCGAACACCGGGACGACTTTATTCACCAGTCCCATTTCGAACGCTTCCATTGCGTTGTATTGTCGGCACAAATACCAGATTTCCCGGGCCTTCTTCTGTCCGACGATTCTCGAAAGGTAGCTCGCGCCGAAACCGCCGTCGAAACTGCCCACACGCGGTCCGGTCTGACCGAATACGGCATTGTCGGCGGCGATGGTCAGGTCGCACATCACGTGCAGCACGTGCCCTCCCCCGATCGCGTAACCGGCGACGAGAGCGATGACCACCTTCGGGATGGATCGAATCAGGCGCTGAAGTTCGAGTACGTTCAAACGCGGGACGCCGTGCTGGTCGATGTAACCGGCGTCGCCGCGAATGCTTTGGTCGCCGCCGGAGCAGAACGCGTACTTACCGTCCTCGTGCGGCCCGGCTCCCGTGAGAAGGATTACGCCGATGCCGGCGTCCTCCCGCGCGTCGACAAACGCATCCATCATTTCGGACACCGTCTCGGGCCGGAATGCGTTGCGTCTGGCGGGACGGTTGATCGTGATCTTCGCAATGCCGTCGCATTTATGGTAAAGAATGTCCTGGTAGGTTTTGGCGGTTTTCCACTGGGTTTTCATGTTCATTTGCCAAGGTTGAGGATGAATTTATCCAGCGAGGCGAAGCCTCGGACCCGAAGTTTCGCACGCATCTTGGGTGCGCTACGTTTCTTTGAATCCACTTTGAAACTTGACTCGATTACAACAACTTTCGGTTTTTTGGACTCCAGTGAGGCGGGGCCCCATCCCGGAGATCCGCACCACAGAGGCGGGAAGGTCGCGGAGGAGGACCAAAAAACTCGAACCACTCCTCCGGGCTGGACCATTCTCGGCGGCGCTGAAAAATTCAATGCGAATCCAGTTTTTCGGTTATCTTCGGAAAAAGGGCGTCCCTGAAGGCGGTGTCCTGTTTTCGGTCGGTGGGAATTTCAAGCAAACGGATTCCGGACGGCGCGGGATTCTCGATGGAAGCGATTAACTGTTTCCATGACTCGATCAACCGGTACTCGACGTTGTAAGCGGACGTCAGAACCTGGAAATCGACCTGTTGAGGGGTGGCGAAGAACTCTTCGAACGGTGGATCGAAGTTCGCCATGGGGAGCTTTTCAAAGATCCCCCCTCCTCGGTTGTTGATCAACAGGATCGTCAGACCGCCACGGAAACGCGGCACGTTCAGAAAACCGTTGGAATCATGGAGCAGACCCAGATCACCGGTAAGCAGGATTCCCGGGCGGTTGTCGTGGCAGACCCCCATCGCCGTGGACAACGTCCCGTCGATGCCATTGACCCCGCGGTTGCAGTACGGCCTGACGTGCCGGTTGCCCGGCTCCCAGAAATACTCGATGTCGCGCACGGGCATGCTCGAGGAGACAAAGCACGGCGTATCCACCGGAATGTGACGGCTCAACAGCCAGGCGATTTTCCCCTCGAAGAGACTCTCTTCACGTTCAAGCGCTTCCGAGGTCAGGGTCAACGCGCGGCGCTCGATGTCGAGCCAGCGCGAAAGGTAAGCGGGAAACGCTTTCTCCGACGCCGTTATCGCGGCGCTCAAATCCTCGATCCGGGTCCTCAGATAGCGGGTGTTGCCGTGCAGCGGATCGAGGTTGCGATTGCCGGGGTCTATGACAAAAGTTTCCGCCGCGCTCTCCTTAAGCCAGGATCGCAACCCCTTCCCTGCGGGAAGGGCGCCGATCTGAAGAACCCTATGCGGACGAAGGGTGTCGCTGTGAGATCCGGCCCTCAGGATGAATTCATAACGCGACACGAGCCCCGGAACGGCCTCGTGGAAATTGCGGATCGGCGAGAGGCCGTCGGTCAGAACCGGCCAGCCGAGAACCTTTGCCAGCCGTCCCACCGACCGGCAATAGCCCGCAGCGTCGAAAGGCTGTGCCGGACCGGCAACGATCACCCCGGCTTCCGATCGCTTCCAGTAATCGACGAACGCCTGCGTCTCCTCGTGCGAGATGCGGGAGCGGGCCGGCATGACCGGGCCGATACGCTTCAAAAGACCGGAAATCGCATCGGTCTTTTCGAGGCTTCGCACGCTTTCGTCGGCTACCGGCGCGAGCGGTTCGCGAAACGGCACGTTGATGTGCACCGGCCCCGGGGCGGGTCCTTGGCTGATCTCCCAGGCGTGAGCGAGGGTTTGGCGCAGGTAACGAAAAATTCCGGACGAAGGCTCCGGAAGCAGGAGTTCGGTCTGCCAGCGGGGAAAACCTCCGAAGAGCTTCTGCTGGTCGATGGTTTGGCCGGCCCGGCAGTCCCTCAACTCGGCCGGCCGGTCGGCGGTGAAGACAAGCAGGGGAACGCCAGCCTCGGCGGCCTCGATAATGGCGGGAAAGAAGTTCGCGCCGGCCGTTCCGGAGGTGGCGACCACGGCGACGGGCGTTCGCGTGCGCCGGGCGATTCCGAGAGCAAAGAACGCAGCGGAACGTTCGTCGAGAACGGGAACGGCCTTTACCTTCTCGTTCATCGCGAACGCCCATGTGATCGGCGCGGATCGCGATCCCGGCGAGATTATCGCGTAATGCAATCCCAACCCCGCCAGGGTTTCCACGGCGAACGTTCCCCAGAGGGCGTTGAGATTGGCGTACGAAAGCGATCCGGACATGAGTTCCATTGAAGGTGATTCGATCGAGGGCGGCAATTGAAAAGACATTGGGAAGGAGACATCAGGCGCCGGTCATCGTGCGAAAGCCCGATGCGACGGGTCATGTCAATGCTTCCAGCAAAGTACGGAATTTTAGTTCTGTTTCGTTCCATTCGCGGTCGGGATCGGAGCCTTCGACGATGCCGGCGCCGGCATAGACGCGCGCTGTTTCTCCGTCGATCAGGGCGGAACGGATGGCAACGGTGAACTCCCCTTCCCCGCGGGAGTTAATCCACCCGATGGGACCGCCGTAAAGGCCGCGTTCGAACGGTTCGAGTTCGGGGATGACATCGACGACGGCTTCTCTGGGCGCGCCACCGACCGCCGGCGTCGGATGAAGGAGGGCGAGCAAATCCGGGAGTTGAAGGGAATCGTGGAGCGGCGCGGTCACCGGCGTGTGAAGGTGTTGCATGTTCGTCAACCGCAGGAGCCGCGGTTCGGGAGGATGGCCGGGTTCCAGGCCGAGCGTTCGCAGGCGACGCACAATCGATTCAAGCACGATGCCGTGTTCGCGATAATCCTTGGAACTCTTCAGCAGGGCTTCGCCCAGAAAAGCATCCTCCGCGGCACTCTTGCCTCTCTCCGCCGAACCGGCAAGGGCTTCGGTGTAAAGGACGCCGTCTTTCACCCGCAGCAATCGCTCCGGGCTGGCCCCGATGAAACTTTGCCCCCTTCCGTTGGCCAGCGAGTAGCCGTAACAGGAGGGATAACGCATTCGCAGATCATTGAGGGCGTGGAGCGGGTTGAGCTCGCGATCGAGGCGGAGATCAAGCGCGCGGGCGATGACGATCTTCCGGTATTTTCCAGCTGCGATATCCGTCAAAGCACGACGCACCGAAACCCGAAAAGAGCCTTTACCGCAATGCACCTCCGCGGGAAGAACCGTCGCCGAACGCTCGGCGTGTGATCCGGAAACCGATTGCGATTCCGGACGGGGATAATCGAACGCCGAAAATTTCCCGTGAGCACGCCAGACATTTTCGGCGATTCGGTCCACGGGACTGTCCGGGGTGATCATGACATTGGCAACCGCGCAG
Organism: Opitutales bacterium; assembly: GCA_007130045.1. GTDB lineage: Bacteria > Verrucomicrobiota > Verrucomicrobiia > Opitutales > T3Sed10-336 > PXDC01. Next base: position 4,615 of record SLTG01000063.1, read on the forward strand.
CAGCCCTCGGGCGAACGGGCGACCTGCCACCGCGGCAGGAACAATGCTCCGCCGGGAAAAGGCGCCTCGCCGCCGGGCCGGTCAACAAACGTGAATCCGCAGAAGAAATGCGGGCCTCCAAAAGGAACATCCAGGTCGCCGATCGCGACGGTGTTGTCCAGGACATCTTCGATAAACGCTTTCGCCTCCAAAAACCGATCCGATCCCTCCCGCCGGCACGACACGACCTCGTCCGCTCCGGCCAGCGCCCATCCCTCGCTGTCCTTTTCCATATAAAAATGCCATTCGCCCGGCTCGAAAATCGATTCCAAAACGGCGAGCGGATCGATGTGGCGTACGCCAAGCGAAATGCTCGCGACCTGAAAACGCCCCCGCTTTCGGGCGATGACGCGGCAATCGCCCAGAAACTTCTCCAGGGATTTCCTCCCGCGATCGGGATAACTGTCGAACGAAAACACCTGCATTGGGCTGCCCGGAATTACGGCGTAAAAAAGGGTGCAAACATAGTAACCGCGCCGTTATTCGGCGGATTTCGGACGAGGGAAGAGAATCTCCGGAGCCGAGACGTTCCGGCCACTGAGGACCGGAGACCAGGCGAGATCCTTTTCCCACTCCCGAACCTCCTCCAGACCGAGAAGAGCGTAAACGCGTTGGGCGGTCCCGGGCATGACGGGCTTCAGGAGCGCGACGCTCAGCCGCACGCCCTCCGCCATCGTTGCTAAGGCGGTCTCGAGCCGTTTGCGGTCCTCCGCTTCCCCCGATTTGGAAAGCTTCCACGGCGCCCGAATCTCCGCGTACCGGTTGATGGCGCGAACGAAGGTGAAGGTCTTTTCCAAAGCGGTATGGAATTGCATTTCCGCATAGAGTTCGGCCGAACTTCGCTTTGTCGCCTCCCACAACGCGCGAAGCTCTTTCTCCGGCTCCTCCTCGATCGACGCGGCGGGAACGCTCCCGTCGCAATAGCGCCCGATCATGTTGAGGGTCCGGCTGACAAGGTTTCCCAGGTCGTTGGCAAGGTCGCTGTTGTACCGGGACAAGAACAGTTCGATCGAGAAATTGCTGTCCTGCCCGACATTCATTTCGCGGGTCACGAAATAACGAAACGCATCGGGACCGAACTGGCCGATGAGGTCGAGGGGATCCACGACGTTGCCGGTGCTCTTGGCCATCTTCCGGCCGGACTTCAGCCACCAACCGTGCACGAGGAGCGATTTTGGCAGCGGAATCCCGGCGGCTTTCAGCATGATCGGCCAGTAAACCGAGTGCGGAGGAACCAGAATGTCCTTGCCGATCACATGAAAGTCCGCCGGCCAGCAGTCTTCGAAGCGCTCCTCTCCGTACCCCACTGCCGAGATGTAGTTCACGAGGGCGTCGAACCAGACGTACGTCACGTAATTCTCATCGAACGGCAGGGGAATCCCCCACGACAACCGTTCCACGGGTCGGGAGACGCACAGGTCGTTGAGCGGCTCCCTGAGAAATTCAAGGACCTGATTGCGCCGGAACCGCGGGAAAATGAAATCGGGGTGATCGTTGAGGAATCCGATCAGCCACTCCTGGTACTGGCTCAGTTTGAAAAAATAATTCGACTCGGTGATCTCGACAACTTCCCCGTATTCGGCCGGCCATTCGCCGTCGACCATGTCGCGCTCGCGCAGAAACTGTTCGATGCGCGCGCTGTAGTAGCCGGTGTATTCGGCGCGGTAGATCCGACCCTCGTCGTGCAGCTTCTGAAGAATGCCGCGAACGACGTTCTTATGACGCTCTTCGGTGGTCCTGATGAAGTCATCGTTGGAAATCTCCAAATCGCGGCAAAGCCCGCGAAAATCCACCGCCGCCTCGTCGCACAGGCCGATCGGCTCGATCCCTCGTTTCTCCGCGGCCTGCTGCACCTTCTGCCCGTGCTCGTCGAGGCCGGTCAGAAAATGGACATCCTCGCCCATCATACGCCTGGAGCGCGCGATGACATCCGTAAGCACTTTTTCGTAGGCGTGCCCCAAGTGCGGTTTTCCGTTCGCGTAATCAATAGCGGTCGTAATGTAAAACTTCTTCATACCCATGGTGAACTCGGCATCCGTTCCCCCCGGGAAACGGCCGCAATCATCATTCTGGGAGAAATTCCGACCGGCTGTAAAAGAAATAATGAGCCTTATTGCCGCCATGAAGCGGCAATAAGGCTCGTGTAACCCAAACCCAACCCTGAACAAACGGGGTAACCGAAATCAGAAATTCCACCGCGCGTTTCCGTGAAGTTCGCGCCAACTCGCCATTGCAAAATCGCTCTCCCCCTCCAGGTCGCGCAATTCCTCGTCGTAGTAAAACTGAGAGTTCCCGTTCATCGTCACTTCCTTCCCGACGATCGCGCCCCGAAACTCCCCGCTATTGCCGCCGCCGTTCATGGCCATGACCGCATTAGGAGCATAAATGGCGGCGTGCCATTGGGCGCCGCCGCCGATCGAAAAGCTCTGCTCGTCCGCGCCCATCCCATACACCTGAAGGCTGGACGGCACTCCCCCTTCGTTGATCCACCCGTTGCCCCGAACGTCCATGTCCCCGCTCACGTAAACCTGCAGGCTCGCGCCTTCCTCAAGAATAAACTGGGCGCTTCCCGCAACGTTGATATCTCCGTCAACGATCAGAACCACCGAACCTTCGACCCTGAGAATATCCTCGCCGGCCAGGTTGATGTCGGACGCCTTGACGTATTGCGTCGTTTCGGGGAAATCCCCGTCACCGAGAACCGTTTCCTCACCGTCCTTGGTAAAATAATGCCAGTTTTCGGGTTCGGGAGACGAGATTTCGGGAAACGACGAGGAAAAGTCGGTTGAAACTCTGTTTGGATCCACGTCCAATCCGTCCGGCGTGTCGTTCCCGTAAACCATGCCGTTTCTGATCTTTGGCCACTGCTGCCCAGTCGCCACCGTGCCGAAAATTTCCGCATTGCCGACATCCACCGAATCCTCTTCCACCGAGACGCTGGCCACGGAACCGCCGTCCAGGGTCGTCCAGTCGGGATCGGACGATCGGTAGCTCGCGACAAAAACGTTGCCGCCCGAGAACTTCACGTTGTTGCGGGAAGTGATTCCGTTGGCGAACAAGGAGCGCCGTCGCAGCGTGACTTCGATTTGCTTGACCGTCATTCGCCCGGTTCCCGACAAGACCTCCGCCTGGGCGTAAATCGTCGGATTCGGGAATCTGGCGTCGTGCACGCGCACCCTGATATCGCCGACGGCACCCTCTCCAAGCGCTATGTCCGAAAAATGGTTGGAGCGAACGTTGGCATTGTCCGACTGCCCCCATCCTTTTACGGACCAGTCTCCCTGGTTGAAGGCGTAGAGAGCTTCCTCGATTCCGGCCTCGGCGAGATTCAGACTCGCGTTCGAATAGAACTGCGCGTTGGCCAGCCGCATCTCGCCGCCGGCCAGGCGAATGTAGCTGCCGATACTGATCGCCGCGATCGC
>SLTG01000029.1 GCA_007130045.1 Opitutales bacterium
CACTGCTCTCACCGCGAACCTTCAACCTCCTCCTGTTCAGTCCGATTTCAGTATTCATAACCCGGCCATCCTGCCCCGCCCACCCCCAACCCGTCAAACAATATTTTGCCTGGCATAATATTTTTGATCAGGAAAAGCCGGATTCGTCTGAACGATCTGGAAATGCGGGCAGGGAGAGGTGCGGAAGGAGGTATCCACAACCTCGCGGCTCTTTTCGGCATCGAAGGTTACCGCGCGAACTTCTGAGACTGTTCGGTTTCGGCTATCCGGAGATCGACTACGAACGGGACACGGACCCTTTGATGCCGACGGACGACGGTATCTTCCACCAAAAGCCGTCACCCTCGCACCCGTAGTCCATCCGAGAAGACGGCATTCTACCGTTCCTCACGCCATTCTTCGATCATCCGCAGGCGGCGTTGCGTGCGTTCGTCACCCGGAATATCCTGCAGGGATTCGTGCACCGATCGGCGTTCCTCGGGTGTCAGGTCCTGCATCATCCGGCGCCAGTCGTCGCGCTCGTCAAAGCTTTGCCGCCCGAAGCCCTCGCGCACGCGTTGCCGCTCCTCCCTTGGAAGCCTTCGGAATTCCACAATTCGGCCGGCGAACTGAGCCCGTTCCTCCTCCGACATGGCGCGAATACGATCAATCGCGCTCTGAAGGCGGTCGAGTTCTTCGTCGCTCATCGTCAGGAACTCTTCCAAAGCGGCCAGTTCCGGTGGCGTGAACTCGCGTGGTTGACCGGACGGACGGATTGGAACCTCGTCGCCGGGAGTGACGTCACCGCCGGAAAAAAACGGCGGGCGCATCGCAATCAGAACGACAGCCATCAAGCCCAAAACGATCAGCGTTATCTTAACTGCTTTTGTCTTCATAAGCGAAATAAAGAATGGCATCCAGGGTTTCTTCGTCGAGAACCACACGCGCGGATTCCAGTGCCTGATCCCAGTAGAAAGGATCTTCGAGGTAAACCTCAGTCCCCATCCAATCCGCAAGGCTCCGTTGATCGGTATCGGACATCTGGAATAACCACAGTCCGCCGACGATCATTCCCGTCGCCGCGGCCGCCGCGGCGGGCACGAAGCCGGGGAATCGCAACAACGACCAGGCAGATTCGCGCGCAACCGCCGGATCCTCCGCCTGGGGTAGGTGCCGGATCCGTTCGAACCTGGCTTCGAAGGCGTCCGTGGTCTTTGTGATGCGTCCGCGCAACCTGCGATCAACGGTGTCGCGGTCCTGTTCGGAATCTCTGGAATGATTATTCATGATTTTCCTTCAAAAACTTCTTCAGGCGTCCACGGGCGCGGTGAATGAGAACATACAAATTGGAGGGCCGCACGCCCAGGGCCTCGGCAATCTCCTCCGAGTTCAGAGGTGATTGCACGGACAGGAGCAACGCGCTACGCTGGATTTCCGGAAGCGTTCGCAGCCCCTGCAAGACCAGTTCCTCGGATTCCCTCTCCATGGCCCGGTCTTCAGCCCCTTGATCCGCAACGTCCATCAACTCAACCGGCGCGGCCGATACAGGCTTGCGACGCCGCCGACGCCATTCATGAGCCAGTTTCCCCCGGGCAATAGCGAACAACCAGGCAGAGAACGTTCCTTCGCACCGATAACGGGGAGCCGAGCGCCACACTTCGGTAAAAACTTCGAGCGTAAGATCCTCCGCGTCAGCGAAGTTTCCGAGGGATCGATAAAGGAAGTTCAGCATGGGCAGTCTCCAACGATCGAAAATCTCCCTTAACGCGTCCCCATCACCCGCCGCCACAGATGCCATGGAACGGTCGTCGGCATCCCGTTCGGTTTCCGGGTATTCTCGAACAGAATCCGTGGTCATGCATTTCCGTTCCTAACATTAATTGCCGGCGCCGCCCAGAAGGAACCGGCGCCGGCCACTATATTCCGGCCGCCTCAGCGGTTGGAGGAACTAGGGTCGCCACCGGCGCCGCCCGCTCCGCGCCGATGACCCTGCATCTGGCCGCCCCCCTCACCGGATCCGTCCCGAAGACGAACACGGCCGCAATCGCCGCTGCCGCCACGTCCTTCACCCGTCCTCCCGAGGCCGTGCCTCGGACCGTCTTCGTGGCGGGGGCCCTTGCCGTCAAACCGCGGGACGCCCGTTTCGGCCCCCCTACGCTCCGCGTTCACCGCTCTCCGCCCTTCACGATCCGTGCCGTGCCGGTACCCGCCCTCGCCGGCGCCACTGCCGTCACGAAGGCGCTCTCCTTCGCCGGCGCCCGGACCCATACCGTCACAGAGGTCCGTCCCGGGACCGCCGCCTCCGGGACTCGCCGCGTCGACCGCAGTCAAGCCGAAAGCTATCAAGGCAACAATCGCTGCCGAAAGAATAGATATGCTTTTGTGTCGTATTGTGTATTTCATAACACCCTACCTACTCCCGTAAATCACTCTATTCTTACAGCAAAAGTCATCTTTTCACCGACTAACCCCTGTCGGGCCGGAACCTCGAATATTCTCCTGGAAAAAACAGGCCCGACGCAGGCGTACCTTAAGAGGAGTGAAACAAAGGCACTTCATTGTTTTCCGCGGGTTGTTCCGTAAGATCGCTTTTGAAATGTGGTCCTCCCCGGCCTCACAGGAGGGCCTTCAATCGATCCCGCTCGATTCTGAGTATTCAAATTTCAACCACAGATCTGTCTCACCCGGTAATCTATCCCGCAGCTTGTGCAGAGTTTTTCCACAGGGGAACTTCCCGGTTTCGTTTCCCTTATCTCGAAGAGTCCCTCGCAAACCGTGTCACTCACCAAAATCACATAAGTCGCTTCGGCGGTCTTTCCGTAAAAGTGGATTTCGTGGATTGCCGCCCTATCCAGCGGAATCTCGATGTCCTCCATAAAGACGATCTTTCCTTTCTCGGGATCCACACAAATAAGCTCGGCGCCGTCGAACCTCCTGACAATCGACCCGATCCCCGCCGCCAGACCAAATCCCGAAACGCCGGCCAAAGCATAACCGATCCCTTGTGCCCCCAGGATGAACGCAGCAATCCCAAACACGCCGATCACCATCAGATAACAGATATACGGGTGCTTGCACCGGGACCAGTGCTTAACCCTGAGCACCCGAAATTCTCCGTCACGCACCAACTCCAACCATTCCCATCGTCCGATTGGTTTTTCGCTCAACAAGCCATTCTTCATGAACGTTTCAGCGTTCACGCGCCCACTCATATCGTCCGGCGTCATCTCGTGCCATTCTTTGTTTGGATAATCATACCTTGGTTTCCACTCGCACATCCGGAATAAAATTCCGCAAACGCTCGAGTATCGGGACAGTTTATTATTTGACGGTAATGGTATGTGTATCCTTGGGGTTATCCTCTTGGAAATGATACGCTATCACGATTCGAATCGGATTTTCACCGGTTCGACAACGAAGTAAATCAATAAAATACTCATAAAGAAATTCCGCCGCGATCCGAACCCGGCGGAGCCCTTACCCGGACCCGAAATGGCGCTACCCCGCCCTGCATCCCCCGGCCCTCGGCGAGAGCTTCCCGCACAAAATGAGAAATCGCCACTGGAAACGAATGACAACTTGCACAAAATTTCCGACACCGGCCATCCATCATAATATCTCTTGACTCCGCCGCACCCGCCTCAATACCCTTTGCGCCGAAAATAGCGTCACACAGCCCTCCGTCGCAATTCCTTAGCTCCCGGAATCGCCAATATCCCGGCTTCCCGCCTGACCTCTTTCCCCAAGGAGCATTCTCACCCTGAACAATAACCCATAACCACAATACAACCCGAAATGAAAAAAACACAGAAATCGTACCTCGTACTCCCGGCGGCAATTCTTATCGTCGTCAACCCGTTGCGCGCGGACTCGCTCGTGACCTATACGGAATTCCTTGAAGACAGCGGAGGAGATTCCATCACTTCGCCCACTTCGGTCGGCAATTTTCTCACCGCAACAGACATCGTTCTGAATAACGAAGCGACAATCCATCTCGGAGAATTCAACGCGGATGACTGGAGTTCGCCGCTTCCTTACATTCAGGGAAACAGCGGATGGGATTCCGAGAATCCGATTCTCGCAAAGGGGTTCTCATTCACGCTGGCTTCGGACTCCGGTTACGTGTTCGATCTGACCGAATTTCGCTTTGAAGATCGCGCCACCAACGCCGGGCCGTCGGCAGCCACGGTATTCGTCAACGGCACCTCCGTCTACTCGGCCGACATCACCGCAAACACAACCGAGCTGCACACGATCGACCTCACCGAATTCGAGCTCACCGATCTCAGCGAAGCCGAATTCGTGTTGGCCGGGTGGGATAACGGATTCCGCGACACAAGCGGCGGCGGCCAATGGAGAACGGCAGGCTACGAAATTGACGGAGTCGTGTCGCCGATCCCCGAACCATCAACCTGGGCGCTGATGCTTGGCCTGCCGGCCCTGATTGTCGCAGTCGCAGGCAAGCGGGGGCTGCGACGGAACGAGTAATATCGAAGGACCGCAACGAAGCGCCGAAGGCGCGGCATGGCTGCCCGAAAGGCGGGTACGCCAACGGTCCGTTCCGGAGAATCGCCGCACCTTCGGCGCTTCCGAGGTATATCTACCGGTCAGGGGATTTCTCTGATCGCGTCCGTCCGTCACTCCCCCCACAGCTCAACCGGGCGGCGGGGGTGAACATCAAACACCAGGAACAGAACGCGGCCCTTTCTTCTCCCCGGCCCCGCCGCCCTCATTCACTCCGGTTAAAATTTACGTAACCCTCGGTCAGATCGGTCGCGAGCAGGCGGAACTCGCCGTCGCCGGCCTGGAGGTCGATTCTAACCGTGAACCTCCCCCGACGGACGATCTCCTTCCATCGTGCCGCGTTTTCCTCTTGCCGAACGCCGTTGACGAGCACGGGAATATCGCCGTACGAGAGGTTGAGCTTGTCGGGATCGAACGTCGCACCCGCCGCCCCAGCCGACGAAGCCAGACGTCCCCAGTTCGGATCTTCACCGTACCACGAGCTTTTCACCAGGAGCGAGTTTCCGATTGAACGGGCCACTTTCCCGGCGTCCTCATCGGTCAGGGCTCCCGTGATGATCAGCTCGACCACCTTGGTGATTTTCTCGCCGTCGGAGACGATCTTTTCAGCGAGGGAGTTGTTTACCGCGCGCACCGCTTGGCAGAACTTCAGGTAAAGCCCTCCGCTTGGCTTCTCGAGCCTGACTCCCGACTTGCCATTGGCGAGCACCAGAACGGTGTCGTTGGTGCTCATGTCGCCGTCAACCGTGATGGCGTTGTAGCTACCGGGAACGGATTGATCGAGGACCCCCTGCAGAAGGGATGACGGGGCTGCGAGATCCGTCGCAACAAACGCGAGCATCGTGGCCATGTTCGGTTCAATCATACCGGCGCCCTTCGCCATCCCTGCGACCGTGAAGACGTTGTGTTCATGCCGGAAACGAACCGTGATCGTCTTACGGCGCGTGTCGGAAGTCAGAATCGCGTCGGCGGCCCGCTCGCTTTGTTCGGGAGTGCTCTCGACGCATGCGACGGCTTTCTTAATCCCGGCCTCAACACGGTCCATCGGTAGCGGCCGCCCGATCCGTCCGGTCGAGCACACGAACATGCTGCCGGTTGGAACCCCGAGCCCCTGCTCGACCAGTTTCGCCATGGTCTTGGCATCGGTCATCCCCTGCGATCCGACGCAGGCATTGGCGTTGCCGCTGTTGGCGATGATCCCGTGAAAGTCACTTGTCCGCTCCAGGAGTTCGCGGCACAGAGTCACCGGCGCCGCCTTGACGACGTTGCGGGTAAAAACGCCCGCAGCCGTACAGGGCGAAGCCGAAAAAACAACGGCAAGATCGAGACGGTCGGTTCCCTGCCCCCGAATATCGCAGGCGACACCGGCCAGGGCAAACCCGGGCACGTCCGCCAATCCAGACGAGTCGTCGCTAATGGTTAAGTGCTCCATCGATCAAAGCAGCCCTGCGGTTTCGTCGAAGCCAAGCCAGATATTCATAATCTGCACCGCCTGTCCCCCGGCGCCTTTCATGAGATTGTCCTCGGCCGTAGTGATGACGAACCGATCGGTCCGTTCGTCGTACACCGCGGAGACGTCGATCCGGTTGGTACCCGTGACGTGCTGAGTATCGGGAGCCTCTCCGGAGGCGAGAATCTGGACAAACGGCTTTCCTTCGTAGGCATTATTCCAGCACTCGTAAAGTCCCTCGATTGTCGTGCCGCCGGACGGGACCACGATCGTGCTTGCAAGCCCCCGCCTCATCGGCGCCAGGTGTGGCGTGAATTGAACGATCACATCCGCCCCGGCGGCACCGGATAGCTGTTCTTCGATTTCGGACAAGTGCCGGTGACGGGGAATCCCGTACGCCTTAACGCTCTCCGCGCGTTCGCAGAAAAGGAAGTCTTCAGCCAGTTTCTTTCCCGCTCCGCTCACGCCGCTGAACGAAGCGATCACGATCTCGCGTCCCGTCAGCTTTCCGTCACGGAGCAAGGGGATCAACGGAACGAGAATGCTCGTCGGATAGCAGCCGGGTGCCGCGATCAGGGGCGCGTCCTTCCAGTCGTCGACATGCGTCAACTCCGGAATCACATAAACGGATCGTCTGAGCAGCTCCGGATTGGGATGGTCCGTACCGTAATATTCGCGGTAGCAGGATTCCGATAACAGCCGGAAGTCCGCGCTCAGATCGATCACCTTCTTGCCCGCGTCCACCAGAGGTTGGGCGAACGAAGCGGAAACGCCGTGGGGCAAGGCGAGAAAATAGATCTCCGTGTCCGTATCGGCGGCCAGGGCCTGCGGGTCCGAATCGGTGAAAGCCAGCGCGCCGGGAAGTCCCCGCAGCGCGGGAATGACTTCGGCCACTGGCTTGCCCGCGTGTTGCCGGGAAGTGACCCTCTGAATCCGGACACGCGGATGCCGGGCGAGCAGACGTGTGAGCAGCTCGCCGGAATATCCCGAGGCTCCGACGATGCCTACCTTCATGGCAATAAGGAATGGAATCCGGTTTCCGCAGAAAGGGTCCGGCGGAAACCGGCGAAAATACTATTAGCGCTTGGAGAACTGGAAGCGCTTACGGGCGCCGGGCTGTCCGGACTTCTTGCGTTCGCGTTGTCTCGGATCGCGCATGAGGTGTCCGGCGCGTTTGAGGGCAACACGCAGTTCCGGATCAAGCTTAAGAAGCGCGCGCGCGATCCCGTGGGCCACCGCGGTCGCCTGCCCGCCGATACCGCCGCCGGCTACCCTCGCGATCACGTTCACCTTGTCCCTGAAATCCACGGTGTCCAACGGCTGGAGCGCGTATTTGAGGAATTGTTCTCCGTGAAAATAGTCCTCCGGCGAACGCCCGTTGACCTTGATCTCGCCCGTTCCCGGAACGAGCCGTACGCGGGCCGATGCGGTCTTTCTCCTGCCGGTCGCGACAAAAACTGTGTCTGTTTCGCTCATACTCATTATTTCAGGCTAAGCATCTCCGGGTTCTGCGCATCGTGCGGATGCGAGGCGCCCGGATAGATCTTCAATTTCTTCAACATCTGGCGGGCCAGACGGTTCCTGGGAAGCATGCCCTTGACGGCGTGCTCGATGACGAATTCCGGACGCTGTTTACGCATGTCGGAAACAGACCGGTAACTCTCTCCGCCGACATACCCGGAATAGAACATATATTGCTTCTGGTCATCTTTCCTGCCCGTCAGCGCCACCTTATCGGCATTGATAACGACGACGAAATCGCCGGTGTCGGTTTGCGGCGTGAAAGTCGGCTTGTGCCGGCCGCGCAGAATATTGGCCACCTTGACCGCGAGCCGCCCGAGAACGATGCCCGAGGCATCGACCACGTACCACTTCCGTTGAATGTCGCCCTTCTTTGCTAAATACGTCTTCATCAGTGGAAAAACGATGAAAGTTGATATTACCGCCCGCCATGTCAATCCCTTATTCTAAATCCCGGCGGTTTTCTTCCGACGAAGCGGGAACACGCGATTCCCGCCGGACGAATGCGCCCGCAACTCACGCCTCCCCCTCTCAATTCAAGGCCCCGGCCACGCGGCCTATGGACTTCAGCCCCGGCTGAGGGACTTCAACCAGTTTTCGGCGAGTGCCGATAATTGACTCGAATTCAAATCCGGGGCTTCACAATATGGGGAAAAACCCCGGCCACCCCCGGCCTCCTTGGCCTCTCGAAACTCCTTGAGTTCGCGGTATTCCTCTTCGGTTTCCTTCAATCGTTCGTATTCCTCGTAGGGAAGCATCACGTACTTCCCGTCCCCATCTGTTTCGATAATGTGTAGATCTTCTGCCATGGCAGTCTCCCGGTGCGCATGCCGTTCAGAGTGTTGGATATATAATTCGGACAAATATTGGCCGCCTGTCCGCCGTTCAGACGAAAAGACGCTAAGCGTGGCGGCACACGCTGTGCTCGAAGCTCAAACCATGAGAGTTAAAGCGTTACTGGAAGTAATCGACGAGATGCGGGCGATGCTACATTCGAACGGACCCGGCGCAAGAGAAATCTGAATTTTGTGAATAAATTACCGATGTGCCCGGCCGGCCATGCCCGGATTGGCCCGGCAGATTTAAGAAAAGGTTGACGCGCGAAGGGGCTCCAGCCAACCTATTATCGGAGCTCCTCGGACAGCCGGCGCAGGTCGGGCGCCCGCATTCCCTCAACACGTCTACAGAAGGTCATCAGCACATGAAATTTCTGCTTCTCTCCCTCGCCCTGACCATGATTTGGGCGGCGTCGGGCGCACGAGCGATGAACATAGAAGACGCCTACAGGATCGGTGGGTTCGCGGTCGGCACGCAATCGTACACCTTCAGAGAATTTACGGTTCTCGAAGCGATCGAGAAAACAGCTAAGGCCGGGGGACGCACCTTTGAATTCTACCCGGGACAAGCGTTCAGCACGGATCAGCCCGAAGTTCAATGGAATCACCACGCCTCGGACGAAATGATCGAGGAATTTGAAGAGCACCTGGAAAGATTCGGTCTCCTTGCGGTCAACTACGGCGTCGTGGGAATCTCCAGTGACGAGTCCGAAGCGCGGCAGGTCTTCGACTTCGCGCAACGCCTCGGCCTGCGCGGCATCACCACGAACTCGACCGGTTCCCTCGACACCATCGAAGCGCTGGTCCGCGAGTACGATATCAAGGTCGCCTTTCACAATCATCCGCGGCGCCCCAACGATCCCGGCTACCGCCTCTGGGATCCCGAATGGTTAAGCGGTCACCTGGAAGGCCGTGACGACCGGATCGGTGCCTGCGCGGACACCGGACACTGGATCCGGTCCGGACTCAATCCGGTCGAGGCGCTGCGCGCCCTGGACGGCCGCATCATGAGCCTCCATCTTAAAGATTTGAACGCCCCCGACAGCCATGACGTGATCCTCGGCACCGGCATGGGCGACATCCCGGGAGTGCTCGAAGAATTGCGCCGCCAGGAGTTCACCGGCCACATTTCAGTCGAATACGAGCACAACTGGCACGAAAGCGTTCCCGACGTCGCTCAAAGCATCGGCTTCATTCGCGGCTACGGGATCGCCCGCGGATGGGAATAGGCGCAGGGTGCGCATCCTGGCGGCACGGAATGCACGACGGAATCCTCTGAATGTACTCAACCCGGCAGACTTTTTGAAATAAAAAGCGCGAATGAAGCTTTTGAAAGATGAGGAAAGGAAGTTCGCCCGCGTGATAGCGCGCTTGAGCTACGGCAATCCTTTTCTCCCCGAACGCATCGATGCGGAGCGGGAAGCTCTTGGCGACGAGTTTCAGGAGCGAGGCGCGGAGTGGAATCGTCGTTCTCCGCTCAACGCGCGGCACCCGAACAACGTGCGGATGGACGAACGGGTCAACACCCTCGTCAACAAAATCGTCGCTCAATGGCCGGGCGGAAAGAACCCGGATCCCGAGGACATTTTGCTCTACCGGGATCTCGCCCTGTACAAACTTTTTCACGATTACAGGGAACGTTTTGACAAGACGATCGAAGACGCCCTCGAAGGCAACGCCGAAAAGGAACGCATCGGATTCTTTTCGTTGTTCAAGAAGGATTACGAAGCCTCGCTGGAAAAAACCGGGCTCGAATCCACGACATTGTCGCCGGATCACCTGTTCTCGGCGTTTTTTCAGGTTCGCCGGGCGTTCCACCATATCCACCGTTCCCTTGTCGGCAAGAGTCGGCCCATCGCAAGGTTGCGCGGGGCGATATGGCAATCGATCTTCACCCACGACATGCGCCGGTACGAGCGCTCCCTCTACCTGAACATGGACGATTACGCCACGCTCGTAACCGGTCCCTCCGGCACCGGGAAGGAACTTGTGGCACGCGCCATCGGGCTGTCGCGTTATCTCACCTTCGATCCGAGACGGGGACGTTTTGAACAGGATTTCGTCGGTTCGTTCCATACGCTGAATCTGTCGGCCCTGTCGCCGCAACTGATCGAATCGGAGCTGTTCGGTCATTGCCGCGGAGCGTTTACCGGCGCCGTCCAGGATCGCGCCGGCTGGCTGGAGATCTGTCCTCCCGGCGGAACGGTCTTTCTCGACGAGATCGGCGAAGTGGCGCCCGATATCCAGGTCAAGCTTCTGCGCGTCCTGCAGCAGCGGACCTTCCAGCGCATGGGCGAAGCCGAGCCCCGGCACTTTCACGGGAAACTCATCGCCGCCACAAACCGCGACCTTTCCGTGGAAATGCGCGAAGGCAGGTTTCGCCCCGACTTTTATTACCGCCTGTGCTCCGACCAGGTGGTGACCCCGTCGTTGCACGAACAACTCGCCGATTCCCCCGACGAACTCGAAACGCTGGTGCGTTTCGTCAGCAGAAAACTGATCCCGAACAAGAGGGATGCCATCCTATTCACGGACGAGGCCTGTTCGTGGATTGGACGCCAGCTGGGAACCGACTACCCGTGGCCGGGCAACTTCCGCGAACTCGAACAGTGCCTGCGCAATCTGCTGATCCGCCGGGACTATTGTCCCCCGAAATCTTCGGACGGACATAGTGCGGACTGGCTCGAGCGCGCCCGAGACCACGCCCTGACGATCGATGAACTGCTCCATCATTACTGCTCGGAGGTGTACGCCCAATCCGGCAACCTCGAAGAGACCGCCCGCCGCCTCAAAGTCGACCGCCGCACAGTGAAGAACCGACTCAAGAAACCGTAACGTTTCTTCCAGCCAAATCCGTCCCGGCCGGAACCCCCGGCCACGTCACACTACGCGCTCATCAACTTCGACGGAAGCGATGCGGTGATACTGACCGAATGCGACGAAACCCGTTCGATCGTCGTCCGCAATCTCCGGAACCCCCAACCGCGCTCCGATTAGTGACGCGGTATCACGTAATCAGCTTCGCGGGTGAGGGGTTGACCGCTTCCGGTGCCTTAAAACGATGATGCCGAGCACTGCGATCCCGCTCAGGAGAGCAATGCTTCCGGGTTCGGGAATGATGGAATATATCTGGTCGCGATACTGCGACAGGTCGGCCGAAAGCGTGGGATTGCCCGATTCAGGCTGATTGGGAGGAAATGACGGCGCAAAGCTGAAGACCGAAGTCTCCTTCGGCTGACCTGTGAATAACCCAACGGCGTGCATCATCCCCGCGAGCTCCCAATCGTCGCCGTTCTTGTAAAACACCGCGCCGCCGGAATCGCCCGGAGTTCCCTGCCCGCTCCCCTCCGTGTCGGAAAACTCGGTCACAAGCGAATCCACCTCTCCCCACTCCACATCGAACGTCTCCAGGTCATCAATGGTGTTTGTCCCCCATCGCATCGTCC
Source organism: Opitutales bacterium (assembly GCA_007130045.1). Taxonomy (GTDB): domain Bacteria; phylum Verrucomicrobiota; class Verrucomicrobiia; order Opitutales; family T3Sed10-336; genus PXDC01. Next base: position 11,757 of record SLTG01000029.1, read on the forward strand.
GGCTGCCCGTCCATTTGTATCCCTCCGTCGAGCCTTCCGGATCCTCCTTCCAATCCTCGTCCCAACGGGTCACATCCGCCTCCCGGTTCCTCCCCGCTCCGATCATCACGAGGTCCGACCCGATCGACGGGGTCTGTTCACTGATCTGAAGACTCGGCAGCCCGGGATCGCCGGAGATCCGGAACAGGATAATGTCCGTCTCGGAGTTGTCGGCATTCAGCAAGCGATGGGTTGTGCCCGAGACCGCCGAAAAAGTCTGGCTTCGCAGCACGATGTTTCCCTCGCCGACATGAGCCGCGGTCAACACCCACTGGGATTCGAGATAAATCCCTGTCCCCCCGCCACGAATACCAACGTTGTCCCAGCCGGGATCATCCTCCGGAGCGGTCTCGTAAACAGAGAGAGAACCGTCGCTTCGCACAATGACCGCCTCGAACGGTGTATGTATCCACAGAAAAACCACTGTCGAGGCAACGGTAACGCAGGCGATCAGTTTCTTCATATCCTTGATGCTTTTCCTTGAGTCGAGTTAGGGCATTACCCTAGCAGATCATAAGTGAATTGCTTCTTCATGCCCGAATGTCAAGCCCCATGCGGCCGACAAAAGAGATTCGCGATTTCCTGACAATTCGGGGGGAGCCTGAATGACCTTTTCCTCGTGGCGCGGAGCCCCTGTACCGATGCGTTCCTGGGAAAGAGACTAACTTTCAGACCTCTCTTCATATGAAACCTCGGTTCCCGCGGGCCGGCGGCGGCGGATGCTGAAGGCGGCAAGAATTTCCTCGCCAACGATTGGTCGCGCTCCTAGGATGAAATTTCAATCGAGTTAATCTCGCACTGAAACACAACGAATAAACCAAATCGAATCCAATGAAAAAGCACACCCTCACAACTCTCGCCATCACTCTTTTCGCTTCACTCGCCTTGATCTTTTCCGGTTGCGGAGACAACGACTTCGAAGATGCCGGTGAAGCGGTGGATGACATGATCGAGGATGCCGGTGACGCGGTGGACGATGCCACCAACGACTGACCCGGGTTGATCCGGAAAAGCGGTTCGATCCGGCGACGGTGGCGGCTTGTGACGTTCGCGCGTGCGGGAGACGCTGTTCCGCGAGGATCCTTGTCCGGTCAAGGAATGGCGGGGCCGCGGTGGATCAGCCTGAAAAACGCCCCCCACGGAATCGGCAATACCTTCGGCTCCTTTGGAGCGGGCGTGGATATTCTCCTGTGCCTCCACCTCGCTTCATTTTTCGCTCCGCCTGGAGCGGAGTTGAATATTACGCTCGGAACGAAAAAAAATACCGGAGGTGATTCATGCACTTGCGAAGCGTGTTGACGGGAATAGTGCGTCGTACGAGACCGGGCGGAGCAACGTCACGTGACGCTGGTGGAGAGCCTGAAAAAACTCGATGGGGATTTCGTCGTTATCGCCGTCCACGTAACTTCGGGAAATCACTTCGCCCGAGCCATCCACAAACACCAGATTCGGGATTCCCCTCCCTCTGTGACGTTGGAGTGATTCGGGACTCTTTGCAATATCAGACTCCGTCAGCCAATTTCCGGATTTCCCATAGGAAGACGGCGGGCGATCCTGCCCTATTTCTGTACCCAAAGGTCACCTTCCCCTTTCACCCGCGACATAAAGGACACCAGCTGGTATATTTTATGTCGCGGGATATGGGTCGGTTTTTCCTGATGAGGACACCGGACTACATGGCGGCCGTTGTCGGATCTATCACACGTTTGACCTCCATGATGCGGTCGGCGGGAAATCCACTCTTCTCCGCATGCTTCCTGATAATTTCTTCGCTTTCCGCCAGGTACACGCAGAACATTCCGTCCCCAATGACGTACGATTCCTGCCACTGGATTCCATTGCCCAGCCCGTCGAGCACGCCCTGGGATTGCCGGGCCATCTCGCAATAGTCGTCGTCTTTTTTGTTTCCGATGCCCGGAACCTTGCGTTCGATGATGTATTTTTTCATGGTGAATCGGTCTTTGCGGATTGAACCTCCTTAGCTCTTTATGAAGGACCATCCCGCAGGAGGTATTAGCGGGAGTCATCGTACAGTTTAGAAGCCCTGTGGATTTTCTTGAAGTGGCGAAGAAGACATTCTAGAATGGTATTCGCGCCATGAAACCCGAATCGGTCACCCGTGTCACTGTGCTCCTTCTGGAAGGCGGCCTTCCGTCAACCGCAGTTGTGATCACGGACATCCTCGGCAGCGTCGGCGTCATTGCCAGTCTCCTGGACGGCACTCCCGCGGCGCCTTATTTCCAGGTCACCACAGCTTCCCCGGTTTCGGGGAAAATTTCCGCTCCCTTTTCCCTCAGCCTGACGGCCGAAAAACGCCTGGATGAAATCGATGGCACCGATCTGGTGGTCATTCCAGCGGTCGGGATCGATATCGACCGGGCGGTGGAGCACAATCGCCGGGTTCTGTCGTGGATCCGGGATCAACACGCGCGCGGGGCGGAAATTGCAGCGGTTTGTACGGGGGTGGGTTTGCTGGCGGCAACCGGTTTGCTGGACAACCGGCCCGCAACGTCACACTGGGGGGTTATCATGGCCTACCGGAAGCGATTTCCCCGCGTGCGATTCCAGCCCGAAAACCTGATCACCGAATCGGAAGGGTTGTACTGCGGGGGAGGAGTCTATTCCGCGCTTGATCTGAGCCTCTATCTGGTCGAGCGCTACTGCGGCCACGAGGTGGCACTGGAAACGGCCCGCAGCCTGGTGATTCAGCCGCCCCGCATCTGGCAGTCGAGTTACGCCATTCCGGAAGCACCGTTCAACCATGGCGATGATCGCATTCGTGACGTGGAAGCCTGGATGCACGAACACTATGCGGAACGTTTTCGTTTTGAGGCGCTTGCCGCGCGCTACGGAATGAGTCAGCGCAGCCTGGACCGCCGATTCCGGGAAGCGACCGGAATCACACCGCTGAATTACCTGCACGCCTTGCGTATCAACGCGGCCAAACGGCACTTGGAGACAGGCACGAAATCGGTCAATGAAATCTGCTACGCCGTGGGATACGAGGACCTCCCTTTTTTTCGCAAGCTGTTTGTGCGCCATACTTCACTGACTCCCTCAGACTACCGCAATCGTTTCGGAACCTACCGGATTCGGAGCCAACTGCCGACGTAATACTGTTTTCCGGAGGGCGGCGCTGCTCTCGCGAACCGATTCGTCGCCGTCTGAAGAACGGCGCTACTGGGTCACGGCTCGCCTTCCCGTTATTTATCGGCGGTTCGACCGGGCTGCGCGCACCCGATCCTCGATCGGTTCGCCATCAAGCCCCGGTCCCTCGCGACCGGATTGGATGCGTCATGGGTCGCCTCGACGACGAAACGCCGGAAGCAACCAACGCATTTTCACCTTGATACTTAAAGCGTCCGTAAGACAGCGGAACCGCTTGGGTGTCATCCCCGCCCCGGACCCCGCGTTCTTCCAGCGGCACCGGGGATTGCTGGGATCGCCCTGGGAAAGGGTGCCGCGATGATTCCGGGGACGTTCGGACTTGACTGATTTTCATCTGTCCAGCAATAAGAATGCATGTCCCTTATTCGCTTTTCCTTTTGCCTCCTGATCTTGTTATCCCTGGCCGCGCAGGCCTCCGCGGTCACGACGTTATGGACCAAGGTCCTGACCCCGGAGACGGGATTTCGCTTCCTGGTGGGAAGTGATGGGACCGTCGCCATTGTGGACGGTCATACTTCTCCCGCGGACGTCAGGACAAATCTATTGGATCGATCGGTCTGGAACGGTGCTGCGCGAACTGGTGCCGCCGTCGTCCGATTTTCCGCACACGCCCCATTATGTCAGCCGGGACGAACTGATGCTCGGCGGTCGCGGGATGGCGCTTTACCAATTTGTGAGGCACGACCAGCTTGAATTGACCCGGCTTGATTGCGGGCCATCAGTGCATGCGCCATCGGCTCCTCTCTCGTATCCGTATTATCTGGAGCGGAAAACGCTCGAAGACGGCAGTGTGGAGTTCACCCTGTTCGACCTCCCTAATCCGAATACCCTTACCATTGTGGGCGATGCGGTCATCGGGATTCATGGGAAGAATTTGAGGGTTCGCTGGAAGTCGGTGGTCAACGCGAAATACAAGGTGCAGTACAGCCCGGACCTCGATACGTGGATCGATTACACGGAAGTCATGGACGGCACCGGCGCGACTCTCATCGTCAGCATTCCCCTCGACGAAGAATCCGACTCTCTTTATGCCCGGGTGCTGAAACTGTAGCGGGGCTGGACCCCTACTGTCTGCGACGCGACCATTTCAGGGTGAAAACCAATAGCGTTGTACCTGATGCTGCAAAAATCGCAGAAGATCGGCCGGCAAGCTGCAAGTCCCGCCGAAGGGAAATGCTTACAGTCCCGCCGAAGGGAAATGAGCGGAGCGAATCGGGAAGCCGAGCGAATCGGGAAGCGGACCCAAGACCGGAGCAGGGATATTACTTGAATATCCCGGCACGTCGAGACCGTCACGGCGGACTTGTGCGGTTTAGGGTTTCGCCAAACTCATTTTCAATGGCGTCCTGAAAACTTTCAGGACACTTTGCCAATTCTTGACCAGTAATGTTTTAAAACTTACAGGTTCGATGCCGGCAGGTTGGAGCGCTTGAGTTGTCGAGAATACATTAGCTCCCGAGCGGAAATTACCTGATTGTCTCCGGATTCAGGTTAAAATGCTTTTCCGTCCAACGGAATCGACCTACGATATCGATTCAGTCGGTCGGTGCAGGCAGTGCCATATACTTATATCGCGATTTCAATTTTTCCGGCCGGAAAACAAATACCAGAGGTGATTCATGCATTTGCGAAGCGTGTTGATGGGAACAGTGCGTCGTACGAGACCGGCTTGGATTGTGTTTCCGATATACCTGTCGATCGCTGGCGCATTCGCAGCTGCTCCCGCCTGGTACGCCCGTTACGACCGGCCGGAACCTGTCCCGAACTCGACTCAGTTTAACGACTTTTTCAGCGCGGAATTCAACCTCGGGTTTTCGTGGGTGGCGACTTCAATACGCCTTGGGGAAGGCGGGACGTCTGTCGGGATGCCCACCGCCGTGACCTTTGACGGGGACGGCGGGCTCGAATGGGCATACTACCTCGAAATTCCGACGGGTGTTTCAGCGAGCGGCCGAATTGTGCCGTCGGATGATTTCGAGCGGGTTTTTGCCGGGTACACCAGAACCGTAAGTCCCGGGGCATTCACGCAGCGGCAGGGCGTTGTCGGAGCTTTCGACGGGGCCACGCTGGCGAAGGAATACGCCTACACCTTCATGTTCCAGGAACTTTTAAACACCACCACCGGCGTTGCGTTCTACCCGGGCAACATCGCGGGGATCGTTCAGAGCCTGGAGGATTCCGCACACGTGATGCTGATCGATGAAAGCGGGGAGAAGATCCTGGACCAGCTGTATCAGTTCGACCTGTCCCAACTTCCGTTTCCGGAGCCGTTTGCGAATTTCGACCTTCGGCGCCTGCCGGACCTTTCCGGATTTCTCCTCAGAATCGGGCCGTTCCTGATGCGATTCGACAACGACGGAACGGTCGTTTGGGCGAAGCAGACGGGCGAGCTATTGGAATACGTGATGACCCCGGACGGGGGCCTAATCACATGGACCATGGTTCCCGGCCAGTTTTTCGATCCTCCCACCGAAGACTGGGTCACCATATTCCAAAAGATCGATGCCGACGGCGAGCGCGCATGGGGAGTCCGTATCGACGACATGGATTTGAGGCAGGATTATCAGCCTGCGAGGGACGCCAATCCCGTCGATGACGGTGAGAACGTTTGGATCATCGGCGGCGCATTTAATGAGTCCGGGTCGCCGCCTTCGGCGGGACGGGAGTCCCTCTTTCTGCTTCGGTTGGACAGCGCCACGGGGGAGCTCCTGGCACAAACGGAGATCGCGGTTCAAGGTCTCACCGATTTGAGGGGAGTGTTCGCCGGGTGGACCGGGCAGCACGCTGTCGTCGCCCTGAACGACGGACATCTGTTGAAACTGGACGCCAACCTCACAAGCGGCGAAGCCGTCCGACTTGCCGCTGCTGTTTCCGAACCTCATATCGTGTACGATCCGGATGCCGGGCTCTTTCTTTTCGCCCCGCAGGCCGGCCAGTTGGCCAACGCGACAACGGTGATCGCGCTGGACGAAGCGCTCAACCCGGGCGTTCCCTGCGACGTGATCCTCGATGCCATTCTGGAGATCACTCCGGGCGACCGCGTGTTTTCGTCCCTCGGAACTCCGCCCGCGATCCCGGACGCCACGGTGACCGTCAGTCCCGCAAACACCGAACTCACGGAAGCCGACCTCTCGATCCGGCCCCTGGTGGTCAACGCAACCGATCTTTGTATCGACGAGCCGCCCGTGGAGGAAATCACTTATGCTATATGGGCCGAGGAGGTTTTTGGCGCCGATAATGCGAACGATCCAAACATCGGCGGACCGGACGTCGATTCGACAGGCGACGGCGTAACCAATCTTCACGCGTACGTGCTCGATCTGGATCCCTTCGCTATCAATGCTCGCACGAGCGCGAGTGTTCTCTCGCAGGATGGTCCGGATGCCGTCCTGACGTTTCGGCGTCGGGCGAACCTCGCCGATTACACGGTACTCGTCGAGGGAAGCCGCGATCTGGAGAACTGGAACGAACCCGTCGTCGTGGTTTCGGTCTCTGTCGATGCCGCTGGCGCCGAAACGGTTCGCGCCCGCCTGGCTGAACCGATCTCGGCGTTCAATCGCGGCTTTCTAGGACTCCGGATCGTCGAAAACTAACCCCAACCCGGAAGGAACCCGGAAGGGGTCGGGTTGTTGTACATTGATTTCAGAGTTACGTGAAAGCGAAACCTCCCTGGCATCGCCGGCCAAACGCCGGGAGATTGGCCGACCAGTAACCCTGCGCCTATGCCGCCTTGAATGATCGTTGGTAATTGCATCCGGGCACCGTTCCGCGTTTTCGGACGGGGAAATGACAATAGTGCTTGCGTTCACGGAATAGGAGGAATGGACTTGGCGGCTTTTTTAGCGGACCGCCCGAATACGACTGCGGTGAGGCCGTCTATTGGGGCAATGATTATAAGAAATTTCAAGAGAGAGTGGTTTTCCAATATACCGAGGGACCTGATCGCGGGAGTGGTGGTGGCGCTGGCACTGATTCCGGAGGCGATCGCGTTTTCGATTATCGCGGGGGTCGATCCGCAGGTGGGGCTTTATGCGTCGTTTTGCATTGCAGTGGTGATCGCTTTTACCGGGGGACGTCCGGGAATGATTTCAGCCGCGACCGGGGCGATGGCGCTGTTGATGGTGGTATTGGTTCGCGAACACGGTTTGGAGTATTTGCTGGCGGCGACAATCCTGACGGGGATTCTGCAAATCCTCGCCGGAGTTTTAAAACTGGGGAATCTGCTGCGGTTTGTGTCGAAATCAGTGATGACTGGATTCGTGAACGCGTTGGCCATCCTGATTTTTATGGCCCAGCTTCCGGAATTCAAGGGGGCGGGAGTGGCGATGTACGCGATGGTGGCCGGGGGTCTCGCCATCATCTACATTCTGCCGCGCTTCACCAGGGTGGTGCCGTCCCCGCTGATCTGCATTGTCGTTCTGACAATTGTTTCGATCCTGGCCGGGATGGACCTGCGGACGGTGAGCGATATGGGGCAATTGCCATCGACCCTTCCCGTGTTCCTGATGCCGGACATTCCATGGAACCTGGAAACCCTCATGATCATCCTCCCCTACGCCATTCCTCTGACCATTGTCGGGTTACTCGAATCGCTCATGACCGCGCAGATCGTGGATGATTTCACCGACACCCCCTCACCCAAAAACCGGGAATGCGCCGGACAGGGAATCGCCAATGTGGTCTCCGGGTTTTTCGGCGGCATGGCCGGTTGCGCGATGATCGGCCAGTCGGTGATCAACGTGAAGTCCGGCGGACGGGGGCGCTTGTCGTGTTTCGCCGCCGGGGCCTTTCTCTTGATCATGATCGTTGTTCTGGGGGAATGGGTCGGCAGGATCCCGATGGCGGCATTGGTCGCGGTGATGATCATGGTCGCGATCGGGACTTTTAACTGGGCCTCGATCCGGAATTTGAAAACCCACCCGTTCACCACCAACTGCGTGATGCTGACAACCGTAGGGGTTGTGGTTTGGACCCACAACCTGGCCTGGGGTGTCGCTGCGGGCGTCCTGCTGAGCGCGCTTTTCTTTGCGCGGAAGGTGGCCCAGTTGATGAGCGTGCGGTCGGAACTGAACGGCGACGGGGATCACCGGACCTATTACGTGGAGGGCCAGTTGTTTTTTGTCTCGGCCAGCGCGTTCGGAGAAGCCTTTGATTTCAGCGAAGTGCTGGACAAGGTGACCATTGATGTGTCCCGGGCTCACTTTTGGGACCTTTCCGCAGTGACCGCGCTGGACCGCGTGGTCTTGAAGTTTCGCCGGGACGGCGCCACGGTGGAACTGATCGGCATGAACAAGGCGAGCACCACCCTGGTGGGCAAGCTCGGCGAACATGACAAACCCGGCGCGACCCTTTCCTCCGGTCATTAATCTCCGAATACATCCACCTTATGAAGACCATCCTTTGCTGCACTGACGGATCCCTTTACGCACCGAGTGTTTACGATCATACGATCTGGGCCGCTCGCCGGACGAACGCGGAAGTGGTCGTTCTTCATATGCTGGATCCGCAGCGGGATGTGTCCGCGGTGCATGATTTCAGCGGCAACCTTGAGCCGGACGAAGGCGAGGAACTGATGAAAGAGATGGTCGCCCTGGAAGAGGCCAAATCGAAAGTGGCGAACGCGAAAGGCCGGATGATGCTGAAAGCGGCTCGTCAGCATTTCGAGGCCGCGGGGATGCCGGACATCCGGGCGGAGCAACGTCATGGGACGCTGGTGGAGACCCTGGAGAAGATCGATGGGGATTTCGTCGTCATCGGCAAGCGGGGGGAGAACGTGGATTTCGCACGGCTGCACCTTGGCGCGAATCTGGAACGGGTGATCCGTTCCAGCCACCGGCCGGTTCTGGTGGCTTCGCGGGCGTTTCAGGAGATCGACCGTTGGGTGCTGGCGTTCGACGGCAGTGCGAGCGCGCACAAGGCCGTGGCGTTCGCCGCCTCCCAAGCGTTGCTGCGGGAGGTGCCGTGTCTCTTGTTGTCGGTGGGCAAAGAGAGCGCGTGGCTGGAAAAGGAGATCGAGAAAGCCCGGGAAGGATTGGAGTCGACGGGAACCGCGGTGACGACCCGGGTCGTGCCGGGCGAGCCGGAGAAGGTGATCCCGGACGTGATCGAAAAGGAAAAGATTCCCCTGCTGGCAATGGGGGCGTACGGCCATTCCCGCATCCGGCATTTGATCGTTGGCAGCACCACCACCGAAATGGTGCGGACCTGCCGCGTCCCGGTGCTCTTGTTCCGGTAGGCACGGGACTTCGCATAATGCTCAGCGGATGCCCGAGACTACACGCCGGGAGCGTGTTCTAATTTGGGCTTAACTGAGTGCTATTCGGGTTAAGGCGCCTCAGTTGTAAGCCCAGATCCAGCCGTTCAGAGAAAGCGCGTAAAGAATCCACAGGTAATAAGGAATCAACAACCACCCGGCAAGACGTGAACGGCGCCAGAAGAGCGGAACCGTCGCACTGAGTGCAAGGAGCAGGAGAACCAGATCCGCCAAGGCCCATCCGGGTTGATGCAACCCAAAGAAAAGCCACGACCAAAGGCCGTTGAAAACCATCTGCAACCCGTAAACCCCCAACGCCGGCAAGTTTGCACGGAACCCCCCGCGTCGCCATACCATCCAAGCCGCGGTCGCCATCATCGTGTAGAGGATCGACCAGGCGACCCCAAAGGCCCACCCCGGCGGCGTCCAGGGAGCTTGGTCCAATTCGCGATACCATTCCCCCGGCTCAAATTGGCTGCCGAACCATGCAACGGCGTAAGAAAGCAACAACCACGCCAGCAACCCAGCGCCTTGAGCAGGAACAGAAGGAGTCACGTCACGAGGGAATTGCTGCATTTTAACGGTCACCCCCACACATTAGGCTGGGTGCGAGTGAAGGCAATCGAATTAAAACAAGGGACAAAACGAAGGCCTCCTCCATCCGTTGATCGCAAAAACCAGCACGCTTTTGTCTCAAATCACAGTAACCCGCATCGTTACCTCGCCCCGGCATTCCAGTCCTGCACCATCTCGGCAATCACCGACAAACAGAGAAGGGAATGAGAGGGCATTCGTATAAAATAGGTACTTTATCCCGTCGGATTTCCCCAAGATCAGTCTGAAGCCGCAAACTTTTTCCCAGGTCTGTTGCGCGGATTGAGATTGAACCCCCCGGGATATTTTCTGAACCTCGTGGTGTGGTTCTTCAATTGATCGGCGGAATCGGACCCTTTCTGCGAAACACTCGCCGGGAGAGTGTTGCGGGAAGACGATCCGGAGGGGGTGGTGCGATTCAGTCCCGGCAGGCCGGGAGCAAACCTCATTGAAAATGATGTTTTGAAAATTCTCATAAATTTTCAAAACATCCTGGAAGCAAGGAACTTTAAAAACCTGTGCCACAAGGCGTTTACAATATTTGGGTTTGTCGCTCTGTAAATGAAAGCCCTTTGTTACAGCCGATATGGAGACCGGAGTGTGATTCACTTCCGCGAGCGTGAGCCGGGAGACCCCGGCCCCGGAGACGTTCTTGTCAACGTTACCGCGGCAGCCATCAACCCGATCGATTGGAAACTCAGGGAGGGACAGATGAAGTGGATTTATCCGCTCAAATTCCCGGTGACTCCCGGCTTCGATTTTTGCGGCACGGTCGCGGCCATCGGCAAGGCGGTAAGCAACGTCCGCCCCGGCGACCGGATTTGCGGAATGTCGAATCGCCGGGCCGGCGCCGCGATGGCCGAGCAATGCCTCTGTGCCGCGAAGGCGATCGCTCTCGTTCCGAAGGGGCTTTCGGATGAGGAGGCTGCCGGTCTTCCATTGGCCGGCCTGACCGCTTTGCAGGGCCTGCGCGACCGCGGGCAGTTGCATGCCGGTATGCGGGTAATGGTGACCGGTGCGAGTGGAGGAGTCGGCCATCTGGCCGTCCAAGTAGCGCGGCGAAGGGGCTGCCGCGTGGCCGCTGTCTGCGGCCCGGACAATCGCGAGTGGGTCGAGGGGCTCGGGGCGGAGGAAGTGTTGAATTACCGTGAACCGGATTGGCTGAGGCGGGCCGGTGTTTTTGACCTCATCTATGATGCCGTGGGAACAATCGGGTTCGGGCGAGCCCGGCCGCATCTCAGGACCGGCGGGAGCTATGTCACCACGCTCCCGGGCCCGGCCATTTGGCTGGATCAATTCATTCGTGCATCCATCTACCGCCGCCGCGCCCGGACTTTCCTGGTCAAACCCTCAGGAGTCGACCTGGCGGAATTGCTGCGCGCCTGCAAGGCCGCAAAGCTCCGGATTCGGGTGGATCGGAGTTACGATTGGAAGAACTTCGCCGAAGCATTCGCCCACAGTGAAGGCGGACACGCCAGGGGAAAGGTCGTGCTGACGCTGGGCGCCCCGGATGCCTCGAGGACGTAAGAGATGAACCCCAAGCCTGAATCATCCAAACCTCCCGACGGGAACCTCTTCGCCGCTCCGCCCAAAAACCTGCTTCAGGAGTTACATTCCGCGAACGCCGCTCGTTCGAGGACACCGGGAATTGCCGGGCTCACTCCTTTCCGGGACGGTATATTTTCTCGGGGTTTATTCCAGTGTCCCAGGGTAATCCACTGTTCTGCCAACCGTTTTTCCGTCGGAAACCTTCATTCTCACCCTCGGAGACGACATCACCCTGGAATCCGTGCACGACGAAGTAGGTGTTGGGGAAACCGTTCTCCCGTAGATAGGCCGCGCTGGGCTCCCCGCGGGCGCTGCCCGACCGGCACATCGTTACAATCATCGCCTCCCGATCCAACCCACGCTCCAACAACGCCGCTTCCACCTCTTCGGCAAACCGAGGGTTGCGAGGCATGGGAAACGTATTCGTGTCATCAGACCAATCAGCGCGATCTACGAGGAGAAATGGGATGTTCAGATCCACAACGTCTGTAAAACCAGTAAATTGAATTTCCACGGGATCCCGCACGTCGAGAGAAAACACCTCCACACCGCGTTCCTGTTTGAGGTCATAGGTTTCTTTCGGAGTAAGACCGAACTCTTCTCCAAAAAGAGATCCCCCAAGAAAGGCATAAACGAACGCAAGAAAGATTCTTTTATAGTGCATGGTCTTCAAAAGGTCAGCAGTTTCACATCGTCCCGCATCATTAACGCCGCAACCTCGGGAGGCCGGGCAACATTGACTCCGTCCCACAAATCCCCTGCTTCCAAGTCTCGCTGGGGAAGAAAAATAGCACAAACCTCAACAGTGACTCCGTTGTCCTTTAAATGCTTCAACAAGTCCCGCGGACTTCGACCGGCCGGCTCAAAAGTTCGCGATTCCGTCTTCTCGGTGGCCAGATAACCGGCTTCGCCGCAAAGGAGTATTATCACTTCCGCACCCTGGTTGTGGGCCTGTGTTGTCAGAACCAGAGCCATCATTTGAGTTTCTTGAGATTCCGTTGAGAGGATGGTCAGCAGTTTCCCCGAAGCACCCGCCACGGACACCGAGGCAAGAAGCAAAAGAGTGACAAAAATCGACTTTCCAATACACCTGTTTTTCATCCGACATCACTAAGCTGAAAGAACAATTTCGTCAAATCTCACGCAGTCTTAGATAGGCCTGGAATTCTGAGATCACTGAAAGCAGGCCCGGAGTCGCGAAAAGCCGTTCTCGGGTCATCGGCGGAAGTACTTCCGATAACCATTCCCCGACTCCCCCCGCCCCCGCCGTCTGAAGAACGGCGCTACTGTTTCACGACTCCGCCAGCAGGTCGGTGCTTAAGCCCGACTTACTGATCCCGGGAAGCGTACCCCCTCGTCAGTTCCCCAACTCTCCCCCCCTCGCTCCTTCCCCCGACCTCCAATTCTCCCACACCCCAACACCCCCCTTCTCCCCCCACGCCCCCCGTCCCACGCCCCTCGTCTCCCATCGGCGGAACGCGAACGGGCCGTCGCCGGCATCGAAGCGGGCAACGTGACGACACTTGCTTGACGCTACCTCGAATCCGTCACGTCTTGTTTCAGCCTCTCGGACAAATAAACTTTGATCAGGGACTGATAAGGGACATCCCTCTTGTTTGCTTCGACTTTGAGTTGAGCGATCATCGACTCCGGAAGTCGGATTGAAATCGATTTCAGGGACGGCTTCAGCGACGGAAACCGCGCCTTTTCGCTCCGGTC
>SLTG01000103.1 GCA_007130045.1 Opitutales bacterium
AGCCTGTCCGGTGAGGTAACGTGACAGCGTTCTCACAAACAACTCAATCTTCCTTCAGCTCAACGTTCCAGTAAGCGGCGTCGAGAAAGTGTTTCCACGCTTCGTAGGCCGGATTACCCATGACAATGGTCACGAACGGGCGCCACTTCGGGCGGTGGGGTTTGCGTATAAGACGCATTCCCGCTTCGTGCGGAAGTCTGTTGGCTTTACGAATGTTGCAGGAAATACAGGAGCAGACGACGTTCTCCCAAGTGGTTCTTCCGCCGTAGTCACGCGGGATCACATGGTCCAGGTTCAGGTCCGTCCGGTCGAAGGAATCTCCGCAATACTGACAACGGTTCTTGTCGCGTTCGAAAACGTTGTTGCGGGTAAACTTGATCTCCTTGCGAGGGACGCGGTCGAATACATTCAACAAAATGATTCGCGGAAGCCGAACCCGGTAGCTAACGGTTCGCACGGAATCCGATTCATCCACCGGAGGATCCTGGGCGGAAAAATCCAACCATTCCATGGAGTTAAAAACCCGAAACGAATCATCGTCGGTGTAGATGACCCGCGCGTGGTCCTGGAAAAGGAGATTAAACGCCCTCCGGGCGGTCACGATATTGACCGCCTGCCAACAGCGGTTGAGCACGAGCACATGCCGCATTAAGGCGATTTCACTCACGTTTGCAACGATAGAGCCAATCGCGAAAGATTGTCAACCGGGGTTTTGGTTGTCGCTCAGGGCAGGGAGACCCCCCCCTTGCCTTTGGTCAATTCGCCGATAATCCAGGCCCGGTGGCGAGCGCGACGGCAGGCGCGCACGACATCTTCCGCGGCGTCGGCGGAAGTAATGAGAACCATGCCGATTCCCATGTTGAAAACCTCGTACAGTTCGTCCCGCGAGACGCCTCCCTGCGTCGCGAGCACCTCAAACAACGGAGGCCGCGGCCAGCTTTCGGTGTCGATCACCGCTTCGCAGTCTTCGGGCAGCACGCGTGGAATATTTCCTGTAACCCCCCCTCCGGTGATATGCGCGGCGCCAAAAACCGCGTTATTTGTTCGGGCGTCTCCCTTCGCGCCCCGGTTGAATTCCTTGAACAGGCCCTGAAGAATATTCGCGTAATTAAGATGGGGGACCATGAGGACGTCGCCAACAGTCTGACGGCTTCCCGGCAACCGGTCGTCCATTCGAAAGCGAAGCTTGTTGAAAAAGATTCGGGTGGCCAGGGAGTACCCGTTGGTGTGCAAGCCGCTGGAGGCGAGCCCCACCAGTTTGTCTCCGGGTTGCGCCGTCTTGCCGGTGACGACCTTCTTCTTCTCGACGACTCCCACCACCGATCCCACGAGATCGTACTCGCCCGGACGGTAAAACCCGGGCATCTGGGCGGTTTCTCCTCCGATAAGCGCGCATCGGGCCTCTTTGCAGGCTGCCGCAATGCCGCTGAGCACTTCCTGAAACACGCCGGTTTCAAGTTTGCCCATCCCGATATAATCCAGGAAGAACAACGGCTCGGCGCCGAGCACCGCGACGTCGTTAACGCAGTGATTGACAATGTCCCGGCCCACTCCCTCGTGACGCCGACTCGCGAAGGCGAGCTTGAGCTTGGTCCCGACCCCGTCGACGCTGCTTACGAGTACCGGCTCTTTGTAACCCGACTTCGACAAATCGAACAACCCGCCAAACCCGCCGGCCTCTCCGAGAACCTCCGGACGACTGGCACGCGACAATGTGGTGTTCAGGTCATTTTTGACGCTGTCGGCGAGGTCGATATCGACTCCGGCGCGCGCGTAGGCTTTCGTGGCTTTCCTGGGCTTGGCCGCTGATTTGTCTGGCATAAGAACTAATTACGAAAGGTTTCGATTGTGCGACAGCGCACCGGCAAGTAAACCCCTTTCTGAATGCGCGGGACAAATCAACCCCATAGTTTCAAAACACCGGCACGGACCGGGCCGGAGCGAACGCCCATTCCCCCGGCATGTCGCAACGGAATCATCCCGCATCCCGAAGCACGTCTTCCAGGGAAGAAAGATCGTTCCCGTTCTCCGCGCAAATACTGACCGAAGAACTGGAGATTCTCGGGAAGCAGGTCTTGACGCGGAAGCGGAATGTCGTCCTTTCTCCCATCCGCCCAATCAATCGTGTAGCGGTCGAAGATGCAATAACGGATGACGGCATCCTCAAACCAAAGAGTCTCCTCCCGAAGCCCCTCATCGGGACGACGACCATATCGAGTCCCGAACCGCACGCATCAAGCATCTCAAGATAGCCGGAAAACACCTTCACTCCCCGCCGGGAATACTCCCAGGACTCCATGGCTTCGGCGAAGGCCGGCAGATTCGGGTCGCACGAAGCCACCAGCCGGAATTCACCCTCTTCCTCAAGCAACCGCACGGCCTTTTGATGATTCCCGGCAAAGCCGCCCATACCGATGATCCCGACTCGCAGCGGGTTCCTGTCGCTTGTCTTTTCTGAGTTCAATACACTGCCCGTTGCTGATTTTTCCTGGTTCGATTCGGAGCGGGAACTCTGCCCGAGAACACCCAATGCATTTCAGCGGGCAAAACTCGTCAACATGCGGACTGGCTCGGGCGATCCCCGAAAACGTTCGTCCAAGTGGAGTTCCATCCTTAAAACAAGAAAGAGATAAATACGCCCGGCGACAACCCGCAATGCCGAAAATCGCCCCTGGGCAGTCGCCGGTTCCCTCCCCGACCCTCTCAGTCCGCTTTCTCCACCACGACCCGGAACCCGTCGGTTGCGGTTACCCTGACCCGTGTGCCGGTCTGGATAAACTCCCCGCGGGACACCGCTTCCAGAAGCTCGCCCTCCACGGCAACGCGCCCCGAAGGATGGAGATCGCAAACGGCCTCCCCTTTCCGCCCCTTGAAGGATTCAAACTCCTTGCCCGCCGCGGCGCCAAAGGAAGTCTCCCGGTGCTCGTCGAGGTTCGACGATAGGATATTCGGTATCATCCACCGGACGAAGCACTGGATAATCAAAACGAGCGGCCAGAAAACCGGAAAGAGCGCCGCGGCAAGAACCGGGTTCAATCCCCGCGTAAACAATTGCCAGAGATTCTCCCGGGAAGGCTCTTCGGGATCGTTCACGGAATCCCGGCTTCGCCGCAATGCGGCCGCCACCCGGAACAGAAGGAATCCGGCCGCCGCCGACATGTAATAGACAAGAAAGAATTCCAATGCCCCGAATTCGTCGAAATCCGTCATTTCCAAATCCCTTACCCTTGCGACCGGAGTTCGCCCTTTGAACGGATATTCCGATGTCCGCCGGACAATCGCTGCCCGCGATGCGGATCTCCACCGAAACAGCTCGATCCTCCATGGTTCCGATTCACCCGTCAAGCCCTTGGATCTCAACTTAAAAAGAGTATTGCTAATTCTATTTTTATACGGGAAAATCGGATATCCTATATAGTTTTAACACCTATGCATGTGCATCTGTCATGGCCGTAACGAGCGACGCCTGTTCCCGCGGGATTAACCGTCACCGGCTCACCCTCCGCAGCCGTCCGGGCGCGACGCCTGCCGCTCGAAGCTCCCCTCGCCCTTATTCCCGCCTGCATCAATGTTTCCCAAACGCGCATCGTGCCGCCGTGTCGGCGCCCGGTTCGCGAATGAATGGACGTGCCTCCCTCTTTCACATCGAACCCGTGAAATCCCGTGGACGCTTTTCCGCGGGAAGTCATCTGCAAAAAAATGGAATACAAAGTACAAAAACACCTGGTCATTAACGGACTCTCGCTCCTGCTTGCCGTCACCGGCGCCTATTCGTACGGAATCAGGGTGGACGACATGGACGCCCTGGCCACGGCCCGCGGAAACGCGTTTACCGCAACCGCCGACAATCCTTCGGCAGTCTATTACAACCCGTCCGGGATCACCCAGATCGATTCACCGGCGTTGTCGGTCGGAGGATACAGTCTCCGCTTCGAGGTGGATTACCGGAATATGGACGGCGAAAAGTTCACGAACGATCGCGAGTTTCAGGGGGTTCCCCATGTCTACTTCACTCTCCCGATCGAAACCACGCCCCTGACATTCGGGTTCACCACCCACGTCCCATTCGGCCTGGAAAACGATTGGCCGGACGACACCACATTCAGCACCATCGCCACCGAATCGAGCTTCCGGTACATTCGCCACAGCCCCGTGATCGCGTGGGAGATCAACCCGCAGTGGTCCGTCGCTGCGGGGTTGACGATTAACGACGGAAAAGCCGACCTGCGACGCACCCACCCAAGTCCGTTCATCGACGAGGTTCGCCTCGAGGGACGCGATCAAACATTCGGATACGTCGTCGGCGCTCATTGGAGACCTTCGGAACGCCACTATTTCGGCGCCATCTACCGGAGTCGCACGACTTTCGACCTCGAAGGGACAATGACCGTTGGTGAGGACAGGACCCGGGCCGTTGCGGAGTTTCCCTTTCCCGATATCGCAGTGATCGGCTATTCCTACCGGCCGACCGAAGCATGGAACCTGGAATTCAACCTCGACTGGACGAACTGGGATGTGCTGGACACGGTTTCGGTCGAAACGGAGGATTTCGGTGACAGCGACATGGACTTCAACTGGAAATCCAGCCTCATCTACAAGTTCGGGGTCACCCATACCCTGCCGAGCGGATACCGGCTGAGCGCCGGATACATGTTCAGCGAAAACTCGATTCCCGATCGAAACTTCAGCCCTTCGGTGCCCGACTCCGACCGGCATCTTGCCAGCATCGGAGTCGGCTACGTCGAGGACCGCTTCCATTGGGACATCGCCTACCAGTTCGGCTATTCGACGACGCGCAACGTCCGCGACAGCGAGAATCCACCGCCCGCCGGATTCCCGGCACCGATCGAAACCGCCGACGGCGAATACCGATCGATCGTCCACGCCGTCGCCGCGACGGCGACGTACCGGTTCTAGCACGAACCAAGTTGATTGAAAATTGATCGACCCATTACAGAAAATATGAAGTTGATACCATGGGATACTACCTGCCGATAATCATCACCGTTATCTTTTACGTTTTCAGGATACGGGAGTTCTTAATCACAAGAGAGACAATTCCCGGGCCGGTTACCGAAAAACGAAGTTTTCTTTTCCTTTTCTTCAGCGGCACGCTCATATTCCTTTGTGCAGTTTTTGAATACCTTTCAACCAAGGTTTCTGTTTCCTACATCTTCGTCATCATCGGAACGCTGGTCATAATCGTATCCTTTGTTGTGCGAAACTGGGCCATTCGTTCACTTGGTCGATTCTGGAGCGTTCACGTCGAAATCAGGGATAACCATGAACTCGTTGAAACAGGCCCCTACCGGCTTGTTCGCCATCCGGTCTACACTGCGGCGATCCTCGAGGTATTCGGTGCGGTCCTGTTGCTGCAGGCCTACCTGACCTCACTCGCGATCCTGGTCCTTATCGTCCCATCCATAATGTATCGTATCAGAATCGAAGAAGAAGCCCTGATCAAGAAATTCGGTGAGGACTATCGCAAATACATGGACCGCACCGGTTCGCTTTTCCCGACGAAACTTTCGCTCCGATGACAGATAGAAATCAAAAACGACGCGCCGTCATTACCGGAATCGGGGTTACCGCTCCAAACGGCCTCGACGTGGAAACATTCTGGAAGTCCCTTTGTGAGGGTCGAAGCGCCGCATCCTTTGTTAAGTCGATTGACACAACGAACCTTCCGACAAAGGTCGGTTGTGTCTTGAACGGTTTCAATCCCACCGACCAGATAGACCCGAAAATGGCACATCGGTACGACCCTTCGATCCAGTTTGGCATCAGCGCATCCAAACTCGCCGTCAAGGACGCCGGAATCGATTTAACCAGATTGGATCCTGACCGGATTGGAGTTGTCGAGGGAACTTCGATTGGCGGAATGACCAGTTCATTGGCCGGATACGACGCATTCAATAAGAAGGGTTTCCGCGGCATCACGCCGTTCGCGTTGATCAACGCTTACACAGGCGGTGGAAGCTCAGAAATCGCACTCGCTCTCAATATCTCCGGCCATGCAACGACCATATGCACCGCGTGTTCTTCCGGAAGCGATGCCATCGGTTATTCGATTGGTCTTATCGAAGAGGACGACGTCGACGTGATGATTGCCGGTGCGACAGAAGCTCCGATGATACCCGCCTATTGGGGCATTTTCTGCGCGGCCAAGTCCATGAGTCGAGAAACCGAAGTCGCTTCGCGCGCGATGAAACCGTTCGACAAGAATCGCGACGGTTTCATTCTCGGAGAAGGTGCAGCGTTCGTTGTCATTGAGGAGCTGAGTTACGCCCTTGAGCGCGGAGCCGATATATACGCGGAAATCGTCGGTTACGGCCGGAGCTGTGATTCGTTCCACTCCGTAGCACAGCACCCCGAAGGGCGTGGAGCTTATCGTTCATTGGAAAAAGCTCTTCGGCGCGCTGGAATGCATCCGTCGGAAGTCGACTACATCAACGTTCACGGTTCGGCGACTCCGAGCAATGACGTCATCGAGGCGAAAGTCATCAAGCGTGTTTTCATGGACCATTCCCGTCGCCTTCAGATCAGCGCGACAAAACCCGTGACAGGTCATCTCGCAGGCGCAGCCGGTGCGATTGAATCGGCTATCTGTGCGTTGAGCATCAGAAGATCTGAAATTCCGCCTACAATCAACCTTGTCAATCCCGATCCCGCGTGCGATCTCGACTGCGTTCCCGACCATAGCAGGAAATATCCTGTAAACGTCGCGATTAACATGAACGCCGGGTTCGGCGGCAAGAATGCATGTATAATTCTTAAGAGGTTCAGTCTCTCATGAATTTCTTCGTACTGGCACCACTCACAGCGGCGGTTATGACCCTGCTCCTGGGTGTCTTCGTTATTACTCAAAACGCCCGATCGACCCTGAACCGAATCTTTTTCCTGTTTTGCCTTTGCCTGGTAATCTGGAACGTCGGGGTTCTCGCGATGTTTTTTCAAACAACCGAGACAGGCGCATTGAAGACGTCTCGAGCCCTGCATTTCGGCGTCATCTTCACCCCGTTTCTCTTTCTGCATCTTGTATTCCTGATTCTTGGACGGAATTTAGGGAAGGGATTCTATCTATTCTATTTAGCGCCCGTTCTACTTACCCTCAGTAATTTAACTGACACCTTCATTGCAGAGGTGCAGTTCTCAGGATACTCCTACTACGGCATCGGCGGTCCGGCATTTCATGTGTTTACAGCACTGATCGTATTGATCGTGTTTATCTTCTTCTACGTCGTCTTTCAACGCAGAAAAGTCTCCGAGGATACCGAGCGAAAGAGAATCGCCTGCCTGATCTGGTCGCTTTCGATCCTGACATTGAGCGGCCTGCACGACACTCTCCCCATCTTCGGAATCTATCACTACCCGTTGCTCGGCACAGCGGTTTACCCCCTTGGAACGATCGGGAGCATCCTTTTCGCGATTCTTCTGGCATACAGCGTTCTCCAACACCAAATCCTCAACATATACACGAGCCTGGGTCGAGTCGCTGCCACATGTATTCGGCTTTCCCTGTTGTTCTTCCTTTATTTCCTGTCAATTCTGATCCTTGCAGTTCTTTTCCCGGATAAGTTCACTTTTTTTTCCCTGTTCAGCGCAATCCTCTTGTTCTTTATTACCATTACCTTCGGATCCATTTTATTTCCGAAGCTGATTGGCATTGGAGAAGAGTATTTTGAAAAGCGTCTTCTTGGAGACAGGTTTGAATATCAGGATAAGGTCCGAGCCTTTACAAATGAAATTCTCTATTATTCAAACGAAGCGAGGCTCTACAATGGTCTCCAAGAGACATTAATTCATATTTTTCAGTTCCAGAGCTTTTACCTCTTTGTATTAGATGAGAAATCGGAATCATTTCACCTAATCCACTCG
>SLTG01000112.1 GCA_007130045.1 Opitutales bacterium
GGAAGCGCGATTCCGTTGTTCACAACACAGCCCAATCAACCACCAACCCAAAGTCAGCAAAAATGAATTTTTGAGCTTTACTTGAATAACCTTCTCATGGAAGCGGAGATGGCGGAGCAATCCCTCCCTCTCCGCCATTCGACGCGTTCCTGTCCCTCCGCCGGGGTCATTTCCTGTCGAGCACCGAATAAAAAACCGCAGGGTCAGGACGGATCGGCGAGGTCAATCCCAGGCCCCTGAGGCTTGGGCTGCCGGCGGGCAACCCCGCTTTGCGCAGCGGCGGCTGAAACGGCGTCGGCAACCTTTTTTACCACATTTCGATCAAAGACACTGGGGATGATAAATTCGGGATTGAGAGCCTCGACGGGAATCGAGTCCGCAATCGCCCGGGCGGCTGCGACTTTCATTTCTTCGGTGATCTCGCTCGCACGCGCGTCGAGCGCTCCCCGGAAGATACCGGGAAAGGCCAGCACGTTGTTGATCTGGTTGGGATAGTCGCTGCGTCCTGTGGCGATAATGGCCGCATGACCGGCCGCCGTTTCCGGCGCGATCTCGGGATCCGGGTTTGCCAGGGCGAATACGATCGGGTCGGCCGCCATTCGCTTGAGAGCGGACAGCGGGAAAAGACCCGGACCGGAGACGCCGATAAAGACATGCGCGCCTGTTGCGACTTCGCCGATGGTCCCGGCCACTCCCTCGGGATTGGTGTGATCGGCCAGCCAACGCTTGCTGGGATTCAGCTTGTCAGTTTGACCGCGGTGGATGGCTCCTTCACGATCGCAGACGATAAGGTTTTCGACGCCCGCCGACAGGAGTATTTTTGTGATCGCTACACCGGCCGCTCCGGCGCCGAGCACAAGGACGCGGAGATCCGCCAGCCGCCGTCCGGTGAGTTTCATGGCGTTCAAGAGCGCCGCCAATACCACGACCGCCGTTCCGTGCTGATCGTCATGGAAGACGGGGATATCCAATCGCCGCCGAAGGGCTTCTTCGATTTCGAAGCATCGGGGAGCCGAGATGTCTTCGAGATTGATCCCGCCGAATCCAGGCGCGACACGAATCACGGTTTCGATGATTTCCGCGCTGTCTTTTGTGTCCAGGCAGATAGGATACGCGTCTATCCCCGCGAACTCTTTAAACAGCATCGCCTTGCCTTCCATGACCGGCATGGCCGCCGCAGGTCCGATATCGCCAAGCCCGAGGACCGCTGTTCCGTCGGTGACCACCGCCACGGAGTTTCCCTTGATCGTAAGCCGATAGGCGTTCTCAGCGTCGTCCGCGACGGCCTGGCATACCCGCGCGACGCCTGGCGTGTAGGCCATGGAAAGAACTTCCCGCGTGGTGATCGGCACTTTGCTGTGAATCGAGATTTTCCCGCCGAGGTGCAGCAGGAAAACCTGGTCGGAAAAATGAAGGATTTCGACATCGTCGATTTTTCGAAGCGCTTCGAGTATCGATTGAACGTGTTCATCGTTTCGCGCTTGCACGGTGAAATCTCGCGTCATGCGCCTGCGGTCCGATGCGATCATGTCGATAGCGCCGAGGTCGCCGGCGGCCTCACTGATACACTGGGTGATTTTTGCGAGGTACCCAACGTGGTTCGGATACGAAATGCGTACCGTGAAGCTGAAAGATATTCCTGGATTCTGTTGTGTCGAAGTCATGCTAAATAATGGTGTATGAGTTAGAGATGTTTCAATATGGAATTCCCCCTTCGCGGAGACAACTCCTCTTCCCCCTGTGACATAGGTTACAATCCGCTTGGCGGGCTACACCAGGTGTGGTCGATGTGAGATTTCCATCCGGCGAAATGGCGTTGCTTTTTGAAGGTTGTTTCGAAAAAATGGTGAAGCATGCCCGCTTCGATTTTGATTGTTGATGATGAAAAGCATACCCGCGAGGGACTCCGGCAGGCGCTGGAGGAGGTCTACGATGTGTATGTGGCCAGGAACGCGGATGAGGCGTTCAACCTGATGGACGAGGAAGCGTTCGACGTGGTCCTGACGGACCTGAAAATGGCCGGGAAATCGGGGATGAAGGTGATCGACCGGGCGTTGTCATTGAGGAATCAACCTGTCTGCATTATGATGACCGCCTACGGGAGCGTTGAATCGGCGGTGGAGGCGATGAAGCGCGGGGCGTTCGATTTTCTCACCAAACCGCTCAATATCGAGAAGCTGGAGCTTCTGATCCAGCGCGCCCTGAAGTCGCGGCAGATCGAGGAGGAGAACAAACAACTTCATCAGCGACTGAACGAAAAATTCAGCTTCGATTCATTTATCGGCGAATCGGCGGGACTGCGGGAAGTGATTGAAAAGGTCAAATTGGTCGCGCCGTCAAAGGCGACGATCCTGATTGGAGGCGAGACCGGAACCGGGAAGGAGTTGGTCGCCCAGGCCATTCATCAGAACAGCGACCGGGCCAAAGGATCTTTTATAGCGGTGCATTGTGCCGCGCTGCCTCCCGCGCTTCTGGAAAGCGAACTCTTCGGACACGAGAAGGGAGCGTTTACCGGCGCAACGGAACGGCGGATCGGCCGGTTCGAAGCCGCCGACGGAGGCACGCTGTTCCTCGATGAAATCGGCGAAATCGACCAGACCACCCAGGTCAAGCTGCTCCGCTTTCTTGAAGACCGCACGTTCGAGCGTGTGGGAGGAATGAAACCCTTCAAAGTCGATGTGCGGCTGGTCGCGGCCACGAATCGCGACCTGGAGGAACTCGTGCGCGAGGGGGATTTCCGGGAGGATCTTTTTTACCGGCTGAATGTCGTGAGGATCGATATACCCGCGTTGCGGGAGCGCAAAGAGGATATCCCGGCATTGCTCACGCATTACATCGAATGCTACGCCAGGGAGAACGGGGCGCAGCCGGTGGTGCTTGAACCCGGCGCCATGAAGGCGTTGGTCGATTATCGGTGGCCGGGGAATATTCGCGAATTGCGCAATTTTGCCGAAAATGTCGTCATCCTTCATCGCGGGGGACGTATTACCGAATACGATCTCGACCGGAAGTTTCGTGAGGAAGGCGGGCAGGATCGCAAGACAGGGGAGAGGGAGCCGCTCGCCAATCCCCATTCGGTGGAGGAGAATGAGAAAAAGATTCTGCGGAACGCGCTTCTGGAAGCCCGGGGAAACCGGAGCAAGGCGGCCAAGCTGATGGGCATCAGCCGGCGAACGCTGCACCGCAAGCTGGCCCAATGGCCGGAATTGGACGTCGTTGACCGGAGATGATTTGTTGCGGGCTCCTGCAGCACTCGGTCAAATCTCCGGTTTGGATATTGTTTCCTTGATTCCCGAACGCCGGTTCAATTAGTTAAAAGGCCTGATGTTTATATGAAAACCCATTATCTCATAATAATTTTCTTTGTCCTGACGGCGACTCTGGCAGCGGATGAGCGGCCCGTTTTGCGGATAGGCGGCTCGGACCTGTTCGATGAAGCTTTTCATCAGGCGTTGAAACGCTTTGCCGAAGAAGAGGGTATTGAACTGGATCTCAATCTGAAAGGCAGTTATGCGGCCCGTACGGACCTGGAGTCGGACAGACTGGACCTCGCGATGCTCGCGGTGCCCGGGCATTCGGAGGATTTACTCTACGGGTACGAGTCCTTTGCCATCGCCTACCAGACCGTGGTTTTCGGCATCCACCCGGACAATCCGCTGAACGAACTCACACTTCCCCAAATTGCGGCGATTTTTGGAGCCGAGGAGCTTTCTTCCTACAGCCGCTGGGGAGAGGTGGGGCTCAGAGGCGAATTGGGCACGCGCTCGATCTCGCTTTATTCCATCGCGCCCGGACGGAGTATCGCGGTGGACCTGTTTCGTCATGAAGTGCTCAGAAGTCCGCGATTGCGCGGGACGGTGACTTACGTCGATTCGACGGACGGATTGTTGTCGTCCGTTCAAGAAAGCCGTTCGACGATCGCGTTGCTGCCACGGGTCCCGCCGCCGGAAAGCCCTGTGCGGGCGCTTGCTCTTGCGACGGAACGCGGCGAAATCGCCTTCGGTCCGACCCGCGAGAACGTGCACAACGGCGATTATCCGATTCGGCTCCCGGTTTACGTCGTGTTCCCCGACACTTCGACGGAACTGGTGCGCAACCTCTTGATTTTTCTGACGCGCGAAGAGGTGGCCGATGCCGTCGAAGCCGGGGGGCTCACTCCCTTGCCCGGCAGCGCCAGGAATCGTCTCCGATTCGATTTCGAGCAGCTTTAATACTCCAGTCCCATTCGGATGGCGTCGGCCATGTCACGATAGGGGCGGATTTCGGCCACGTCGTGGACGCGAATCATACGACAGCCTTGAGCGATTCCCCAAACGACTGTCGTGGCCGTACCTTCGAGACGGCGATCGACCGGCCGGTCGAGCACCAGACCGATCGTTGACTTGCGGGATGTGCCGAGGAGAACCGGAAAACCCAGGGAGGCGAGCCGGTCGAGCCGTTTCAGCACCTCGAGATTATGCCGCGGTTTCTTTCCGAACCCGAAGCCGGGATCGAGCCAGATCTGCCGGGATTCGATGCTCGCCTGCCTCGCAAGACCGAGACTGACGCGCAGATCCGTGACGAGGTCCCGCCAGAAATCCGAATAGTCCGCCTTCGAGCGGTTGTGCATGATTATTACCGGACACTTCCATTCCGCGGCGACCCGGGCCATGGGAGACGGGTCCAATGACGCGCGGGTTTTCCCGACATCCACGTGTTCTCG
The DNA here is from genome assembly GCA_007130045.1 of Opitutales bacterium. Lineage (GTDB taxonomy): Bacteria > Verrucomicrobiota > Verrucomicrobiia > Opitutales > T3Sed10-336 > PXDC01. The sequence goes on from SLTG01000112.1 coordinate 4,703, forward strand.
CCAGGCGGCGAGCGCGGCGAAATCCATGCCCGACTTGAGTCCCCACACATCGTTGATCAGATCCGCCCCCGCGTCCAGCGCCGCATGGGCGATCCGCGGTCTATAGGTGTCCACCGAAATAGGGGCGTCGGGAAATCGCTTGCGCAGGGCGGTGACGACCGGGACAACGCGGCCGCGCTCATCATCACCGGAAACCGGTTGCGCGCCGGGGCGGGTGGATTCTCCTCCCACGTCCAGGATGTCCGCCCCGCCTTCGAGCATCCGGCCGGCGTGGGCCACCGCGTCGTTCGGATCGAGATTCACTCCGCCGTCCGAGAACGAATCCGGGGTGACGTTGACCACGCCCATGATAAGTGTTTTTTTGCCGATCGGCGGGAGGCGACGGCCGTGAGGACTTGTCCAGCTTGTCATCGGGCCAAGTCATTCATTCCAGGGTTTTCAGCGTCGAGCGGGTGATGCCAGCGCAAGCCGGGAAAGCGCGCGAAACCCCGGTCCATTGTGATCCATTCGCAACCAGTCTCGAGGGCGAGGGCGGCGTGATAGGCATCGGGAATTGAATTGCCGCGCAGGTTCAATCGCCGGCAGAGATCCATGAAAACACTCCAGTGCCGGGTTCCCGGCGCCAGGATATGCACTTCGTCGCGGACGCGAAAATCTTCCACAAATTCGGCGGCTTGTTCCATCGGAGTCGGTTCCTTGAATACTTTCGGGTGCGTCACCACTCGCAGGCAACCGCTCAGGACAAGCTCGGAAACAGCAACACCCGCCGGTCCCGCAAGGCAGGCTTCCAGCCATTCCTTTATTTCCAGATGATGGTCGGCGTCTTCACGGTGTGCCTGAACCAGAATGTTGACGTCCAGAAGGATCATTCATCCTCCATGACCGCGAGAAGCTCGGACGAACTGTTCAAATCCACTCCGGGCCGGATACCCGTTCCGCGGAACGTTTTGAACGGCCGTGCTTTGCCGGGTTCCGAGCCTTTGGGGTGGCTCTTTAATGCCGATCGCAAAGCATCATCAATCACCTTTCCCAAGGGAACTTTTCGCTCCAGCGCCATTTTCCTGGCCTCATGAAGAAGATCATCCGAAATGGATACGGTAGTCCTCATACATCAAAATGTTATGTGCCTGCATCACGATGTCAAATGTCAAACTTGTTTCCAGATTCCCTTTAAGGTGTTTCTTGCGAGCAGAGCGGAACGGGAATTCAGCCGCGCCGGTCCAAACCCGGAAGCGGACGCTTTCGCCGATTCCGTTTAACGGCTCCGAAGGCATCATCGGCGAATCGCGAACGTTTTTTCGTAAGGGATTTCGAAGCGTGCGGTGTTTAAGGAGGAGAACGCGTTCGATTCATCGCATTTTTCAGTCGGCGGATCGAGCCGAAACGATAATTCGGAAGATAGGATAATATAAATATGACTGGGAAATTACAGACATTGATTGGTTTTGTGGCGGTGTTCGCTTTGACGGCGGCGACGGCTTCGGCCGCGCACGCTTGTTGCGCCGCCGGAGGAGGGGATCACGAGGCTCATTCCGAAAAAGCGGAAACGGGTGGCACGGAAGGTGAACATGCGCATTACGAGAAGATCTCCGCCGCCCTGGCGGCCGATGATCTCGAGACCGCGGTGGCCGTGGCGGAGAAAGCCTCGAAGCATGCCGCGAAGAAAGACAGGGAAAGAGTGTCGGCCCTGTTGAACGATCTTGCGGAGGCCGCGGATTTGGATGCCGCGCGGGAAGCGTTTATTCCCCTGAGCCGCGAAGTGATCTTCCTGGTCGCGGGCGAGGAAGGGTACTTCGTCATGAACTGTCCCATGGTCGAAAACGGGAAATGGCTCCAGAGCGACGACGAGGTGAAAAACCCGTACATGGGCCAACGCATGCTCGCCTGCGGCGGACCGGAAATGGAAACGGCGGATCTGGAATTGGCGCCCTGTTGCGAGGAGCGCCGGGCCTGCTGCGATGACGGAGGAGACTGTTGCCCGGTTTGACGAAGGGAAACCGGTGGCGGCACGTCGTGCGGGGTCTCCTCGTTTTCGGCGTCCCGCTGCTCGCTGTCGGGTGTGCGACGTCTTCGGGGACACTTCATTACGAATGGACGCCGGAGAGAAAGATAAACCAATGAAAATACCAAATACAATACGAGGAGTCTTCGGGCTGGCCGGGTTACTGGCATTCGCCCTCATCGGCGCCGGATGCAGTGACGCTCCGGGGCCCGCAACCGGCGATGTTCGCCCTGGCGCCGCCGTCACGGCGGCTGCGATGAATCACTACATCGCCGTACAGGAAACGCTGGCTGCCGACAGCATGGAGGGTGTCGCCGCTCATGCCGGCGAGTTGGCGGCCCAACTTTCGAGTCTGGACGACGCTGAAGCGGCTGCTGCGGCCCAGGCCATCGCGGACAACGGCGATATCGACGCCGCTCGCCGGCACTTCGAAACGGTCAGCATCGCCGTGCTCGATCGACTGAGAACGCACGGTGTCGAAGAGGGCGAGTACCACGAAGCGCACTGCCGGATGGCATTCGGAAACCGGGGCGCTTCGTGGGTCCAGGCGGACACCACGGTCAACAATCCCTATTACGGAGCGACCATGTTGCGTTGCGGGGAGATTCGTGAGACGTTTGCCTCCACGAACGGGCATGCCCATTAGAATCTTACCTGTGAAATCGTGTGCAAAATGATCAAGATTTCTCTTTTTGGACAATACATTTCCTGTGGGGACGGGCTTTATGCCCGGAGGACGCGCTGTGTCGAGACGGTGCGGTATTGCTCCCGGGGTAAACCCGGTCGCCACAGAAGTCCGTCGTGCTTTCCCGTCACGCGGGAAGCTGACGCGGGCGGGCTCGCAGAGGTGTTCCCGTCATGACTCGATATTCTTTTTTGCAGGTCAATGTCGTGCATTTGATTTCAGCGAGCGTGATCCTGGCTCTTCCGTTCCTTGTGTCGGGGTGCGCTTCCTCGGGAGGCGCCCTGCACTACGAATGGGCTCCCGAAAAAGAAGTGACCGGGACTGAGAGAGCGACGGAACATCCGTCCGGAAACCCTCCGGTTGCGGCTGCGGGACAACGGGAAGACCAAAACGGGGATGAACCCGACCGA
>SLTG01000121.1 GCA_007130045.1 Opitutales bacterium
AAGAGGGCAGGTCTACACTACAAGCCATTCTGAAAGACGCGGTCCCTTAACCATGCGGCCTACAGTCCAGTCAAAGGACGAAAAAACCGGTTTTTGCTGTCGAGTTGGTCAAGTCGGGTTAATGTCCGGCATCATAGGTGTCGGTGCGGAAAGGTTGAGGCGGGTTCTCGATTCGATCAGGGCACAGTTGATTGGCGTTTGGCGGGATTGGGCATGAATTTGGAATTTGATGGGGAAGATCCGGCAAACACTGACGTGGTCTCGTTTGAGACGGTAGGAATCAACGCTTTCGAGAGCGCGGCAATCCACGGCTTCAATCGGCGGTTTCGCGAAGAACTTCGAGTGGCGGCCGGCGCGAGCCGCCGAGGTCGCTCAGCCAGCCGACCAGCACGGTGGCTCCGGCGACCGCGCCCCAGCATCCGAAAATGACCGTGGCCGACGGGGCGAACGGCAGGTCGAACGCGAAGCGTCCCAGCGCCCACCCTCCGGCGCCGGCGAGGAGAAGACCGGCGGTTGCGGCAAGGGTTCCCAGAAAGAGAAACTCGACCGTGCGGATCCCGGACAACTGCCGTCCGGACGCTCCGAGGGTCCGCAGGAGACAGGATTCGCGCCGGCGCTGGAACCGTCCGGTCGCGACCACCGCCACGAGGACCAATAACCCGGTCACCACCGTGAATCCCGCCATAGAGCGCACGACAAACCCGATGCGCTGCAGCACGCTTTCCACGGTGTCGATCAAAAGCCGCAGATCCACAGCCGATATGTTGGAAAATCGCTCGGCCGCCGCCATCTGTATTCTGCCGGTTTCCGCCGGCGAGCCGGTGCGCGTCAACAGGACATGAAACTTGGGCGCGGGCTCGAGGACGCCCGCCGGAAAAACAACAAAGAAATTCGGGCTGAGCTGGCGCCACTCGACCTCGCGAAGGCTCGCGACCTGCGAACGGATGGGAATACCCTGCACGTCCCAGACGATCTCGTCGCCCAGTCTGAGGTTCAACTCTTCGGCCAGCCCGCTTTCGACCGAGATCGGCACCGGATCGAGATCCCAGGGGACCTCGGCGGTCCAGCTTCCGGCGATCAGCCTGTCGGTATCGCCGAGTTCCCGGCGATAGGTCGAACGGTACTCGCGGCGCAAGGTCCATCCGGGAACTTCATTACTGCGGAGCAGCTCGCCGGCCGACATGCCGCGCACCGATTCGATGCGCATCGTCACGATCGGCGTCTCGCTGATCACCGGCAGCCCAAACTCTCCGACCAGTTTCCGCAACTCACCGAGCTGATCGTCCTGGATATCGAAAAACGCCAGGTTGGGCGCCTCCTCTGTATCCGAAAACCGGATTTGGTCGATCAGCATGTCGCGCGTGAAGGCGAGCGTGGCGATCAGGAAGGTTCCCAGCCCGAGGGAAACAACGAGCAGAACGGTGCGGTTGTTGGGGCGGTGGAGATTGCTCAGGCCGTGACGCCAGACAAACGGAGCGCCGGACGGAACGATGCGCCGGAGGATCCCGAGCATCACCCAGCCCAGGCCGGCGAGCAGGAGAAACACCGCAGCCAGCCCGAGAAAGATGCCGGCCGCCGCGCCGAAACTCTCGGACTGCGCCCGGCAAAATCCGAAGACAGTTCCCCCCAGCAGGAGCGCGATCAGCCATTGCACGGGATCGCGTCCCGCCCCCCGGCCCGTTACGGAGGCGCGAAGCGCTCGCAGGGGAGAAACCCGGCGGAGCGCGGCCATCGGCCAGATCGCGAAAAGCAGGCAGACCCCGAACCCGATAGCGAATCCTTCAGCCAGGGCATTGAACGATACGTTGAAATCAACATCGACCGGCAGCAGTCCCGCGAACAGACGGGGCATGACCCATTGAACCCCGAGCCCCAGAAGCACCCCGAGGGATGCTCCCCCCGCGCCGAGCGCGCCGCCCTGCAGGAGATAGATCCCGAAAATTTCCCGGTGCCCGGCGCCCAGGCAGCGGAGGATCGCCGCGGTGTCGCGCTTGCGCGATACGTATCCATAGACTCCTGAGGCCACCCCGACGCCCCCGAGAAGGAGAGCGACGAGCCCGGATAGATTGAGGAAGCGCGCGAGGTTCGCCAGCGCGTCGCCCAGGTCTTCCTTGCGGTCTTCAACCGTCTGCGCGCGCAGCCTAAGTTCGGACATCGTCTGCCGGTTTTGCGACACCCAAGCGTCCGGGTCCATCCCTTCGGGCAATCGAACGTACTGGCGGTAGCGCGCGAGGCTGCCCACCGTAAGCAATCCCGATTCTTCGAGGGCCGTATGCGGAACAAAAATACGCGGCGCCAACTGTCCCATGCCGACCGTTTCGCCGGGAACCTGGCGGAGTGCTCCGGCAAGTGTCAGCTCCACTCCCCCGACCCGCACCCGGTCCCCCGGGGAGAGATCGAGCTGCCGGAAAAGGCTTTCTTCCAGAAGCGCCCCTTCACGCCTCCGCCACGCCGCGCCCGCCTCCGGGGGATCGGTCAGGATCTCACCGTACCAGGGAAAGTTTCCCTCCATGGCGCGCACCATGACAAGCCGGCCCTGGTCGCGGTCGGGAAAGGTCGCCATCGAAGTGAAACTCACTTCCCGGGCCTGCTCGCCGCCGATCGACGCAAAGAACGCGTCGGTTTCTTCCGTCGGCGCCTGGCGCGACCGCAAAACGATGTCCGCGCCCAGCAGGAACCGCGATTGTCGCTCCACCGCTTCCTCGAGGTTTTCCCGGAACGACCGCACCCCCACGAGCGCGGCCACGCCGAGAACGATCGCAAGCGAGAACACAAAAAGCTGCCTGCGGCTGCGGCGGCTGTCACGCCACGCCATCCTTGCGACCCATCCTGTCTTCATCGTGCGGATGCGTCTTCGTTGCCGTCTGCGCTTCCGAGCGAAACCCCCGCTTCGGACCCCGGGCCGCCGTTTCCGTCAAATCGCCTGTCCTCGACAACTTCTCCGCTTTTCAGACGCAGCATTCGGCCACTCCGCCGGGCGAGTTCCCAGTCGTGCGTCACAATCATCACCGCGGCTCCGGTCTCCCGGTTCAGGGAGAACAACAGCTCGACCACGCGTTCGCTGGTTTCGTCGTCGAGGTTGCCGGTCGGTTCGTCCGCGAAAAGCATGCGGGGCTTGTTGATAAACGCCCGCGCCATCGCGACACGCTGCTGCTCGCCTCCGGAAAGCTGCACAGGATAATGCCCGAGCCTGTCGCCGAGGCCGACCCGGTCGAGCAGAGAGCGCGCTTCGTTGACCATGCCGTTCCTCCGTCCCTGCATTTCCGCGGGGATGGTCACGTTTTCAAGCGCGGTGAGGCTGGGAACGAGTTGAAAATTCTGGAAAACGAATCCGACCTTCCGGTTCCGCAGGTGCGCCCGCCCGTCTTCGTTGAGTTCCCCCAGGCGCTGCCCGCAGAGGGTCACCGATCCGGTGGTCGGCTGGTCCAGTCCGGCGCAGAGTCCGAGAAGCGTGGTCTTGCCGCTTCCCGAAGGCCCGACCACCGCGCAGACCTCGCCCGCCATCATTGAGAACTCGATTCCCCTGAGAACGACGAGATCCCGCGATTTCGCGTGATAGCTTTTCGACAAATCGTTAATTTCCAGTACCGTAGTCTCGTCACTCATGAAAGAACGCTCAAAATACACCGGTTTTAATAGAACCAAAGTGCTTTTTGCATTTAATCTGGTTTTCGTGGCGGTGATTGCCGGCAATGTCGTGCGCGGGGCCGAAGCCGATACCAGTGACAGCGAAAACGTCCGGACGGTTCTTTTTTTCGGCGACAGTCTGACCTCCGGCTACAATATCGATCTCGGCGACGCGTACCCGGCGATCATCGGTGATAAGCTCAGGGAAAACGGACTCTCCTGCCGCGTCGTGAATGCCGGGCTCAGCGGAGAAACCACTGCGGGCGGATTGCGGCGCGTGGATTGGATCCTCCGGCGCGAGATCGACGTCTTCGTGCTCGCCCTGGGCGGCAACGACGCTCTGCGCGGATTCGACCCCAAAACGACGAGGGAAAACCTGAAAACGATTCTCGAACGGGTGCGCGAGCGTTACCCCGACGCCCTTCTCGTTCTCGCGGGGATGCGGGCGCCGCCCAATATGGGCAACGACTACACCAACGCTTTCGCGGCGATCTATCCGGACCTGGCGGAGGAACTCGATCTTCCCCTGATCCCGTTTCTTCTCGAGGGCATGGCGGTCGATCCGGAATACAATCTCGACGACCTGATCCACCCCAATGAGCGGGGCCACCGTGTGATTGCGGAAACCGTCTGGGAGACGCTTGAACCGCTACTCCGGAAGGAAGAGCAAGGCGACCGGAATGAAAGCGGGGCCTCTCCGTAAGGGCATTGTGCACCCGGGTTCAATGCCGGGGAGCCGGGAAGAGTGGAACAAAATCGATTTTCCTCGTCGATTAAGTTCTTGGGTAAGCGCCTGGCCTTCAAAAGGCTGCCCGGCTAGGATTCGAACCTAGACTTCGACAGGTGGCATTTTCTTTAGGGAGTTTGAGCTGATTGTCAGGAGTTTACGAATTCGACGACATTGTTGACAGTCCACGTCATTGTCAGTTTCATTGTCAGTATGGCGAGCATCAGGAGAAAACCGGGTTCGAAGTTCTGGTACGCCTGCTACACGGATCCCGGCGGTAAGCAGCGCCAGCGGTCAACCAAGGAAACGAATCGGAAAAACGCGTTGCGAATCGCGGAGAGCTATGAGCGGGCTTACCGTTCAGCACGGACGGAGCACCAGGCGCGACAAGTAATCGCGGGGATATACGCGGAAATTCACGGCGATGATTTGGTGACCATGTCGACCCGGAAATACCTCAATGGGTGGCTGAATCGTCGGGAACTTGAAGTCGCACGTGCGAGCCTCTCCAGGTATTCGACGGTCGTGGCGCAATTTCTGGAGTCGTTAGGGGAGCGGGCTGATCGCGATATTTCCTATTTGACCGCCCGAGACATAGCAGCATTTCGGAACGGTTTGCTCGAACGCCTGTCCGTCGCCACCGCGAACACTGCAGTCAAGATACTGCGAAGCGCTTTAAAACAGGCATTGCGCGACGGCTTGATTCAGGTGAACCCCGCCGACCAGGTGTCGACCTTGAAGGAGGATTCCGATCGTATAAAACGTCGGCCACTGACAATTGATGAGTTGAAAAAGGTTCTTGAGGTGGCAGATGGTGAGTGGCAATCAATCATACTGACCGGCGTCTACACCGGTCAACGTCTTGGGGATATCGGAAGGTTGCGATGGTCGAACGTGGACCTCGCCCGGGGAGAAATAATGCTGACGGCGAGAAAGACTGGCCGCCGTATCGTCATTCCCGTCGCAGGCCCCTTGCGGGAGCATTTCCTCGGGATGCCCACACCGTCGAAATCCGATACCCCGGTTTTTCCCAAAGCGTTTGCGGTTATCGAGCGTGATGGAGACGTATCGGTATTGAGTCAACAGTTCGCCGGGATTCTCGTGGAAGCCGGATTGGCAAAGGCGCAGTCAAAGAAGCCCACCGGAAAAGGGCGCAGCACTAAGCGCAAGACCAACGAACTCAGTTTTCATTCCCTGAGGCACACGGCAACTAGCCTCATGAAGAATGCCGGCATTCCGGCGGCGGTCGTGCAGGATATCATCGGACACGATTCTGTCGCCGTGAGCCAGCATTACACGGTTATCGATCTCGATTCCAAGCGTCGTGCCGTCGATGCAATGCCCGTGTTTCGGATTGAAAAAATAAGACCGGGGGTAGAGGCCCCCTCTTCTTAGACTATGAAAAACGAAGTGTTACAAAAATGGCAGTTTCCTGAAATGCCTATGCTTCCTTTGGTCATTGCCCGCCTCTCAGGACAGAAGTGGCATTCGGCGGTGCTACTACCTTTTTCAGAGTTAGGTGCCACGGTAATTCTGATTCCTGGACTATACGAAAAAACGGAACTCGTCCCTTTCCGCACAGAGATTCGTACGCCGGATGGAACGATCGATTCTGAGCCTGGGATTACATGGATCAGAGTCCCTAAAAACCTTCGCGAAGAAGCACAGTCGCACAATTTGGGTTACAGGGATTATCTCGACTTCGGGGTAGAGAAAGTGACAACTAAAAAAGCCAAGAGAAAAATTGATTTCTCTGGATCGGATAGCGAGCATATTGACCACACCCAACTTCAAAGAAAGGCGGCAAAAAGACTGTTTAACAATGCATGGCAAGGACTGGATGGAAGAATCAGTCGCCTTTACACAAAGAATGAAGACCCCTTCGCTGAGGACGTGCAAGTTGAACTCTGGAAATGTTTTACAACCGATTGTGCACGAAACGGGCAGTCAATGCCCGAAAACGTAGCCAAAGAGTCGGTCATAGGAGATATCCTGACGAAAGAACTTCGGTTGAAGAAAAACCCCTGGTGTGATCGCTTGGATTGGGCTTTGGTGTGCAATTGGATTCGGTTTGGTTACTACAATCTAAAAGCCCGTGAAATACGTCAGAACCTGCCTTCTGAATTCGGCACCGTACCACGATCGGATTCAACCCTAAGAAGGAGGATCAATCGCCTCGGCCTGAGATTTGCCTCTGAAACGGGGCCTCGGCAGAAAGATGATCCGGGCCCTGATTTTGTGATATCGACTGGAAGTGCTTGGGAAAGCACGCTCGAAGACAAGAAAGATCACGACCCAAATATACAAGTTGTTTATGGGCTTTTAGCAGAAAGAGAGGGGGAATTTGCCGAGGCTATTCGCCTGTATTCGAACGCGGCAGAATTAGGTGATAACGAAGGTCAATATCAACTTGGGCGGCTTTTAATCGAAGAGGGGGGAGGTCAAAATTCTAAAGATCAAGGCATTATTTGGCTTAAGAAGGCAGCGGACGCCCAGCATTCTCAAGCTAGTGGTTATCTTGGCAGACTTCTTGTTAACGGTTGCATCATAAAAAAAAATCGGCCGAAAGGTATCAATCTTCTTAAATTTGCGGCTGAAGCAGGTGTAGCCGAAGCATCGAAGAATTTGGGAAGGGTGTATCGTGACGGAAACGGTTTAAAAAAAGACCTTAAGGAAGCCGAGAGATTGTTTACGCTGGCAGCTGAAAATGGCGACATTGAGGCTAGACTCTTACTAGCGAATCTGTTTTCGGAGAATCCTGCAACACGATTTCAAGCCTACGTCTGGGCGTTGGTTTCCGACGACCGTGATTCGAGTGTTGTGAAGTTGAGGCGTAACATGCGAGAGCAAATGAGCGCCTCGGACGAAACGGAGGCGGAAATAAGGGAGGCGGAAATTTCTGCCGCTGCTCTTTCGAAACGGCTGGAAATCAGTTGCCGTTCGTCGTTGATTGAACACCGTGCAGAGCAATTGAAAAAGGAGCGATCAAGAGAAGAATAGTTGCTAGTCTCCCTTTGGATTTATTCCTCTCGGACGGCTATAACCGCCGGTGCCCCGACTGTTGCAAGCCTTAACTTTGCGAATGGGCGCGGGCTCGCCAGTGTAGGTTTAGCCCATCTTCGACAGTTCCGAAAGAACGATTAGCTGTTCAAGCGGGTTTCCTGAAGATTTCACTGATTTTTCTCCACTACATTTTCGATGATTTTTGGGCGGGTGGGCAATTTCAGCC
>SLTG01000079.1 GCA_007130045.1 Opitutales bacterium
CCTCGCCCCCCGACCCAATCTGTGTCCATCTGTTAAATCTGTGGTTGAAGTTCTTAGTTCCTGGTTCTTGGTTCATCCGGACTTCGGCGAGCTCAGTCGAGGCGCGAGCTGAGTTGAACCTCCCCCATTTGTCGGCCGGATGATCGATCCCGTAACGCGGGCCGAGGCAGTGGATGATATGTTTATTGGGCAGATGGGGCTCAGCCTTTCTCGAAGGCTTTCCGTGTGGCGCGGCAGGCTTCGCTCTCGAAGAAGGCGCGGTCCTTGTCGCTGAGGGAATCAACGCCTCCGGTGTGGGCGTCTTCGACGATGGCGTGAGGAAAGAATTTGCGCCGCAACCAGAGAGCGACGTGTACCAGCCCGATCAGCACGGGCACCTCGATGAGGGGTCCCACCACGGTGGCGAAGGCGACGCTGGAGGCGATGCCGAATACCGCGATGGCGACCGCGATGGCCAGCTCGAAGTTGTTGCCCGAGGCCGTGAAGGCGAGGGTCGCGCTGCGCGAGTAATCGGCGCCGACCGCCCGGCCCATGAAGAAGCTGACGAGGAACATGAGGACGAAGTAGGTGGCCAGTGGCACCGCGATGCGGAAGACATCGAGGGGCAGTTTCACGATGGCGTCGCCCTTGAACATGAACATGACGACAATGGTGAAAAGCAGAGCGATCAGCGTGATCGGCGAAATCACCGGAACGAATTTGGTGTCGTACCACTCATGGCCTTTGAGGGGGATCAGGATGACCCGGCTGAGGATTCCCGCTGCGAAGGGAATGCCGAGGTAGATCATGACACTGGCGAAGATTTCCCCGATGGTGACGTCGGCCAGGGTTTTGCCCCCCATGCCCTGGACCCCGGACAGGTCGATGCCGATCAACCCCGGCAGCCAGGTGATGAAGACCCAGGCGTAAAGCCCGAAGAAGAGGATCTGGAAAACGCTGTTCAGCGCGACCAGGCCGGCGCAGTATTCCGAGCTGCCTTTGGCCAGCAGGTTCCACACCAGGACCATGGCGATGCAGCGGGCGATGCCCACAAGGATCAGGCCCGCCATGTATTCCGGATGGTTGTGCAGGAAAATCACCGCCAGCACGAACATCAACACCGGCCCGACAACCCAGTTCTGAAGAAGGGAAAGTCCCAGAATACGGAGATTCGAAAACACCTTCGGCATTTGCTCGTACTTCACCTTCGCCAGCGGCGGGTACATCATGAGGATCAACCCGAACGCAATGAGCAGGTTGGTCGTCCCGACGGTGACGGGCTCGAAAAATGACTCGGGATCGGCGATCAGGAAATACCCGATCCCGACTCCGAGTGCCATGGCGACGAAAATCCAGACCGTAAGGAAACGGTCCAGGAGGGACATTTTTTTGGCTACGGATTCGGACATTACCAAAAGGTTGAAGGATGAAGGATGAGACCTGAGAGCTGAAACCTGAGGTTAGAGGAAGCCCTTAGCAGCAGGAAGAGCTGTCGGAGGGCGTGCCTCCGCAGTCGGGCTCCGATTTGGAATCGGCGGCGGCAAAGAGTTGTCTCAAGATCCATCATGGCTTTGCGTGCTCCGGATTCCACTTGATGTCCCACGCCAATGGCTTCCTGGATTTCTTCTTGGGAAATGCCGAGTTCCTTCGCCTTGGCGTAGTGGTATTTCGGGCACGGCTGGCAGTGGGCCGCAATCGAGGCGCCGATTGCGATGAGTTCTTTGGTGTTTGTATTCATGGTGTTTAAGTGGAGTTGTGGAGTGAAGGAAATTTCGAATGTTGAAGTGAGAGTGGCGAATGGGGAAATTGGAGTGATGGAGTTGTGGAGTGGCGGTTTAAATCGGTTTGCGGGCTGTGATAGAAGCAGAGGCGACGTAATCACCGACGTTTTTCCCGGGAACCCAGCGATTGATGAATTCACGGCTGCCGGGTTTGATTTTGATATCAGGTTCGTTGAATCCGGCCGCCTGAAGCATGTTCTTGAGTTCATCGACTGTCATGGCGCCGGCGACGCATCCGGTATACGCTTCGAAGTCCTCCCTTATGTCCTCGGGCAGCTCTTGCAGGAGAACGATGTCGGAAATAGCCAGCCGCCCTCCGGGCACAAGGACGCGAAAGGCTTCGGCGAAGACCTGGGGTTTGTCCGGGGACAGGTTTATGACGCAGTTGGAAAGGATGATGTCGATGCACGCATCGGCCACGGGAAGATATTCGATCTCGCCGAGCCGGAACGCGACATTGTCGAAGCCGCCCTTCGCGGCGTTGCGCCGCGCCTTGGAAATCATTGCCGGAGTCATGTCCACCCCGATGACATGTCCTGTCGGCCCGGTTTGGCGGGCGGCCAGGAAGCAGTCGAAACCGCCGCCACTGCCGAGGTCAAGGATGCGTTCCCCCGCTTTGATGGAGGCCAGGGCGACGGGATTGTCGCAGCCGAGGCCTATTTCCGAGCCTTCCGGCATCGATGCGGTGTCGGTTGACTCATAACCAAGCTGTTCGGCCGCGGTGGGGCTTTCAAGGAGCGGATCGGCCTGCGATCCGCAGCAAGATTCAGCCTCAGGACCGCAACAACCCTCGGTGCCTTTGGTGGCAATGGCCCCGTAACGTTCGCGGACGCGTTCGCGCAGGGAATCCTGGTCGAGGACCGATTGTTGGGATTTCGATGTTTTCATGATCTTATTTCAGCTCTCAGGTCTCAAGTCTCAGCCCTCAGCTCTAGTGGCAGCCGCAGCTGGGACCGCAGCCGCCGTCGCCGGCATCTCCGGAATTCTCCTTCATCAAGCCGTAGCCGCCGAGGATGACGCGGCGGATCGGTTCGCCGGTTTCGGGGTGGTTGGTCAGCGGCTCGTCTTTCATGCTCTGCTGAATTTCGTAGAGCTTGGGCTCTTCGTTTTCGTTGGATGGAATGGTTTCGTAAACGTAGGTGGTCATGGTTGTGGTATGGCAGTTGGTTGGAATGACACTCGGTTCAGACGCTGGCTCGAAGTAGCTTAGGCTTCCAGCCTGAGACAACACGCTGGAAGCGTGTTCTACTTTGGGACTAACCGAGTGCCGGTCCAATTGGTTAGTGTCGTGGTTGATTGGTTACAAAGTGAAGTGATGGCAAAGTTTAAGGATTATTGCGTGGAAGCCACGGCTTGTATCTTGCATGCAAGTTCGCGCAGGCCGTCGACTCCGGTGGGTTCGGTGGGGCTCCAGGGGATGAGGTAAACGGGTTTGCCCGGATTTTCCTCGACGACTTCATGGATGTAGGGGATTTCCGCCCGGCCGCGCGCGGCCAGAAGCGGCTCTTGCGTGTCGGCGGCGGCCAGGCTCTGGTTGATAATCCAGGTGTGGGGTTCGATTTCCGCTCGGCGCAAGTCGGCCTGCAAGGCGGCCGCTTCGTGTACGGGGGTGCTTTCGGGGAGAGTTACGAGGAGGACACGGGTGAAGTCCGGGTCGCGCAGGCGGGGCAGAAGTTTTTCGACATCCTCGGCTTGTCGGGTCGAACGCGTTTGGCGTCCCAGTTCCCGGTGATACGATTGGGTGGCGTCGAGGAGCAGGAGGGTGTGGCCGGTGGGCGCGGTGTCGAGCACGACAAACTCGTCTTCGCCTTTCGCCACGGTGCGGGCGAAGGCGCGGAATACGGCGATCTCCTCGGTGCAGGGCGAGCGCAGATCCTCCTCGAGGAGGGCTCGATTCTCCGCGTCCATATCGGCGCCCTGGGTGGCGAGGACTTCCTCGACATAGGCGGCGGTTTCGGCTTTCGGGTCGATGCGTTCGACCGTGAGCGTGGCGCCGGCGTCATCGCCCAGGGCATCGGCGATATGGGCCGCCGGGTCGGTGGTGGAGAGACGCACCTTGGCGCCACGATCGGCGAGAACGAGGGCCAGGGCCGCCGCGACGGTGGTCTTGCCGACCCCGCCTTTCCCCATGGTCATGATCACTCCGCGCCCGGCGGGCGCGAGCTGATCAGCCAAATGCCCAAGGCCGGGCAGGTCCGGCAGGGAATCGGCCTTCGAGGGTTTGGTGGAAACAGCTGAATCGATCTCTCCACCCCGATAAAACCCGCGCAAGATGTCCGCTCCCATCAGGTTGCCGGGGAGGAGGGGAGCGCGGTAGAGCGGGAGGGAATCGATAAAGGCGGCCTCCGCGGCCATGGCGGCGCTTTGGCGCTCCAGCCAGCGCTTCGCGACCGGATCGTTACGGTGAGTCTCGTCCGGCGCATACCACCCGTTGAGGATGAGGCTCTGGTTCTTTATTCCGAGATCAGTGAATTCCTTCCAGGTCCGGCGGGCTTCCTTCAATGGGCTCTTGTTGGCGCGGCTGACGAGAAAGACGGCGGTGCGGCCGGCGTCCTTGAGCACCTCGACGGCTTCGGCGTAGGCCTGACGCTGCTTCTCCAGTCCGGCCAGCGGGCCGAGGCAGGAATTGCCGCTGGTGTTGTCGTCGAGAAAATTCGTCCACGCTTGCGAGAGAGCCATGAGCCGAAGCGTGTGGCCGGTCGGGGCGGTGTCGAAGACGATGACATCGAATCCGTCGGTGGCCTCGCCGCCGAGGTAGCCGGTGAATTCATCGAAGGCGGCGATCTCCATAGTGCAGGCGCCGGAGAGTTGTTCTTCCATCGCTTTGAGGGCCGCTTCGGGCAGAACGCCGCGCATCGGGCCGACGACTTTTTCCCGGTACTCGGCGGCCACCGCTTCGGGATCGATGTTGAGGGCGGAAAGCCCGTCGCACCCGGGAACCGGCCGCGGCTCGCGGCTCAATTCCAGTCCGAGGACTTCGTCCAAGTTGGAGGCCGGGTCGGTGCTGATCAGGAGCACCCGCTTGCCGGCGTCGGCCAGCGCGAGTGCGGTGGAGGACGCGATGGAGGTCTTGCCCACGCCGCCCTTGCCGGTGAAGAAATAGTAGCGCGCCGGACTGTCGAGTAGTTCGGGGAGGGCGCGAAGGTGTTGGCGGGTTGCGTTCATGGTTGGTCTTCTTTCAAGCGGTTTTCGCTTCGGCTTCGCGGGCGCGCTTGACGAAGGCGCCGCGTTCGGCGGTCTCGGGGTAGCGTCCTTTCATTTCCAGGACGCCGTCCACGAAGATCAGCGGGAGAACTTCCACGCCTTCCTTTTCCAGGATGGCGCGAACGTCCCGGTTTTGCGCGAAGGCGACCGGTTCCTGAGCCAGATTGTGGCGTTCGACTTTTACCCCGAAGTTTTCCAGTTGCGCAAGCATGCCGGCAAAGCGCGGCAGGAGGGGATCGACATCAGGTCCGCAGACGCCGGAGGAACAACACATAGGCGGATCGTAAACGAGTATTTTTTTCATGATAGAGTTGAGTTGTGGATTGGTGGATTGGTGGATTGGTGGAGTGGTGGAGTGGTGGAGTGGGGGTTAGCCTTTGGCTTCGCGGTAGCCGGAGGCGTAGGCTTCGAAAACGAGTTTGATTTGATCGCGGATGCGGCGGAAGGCATCGAGTTCGGTTTCGCCGTCGCGGACGGCGTGGGGCGGGTCTTCGAAGCCCCAGTGGTAACGGGTGACTTTTCCGGGGAAGGTCGGACAGGCCTGATCGGCGTTGCCGCAGACCGTGATCACGGTATTGATGCCGGCGTCCAGATATTGGTCGAGGTGCTCCGACTTATGCCCGGAGGCGTCGATGCCGATTTCCTTGAGGGCTTCGAGGGCGAGCGGGTGGACGTGCCCCTTGGGGTTGGAGCCGGCGCTGTAAACCTCGAACAGATCGCCCGCGGCGGCCCGCAGGATGCCTTCCGCCATGTGACTGCGGCAGGAGTTGCCGGTGCAGAGAATGAGAACTTTGGATTTCATAGTTTTAGGATTCGGGATCAGCAGCAGTCCTTTGCCAGGCTCCGGATTTGCGCGGGAAGAGCGTCGCCGGGATCCTTGAGAATCCGCGCGACGGTGCGTTTGCGGGTTTTGAGGTCGGCCTTGAAAACCCGTTCTTCCGCCCTCAAATCCTGGAGGCACTTGAGATTGGCTTCCAGCAGGGGACTGGGTGTGGCCGGCAGGCGGCAGATGGTCCAGTTGTAACACCGCTCCGTTTCCAGGGCGCCCCCGTCCCGCAATGCTTTGAGGTGGCGGGACACCTTCGGTTGCGGCACACCGAGAATCGCGGTCAGGTGACAGACGCAGAGCGGCCCCTCCAGCAAGAGGTTCAAGATCCGCAGGCGCGTCTCATCGCAAAAACACTGATAGGCCTGGATGACTTGCATGACCCGTAGATCGCATGAAACGAATATGCCGTCAAGCGAATATTCTGAAAACGCTTGCACCAATCGCCGGAATTGGCAGCATTAAGATCATCCAATCCCGTTTCGGTCATACATGAACTGAAACAAATTCAACCTCAACGAAAGGAATCATTGTTATGAAACATTTCACCTGTTTCATCGTTTCGGGAGTTATGCTCGCCGGGACCGTCACCGCCTCCGCGGAAATGGGGGGCATGGCCGAACTTCCTTACCGGGGCGACGGTCATGTGATGCTGAACGCGGACGACCTCGAATGGGGCGATATCGCGTCGATGGCCGCGCCCGCCCAAATGGCCGTAATCGAAGGTAATCTCAGCGAGGAGGAACCGTTCACATTCCGGTTGAAACTCCCGGACGGCTATATCATCAGACCGCACATTCACCCCGAGTACGAACGCGTGACCGTCCTCTCGGGCGCGTTGCACTTCGCTCACGGCGAAGAATTCGATTACGGGAAGACCCACAAACTCGAAACCGGCGGCCTCGCCATAATGGCCCCCGGGGAGCCCATGTACGGTTACGCCGAAGGAGAGGTCATCATGCAGCTTCACGGTACCGGCCCTTGGGGGATTGAGTACATCAATCCCGAGGACGATCCGCGGAACTGAATTTGAGTTACCACGCGGGGGAGTTCTTCGGTTGCCTGGGCAAACAGGGTTGTGTTCTCGACCGTGAGGGAAAAAATCTCAAAACGACGCTTCGATGCTTATACCCGCGTAAGGAGCTCCCCTGCTGCGGTGAACCAGCCCGATCCGGTCGTGATCGAACTTTCGTTTGATCATCCAACCGGCGGTGAGTCCGGCGGTGAGGGTGTCGGTCAGCCGGTGCACTACGCGGGTCCCCGCCCGGTATTCGGTCAGGTTCAGGCGACTGTTTTCCGGGACGCCGGCTTTTTCCGAGACGCGGAAGGTTCCTCCTTGAAAGGAAGCGCCCAGGGCGAGTTGCCAGCGGTCGTGCGGATCGAAGACGATTTCCGGCTGCGGTGGAGTGAGCCGCAGTGTTCCGGTTTCACTGAAGTTCCAGACCAGTCCGGCGCCGGGAAGCACCGGGTATTTTGCCGAGGTCGAGCCGAAGAAGGCCAACTGGGCGGACAGGGTTTCGGTGATCGTGAAATTGCGAAATGCCAGCAGGGAAACGTTCGCCGACCGTGAGGTCACCCGTTCCTCGAACCCGAGGGACGGTGTAATCGTCACAATGTAGAGCGGGCGGCGGTCCCTCAGGAATGTGAGAGTGACGGGTAGCCCGATGCGTTGGAGGTTTTCGGGCAGGGGCAGATCGGTCGAAGAAAACGCGTACCGTTGGTATTGCAGGCTGGCCCGCGTCAGGAGGTCTTCCCGGAGGGGAACGCGGTAGTCCGTCCGCACGTCGAACAACCGGCCGCTTTGACGTTCGTCGCGATCGTCCCGGAATCCGGTTTTCGCGGTGTGGTCGAAGGCGAACCGAAGCACGCCGCCGACGAACGGGGATGGCGGTCCGCCGGTTGGCTCGCCGGAGGCGTTCCCGTTACCGCCCCGGAGCGCCGTCGCGGAG
The DNA here is from genome assembly GCA_007130045.1 of Opitutales bacterium. Taxonomy (GTDB): domain Bacteria; phylum Verrucomicrobiota; class Verrucomicrobiia; order Opitutales; family T3Sed10-336; genus PXDC01. The sequence continues at coordinate 7,740 of SLTG01000079.1, forward strand.
AGGAGCAGGCAGGCTAGCCCGAATAGTGCTACCAATTGACACCGCTTCATAGAATCAGAGGATAACGGGGTCAGGTAACATGAAAGGAAAAATTTTGAAGTCCGTCCCAAGTCTCATCAGGTTTTCACTTGTATGTTACCTGACGCTCTCAGCGTTCTCCGGTTCGTTCTTGCGCTGAACAACCTGCTTCGATGCGGCGGATTCCGCGGACACGTGCCTTCCGGATTCATCCCAACCGCCGCCGAGGCTCTTGAGCAGAATGGCGGTGGCGGTGAGTTGGTCGCGGACGGCTTCCTCCAATGCCAAGCGGGCCGATAGGAATGCGTCCACCAGTCCGACCATGCCTCGTGGTCGGCAGCCGCCAGGATGTACTCCTCCGGGCAGGCCTCGGGCAGGGCCGTGTCGGGCGAGTGGTAATCGGGGCCGGTGACACAGCCGGCCGGGATGACCGCGCCCACGGCGGCTGGAATCATTTTGAGTCTTGTGGTTTTCATTAGGTTGGCTCGTGAATTTTCCGGCGTTCGCGCTGCCAGGTGGCGAGTTGCGACAACAGGTTGTAGGCGAGGGCGACGAACGGCAGCGCCACGGTGCTGGCAATGATCATGCCCCCGACCACAACGGTACCGATCGCCTGCCGGCTGGCGGCTCCGGCGCCGGTGGCGAAGACCAGGGGCAGGGTGCCGATGATAAAGGTGAGGGCGGTCATGATAATCGGACGAAACCGTTGCCGCGCCGCCGTAACGGCGGCCTCGTGGGAGCTCATGCCGGCTTTCCGGTTCTGCGCGGCGAACTCGACGATGAGAATGGCGTTTTTCGCCGCCAGACCGATCAGGACCAACAGGCCGACCTGGAAATAGATGTCGTTGGGAAAGCCGCGTAAAAACGTTGCGACCGCCGCGCCGAGGACCGCGAACGGAACCGCCGACGCCACCGCCAGCGGCAGGGTCCAGCGTTCGTACTGTGCCGCCAGGATGAGAAAGACCATCAACAACCCCAAACCGAACGCCGCGCCTCCGGCGCCGGCGGCGACATCGAGCTGATACGCTTCCCCGATCCAGCCCAGGAGAGTGTCGGTGTCGGTGCGCAGGTCCGCGGCGACCGCTTCCATGGCGTCCTTGGCCTGGCCGGTCGTGAAGCCGGGCGCCGGGTCGGCGGTGATCCGGGCCGCCGGATACAGATTGAAACGGTTCAGCACATCCGCTCCCCGGGTGCGTTCGAGTGTGACCAGCGAATTCAGCGGAATCATCTCGCCCGAGCCGGAGCGCACGAAAACCTTGTGGAGGTCTTCGGGCTGCATCCGGAATTCCGCTTCGGATTGCAGGTTGACCTGCCAGAGCCGTCCGGCGTAGGTGAAGTCATTCACGTACAGGGAGCCGAAGGTGCTGTTCATGGTTTCGAACACCTGGTTGATCGCCACGCCCATGGCTTTCGCTTTCTCCCGGTCCACTTCGGCGTGATAGCGGGGGATGCCCGTATCGAGAGTGGTGCGGACGTTGACCAGTTCCGGGCGTTCCGAGGCGGCGGCGACAAAACCCCGGGCGATGCCCTGCATTTCCTCCGGCGACGTCTCCCCGCGGATCTGGAGAAACCCTTCGACCCCGCCGGTGAGTGACAGGCCCTGGATGGGCGGCGGGACGAATGCCAGGACGTTGGCTTCCTGAATGCCCATCCCCATTCCCATCACCCGTTTGGCGATGGACGCGGCATCCTTTCCGCGGCCCGTGCGCTCGTTCCAGGAGGTCAGGTTTATGAATCCGGCCCCCGCATTGGTACGCAGGGATTCGGCGAACAGATCGAATCCGGCGAAGCTGGTGAAGTCGGATACTTCTTCAAATGCCACAATCTGATGCGAAAGCGCTTCGCGGACCGACTCGGTGCGTTCGAGCGAGGAGACGGGCGGCAGTTGGAAAACAGCGAGCGCCACGCCCTGGTCCTCCTGGGGAACGAGGCCCGAAGGCATACGGTTCAGTATAAGGAGCGTGGATACGCCCACCAGCGCGAAGAACAGAACGCCCGCCACCCAATGCTTCAAAACCGTCCTCACCCCGAAAACGAACGAGTCGTTGATCCATGCGAATGCCTTGTTGAACCAGCGGAAGGGGGTCCAGACTTCTCTGGGTGTTCGATCGAGAAGCAGGGCGCACATGGCCGGCGTGAGCGTGAGCGCGACCACGCCGGACACCACGACGGATACCGCGATCGTGACCGCGAACTGGCGGTAAAGCTCGCCCGTCAACCCCCCGAGGAACGTGACCGGGACAAACACCGCCACAAGCACCAGGGTCGATGAGACGACCGCCCCCGTCACCTGTCCCATCGTCTCGATGGCGGCCTCCCGGGCGCGCAGCTCGCGTTCGTGCATGAGGCGGGCGACGTTCTCCATCACGATGATGGCGTTGTCCACCACTATCCCGATCGCCAGAACGAGACCGAACAGGGTAAGCAGGTTGATGGAAAAACCGAATGCCTGCATTCCGGCGAAGGTGCCGATCAGGGAGACGGGAATCGCCGCGACGGGGATCAGTGTCGCCCGGAAATGTTGCAGAAAGACGAAAGTAACCAGGACCACCAGCCCGGTGGCCAGCAGCAGGGTGATGATGACCTCGCGAATCGAGACTTCCACGAATTCCGTCGTGTCGAAGGGTATGTGATAGGACAGGGCCTCGGGGAAGCGCTCGGATATGCGGTCGAGGGTCTCGCGCACCTCCCGGGCCGTGTCGAGCGCGTTGGCGCCGGGTTCCAGGAAGATGCCCAGGGGAACCGTCGGTTCCGCGTTGTGTGTTGCCGAAAAAGCGTAGTTCTGCGCGCCCAACTCAACCCGGGCGACATCGCCCAGCCGAAGCGCACTGCCGTCGTCGAGGGAACGGAGAATGACCCGTTCGAATTCGCCGGCCGAATCGAGTTGACCGCGCGTCGTGACGGAATAGGTGAACGGTTGGCCGGGCACCGCAGGCTCCGCCCCGATCCGTCCGGCGGCGAACTGGGCATTCTGTTCGCGGAGGGCGCCGGCCACGTCGGAGGGCGTGAGATCGAACCGGGCGAGCTTGTCCGGACTGAACCAAATGCGCATGGAATAGTCCTGGGCTCCGAACAGCGACGCGTCGCCGACCCCCGGAATGCGCACCAGCTCGTCGAGGATGTTCAACAGGGCGTAATTGCTGATTTCCAGCGTGCTTTGCCGGGTGGAACTCAGCACCGGAACCATAAGGATGTTGGTGGAACGGGCTTCGACCCGGACCCCGAGTTGGCGCACCACCTGAGGCAACCGCGGCAGGGCCGCCTGCACGCGGTTGTTCACGTTGATCGCCGCCTGGTCGGGATCCGTTCCCATCTCGAACGAAACCGAAATTTGGAGCATCCCGGCGTCCGTGCTGGTGGATTGCAGGTAAATCATGTCGTCCACTCCGTTGATCTCCTGCTCCAGCGGAGCGGCCACCGACTCCGCCAGCACGTCGGCGCTGGCGCCGGGGTAGGTGGCGTTGACGACCACCTGGGGAGGAACCACGTCCGGGTACTGCTCCACCGGGAGCAGATTGATCGAAGCCACGCCCGCGATCACGATCACGAGTGAGACGACCGTTGAAAAGATCGGCCGGTCGATGAAAAAGCGAAACATCAGTTTTCCTCCCCGTTGCGCGTTTGCGCCGAGACGGCCATGCCGTCCTGAAGGGCCGCATGGCCGTTGACCACAAGGCGTTCTCCGTCCTCCAGGCCGGACAGAATGACCTGCCTGCCATCCACGACCGGTCCCAGTTCCACGTCGCGTGATTCCACTGTATCGTCCTCGAGAAGGATAAACACGCGGGGGCCTTCGGGACCTTCGCTGATGGCGGTCGGTTCGATGGCGAACACTCCGGTCAACTCCTCCAGGGTTACCCGAACACGCACGAACTGACCGGGGATCAGATCGCCGTCCGGATTCTCGAATACGGCGCGCACCGTCACCGTGCCGGTTCGCGCGTCGATAGTCGTGTCCGTGAAATCAAGAACGCCCGGTTCCGAGTACCACTCACCGTCGGGCAGCCGGAGACGGACCTCGCGACGATGAAGACCGGATTCCTCGTTCCGGGTCCTGGCTCGTCGCGCCTCGCGATGCAGGGCCGCGTCGGATTCGGGAAGCGAAAAACGCACGTGCACGGGATCCTGCTGAATCAGGCGGGTTAACGGTTGTCCCGCTTCGATCAGGCTTCCTTCAGACAGAGTTTCCAGTCCGGTGGACCCGGCGAGGGGAGCCTTTACCCGTGTATAATCGAGATTGCGGACGGCGTCGGCTACCCGGGACCGGCTAAGTTCCTCCTGCGCTTGGGCGAGCTCGAACAGGGATTCCGCGTTGTCGCGTTCTCGCTCACTCACCGCGTTGCGGTCGTAAAGGCCCGAAACCCGCAGCCATTCGCGTTCCGCCTGCCTGCGGTTGGCCAGGGCATTCCCCAGATCGGCTTCGGCCTGGCGCAGGGCGATTTCAAAGGGTTCGGTGTCGATCTCGAACAGGATGTCGCCTCGTTCGACGTATTGACCTTCTTCATACATTCGCTTCTCGAGAACCCCTCCCACCCGCGCCCGCACCTCGACCTCGCGCACGGCCCGAACCCGCGCGGCGTACTCGCGATGGATCTCGACCTCGCCGGGGGTCACCTCCGCGACCGTGACCGGGGGCGGCGGCATCTCGCCCGCGCCGGGGTGCTCGCCTCCGCAGGCGGTGAGCAGCAACGAGCTCAGGACCGCGATCCCCGTCGCCGCTGCGGCAAGGCGAAGGGTTCGGAGGGTCGGCGCCTCCTGTCCCGTGGAGGTCGCGCTTGCGCGGGTCGGCGCTCGCAAAGGCGTCCGCCGGCGAACCCGCCGCGAACACAGACGAAAAAAAGAGGCCACCCGGCGGAAGACAGCGCGGCCGGTTGCTGAAAGGTCGGTTTTCATAAGTAAAGGCAATTTTGAATGGCGATTTCAGTCGGATGAGCCATGTCCCCGGCCGGCGATGCCGTGCAGGACGAAATCAATGACTTCCTCGGCCTGCTGCTCAAAGGGAACCCGGCGGTAGGAGAAGTGATTGGTGAAAATGACGCCGTAAAGGAGGTCGCTGACCACCCGCATCAGGCGATCCGGATCCATTTGCCGGAAGGCGCCCGAGTTAATGCCTTCTTCGGCAATCACCCGGCGACGGTCGTGATGGCGTTCCTTGTAGGCGAAGTAGGTCGCTTTCTTGCGATCCCGGAACTCGGCCCGTTCGATGATTAGAAGCTCCACCAACTCCGGGTGGCGGTCGAAATAACCGAGGTAGGTGCGCACCGAGGTTTCGACCCTCCGAACGGGATCGGTTTCCTCCTCGATCGCGGCGTCGATCGCATCGGTCAAACTGCGGATTCCTTCGTCCACCGCGGCGAGAAACAGGGCTTCCTTGCTCGGAAAGTACCGGTACACGGTTCCTTTGCCCACACCGAGGCGGTCCGCCAGCACCTGGAGATCGGCCCGCGGATAACCCGTTTCGGCGAACAACCGTGCCGCCTCAGCCAGGATCTCCCGTCGACGACGTTCCGCAAGATTCTCGTCTTTCGGCTGTCCCGGCCTCTGCTTGGCCGTTTTCACAAGGCCACTTATTTCGAGGACGGACGCGTCCGTCAAATTAAATTCGCCCGTTTCCTCAAATCTTTTAGCTGGAGCGCATCCGACGACCGAATGAATTCAAGTTGTTTGCCGGGAGTCCGCATCAAGCGCGGCTCCTTGCCTTTCCCGGAATCTGGTCCCCGGGGACCTGCCGGGGGCGAAGCAAAAATGCTTACGAAAACAGGGAGAATTTGACTGACCCCCGCCGGGTTGCCCTAGCGCATCTCTGCGGGAAGCAACCGCTGCATGCGGCGGAGGGACTTGGCGTCGCCGTGTTCGAAACCGGGGTGCCGCTCGACGAGGTTGTGTGAATACTCAAGAAGGATGCGAAACTCCTCGCCCAGCTCCCGGCGTTGCACAAGGTGGGCGAACGTGACGAAAAGGCGTTGCTGGGATTTCATGGCGAGCATGCATCCCGGATGCCCTCGGTGATGTTGCGGTACGCAACCGGGAAATTGCCGTGATCGAAGTGAACTCGAAGAGCTCTACGCTGAAGCTCCGGACTGCGAGGATGTGGCGGAACGGTTGGGATAGCAAGAGGTTCGGGCCGACCCCGGCGAATCCGATTGAACGCGATATCGATTTGACAAAGACGCGGGTCATGCGATAGGTTCTTGTCAGTGGAATGCGGGTTTCGGCCCGCGCGCCTTTTTCCCATGAAACGAGCCTGCATCAACTTTACCGGTTGTCGAATGCCGCTAGTCATCGTGCCTGGCGGACCCCGGTGTCGCTCTTGATCTGCTCGTAAGGATTTCGGTTCCCGGCGGTCGGAGGACTCCGGGGAGAGATCCGGCACGTTTCCAATTCGCTTGTGACTGGCGAGCGAACACGAAGCCTGCCCTTCGCGCACGGCTTAAGTTACCTCAACCCCAGGCTACAAAAAGCGGATCCGCCGGTCCCCTGCGGTATCCGGGCACTCAACCAAGAAAAAACTTAAAACCATGAAGAAAATTCATATTTCCTCGGACGACCACCGCGCTTTGTCAAAGATCGTGAACGACCTTATTCAGAGCGGAGGCAAAGTGTATCCGGGCATTCAAAAACTCAAACAGGAACTCGATCGCGCGGAGATTCTCGATCCCTCGGCTATTCCCGCCGGGACCGTAACCTTGAACTCGTTGGTGCAATTGCGCGATATGGACAACGGCGAACTCGAAGAGTGGATACTGACCATGCCCAATCATGCGGATCCCGATCAGAAGCGGATTTCCATTCTGGCGCCCATCGGAACCGGTATCCTGGGATTTTCCGAAGGCGATGAGATCCAGTGGGAAACCCCCGGAGGCGTCCGCGACCTGAAAGTGGAAAAAGTCCGGCACGGCGCGTTTTCCGTTCCCGATTATTCGCGTTCGCTCTACGGATAATCGTCCTACGAACAGGAACAAAGGGCCTCAAATTCGGCGGTGAGGTTGACCGCCGAATTTCGTAAATTCCCGATCGCGGCGAATCCTGCTGCTCTAACCGTGAACGGTTACCAGCGGAACATGCGGAAACGTATGGGCCAGGTAAACAAAGAAAGGATCGTCCTGATTTTCTTCAATGAACCGAATGGCTTCGTCGGTGTATCGTTTCGTAAGCGTGGATTGGTCGACCGGATACTCGATCACCAGCTCGTCTCTCATCAACGGGACCCAGTCTCTCACCCGCTCGTCCGGGTCGCGCATCCTCTCGAGAGTCATGCCCTCGCGAATCTTGACCCCGTCGGCGACCGCCATCTGGGGATCGACATCCATGTCATTTGAATATGGAACGCCGTAGTAGGTATCGAATCCATGGTTGGTCGGCAAGAAGTCTGGGGTGTGCCCCAAGTGCCATTTGCCGACGGTAATCGTGGCGCAGCCGGCACCGCTGAGCAGATCTGCAATGGTGATCTCCTCGGGGGGCAGGCCCCGGTCGCGAAGGCGTGGGAACAACACGCCGGTGGTCCCGTTTCCGATGCGGACCGGCTTTCGAGCGGTCAGCAGCGCGGCACGCGAGGGCGTACAGACGGTATGGGGAACCTAGAACTGCGTCCACTTCTGGCCTTCGGCGGCCATACGATCCAGATGAGGCGTGCGGATCGTTGGATGCCCGAATACTCCCGCGTCTCCATAACCCATATCGTCAGCAAAGATGATCACCACGTTCGGCCGTTCGACCTCGCTCATAGCGGGAAAGACCCATCCGATTGCGAATAAAGAAGCGACCAATAGAAAGAACCTCCGACAAGTAACTTTGGCGCAATGACCCATCAGGCATGTCCTTCCATCCAACAATTGATGGGAAATCGCTTTTCGGGCGGCGCGGGGCGCCCGCTGGTACGTGGTACGGGTCTGAAGGAGCGCTTTCATGGTGGAAAAGTAGCGGTAACCGTTTACGGGGGCAAAGATAAATTTTTCATTCTCTGCGTATGCACCTGACTAAACTGACCACGATATAGAGCGTGTCCCAAAGGCGCAAGCCATTGGAGAATAACATATTTTCGTTAAAAAAGAAGCGGAAGGTTTTGAGGCCACCCCTCTGATGCAGAGAAAGTTCCGCATATTCCTTATGCCCATGCCGCCGCATCCTATGATCCCCATCAAAATCTCTTCATTGTGGGAGCCGGCTCTGGCAGGTAAGAACGCCATCGGAGCGAGGCCGAGCGCGGCGGCACCGGTGGCGAAAAACTTTCGACGTGAGATGGATTGAGTTGGGGAAACCATCGAGCGCCGCCCAAGCATGGAAATGCGACGCGTGCGGCAGGAGAGGATGAGCGGAGCCTTCATCAATGATAACGGACTTCGGTTCGCCCAAACGTTCTCCACTTTCGGTTCTTCACTCATACCTTGAAACCTTGAGACAGTGCCTTTAATCGCGCCCCTCCATAACTTTGGCCTGAACGATCTGTCCTCCGGGGACGGTATCGCGAATTGATGGTTCATTAATTCTGCAGAAAATCTTCGGGACGCATGCCAGCCTTGTACTGGTTGCCGAAACCGGAGTTATTTGGATCATACTCACCGGCAGAATCCGCATTCACCCCTTCGGAAGGGATCCTTTCTTCCTTCCCCAGCGCCCACAGAATGCCCTGAATGGAAAGCCGTCGCATCGACTCATCGAAAAAATCGAATGGATGCCCCAAGGTGGTGAAGAAGACGCGAGCGGTTCCGTTTTTAGCTTCGTAACGGTGGGTCCAGGCAACCGGGTGGGGATTGCCGAAATGCTCCCCGCCCGGTTCAGCACCTTCGACAGCCCGCCCATAAAGAAGTGGCTCAACATTTCCGTGAAGGTCGCCTTCGGAATGGTAAAGCCAGCTGCGGGCGTGAAACTCCCGCACACCGTTTAGGATCGGGTGGTCGGCGCGACCATCGACAGTAACGACATCCGTGGAATTACGGGATCCGTAATGACGTATCCAAGGAAGACCGAACACCTCGTGCGGCCACTGCCGGTTCATCCGCTGGTTGGGGTGGCCGTCTCCGTATCGAAAAGCGTGAGTCGCCGTGCGGAATCCAGCCATTGGCCGACCGCTTTCGGCAAAATCGACAATGTATTGAAGCTGATCATCCGGCAACCTGCGGAAGCGGGTGTACATGACCATCATGTCAGCGTTCTCAAGCGCCGCCAGCCCCTCTATGTTTTTTGATTGGTTTGGGTCGATGATCCCGTCGCTCAATGCGAAACAGACGGTAACGTCGAACCCGTAACGGTCGTTGAGGATGTGCGCGAGCATTGGCATGGACTCCTCGGAGCGGTATTCCTCATCGCCGGTTACGAAGACGATGTGCAGGCCCTCGCCCATCCTTGAATCGTCGGCCTGCGCGTTCAAGGGCTTCAGCACTACTCCGGCGCAAATAATCGCGGCCATTAGACTAAGCCACCCGCAGTTTGAAAAAAGGGCGTGGTGGTTCAAAGTTTTTTGTGTGTTTTGTTTTGTTCAAACCACTTATAACCCGCATGAAAAGGGCATTTCAAGTATTTATCCCTCAGATCCTGAGAGTTCTACGCTTATTTGAGGACTAAAGGCGATGGGCGTTGAAAAGTATGCAAGTGGCTTCAAGCTTCGCACCCATAAGAGTGCCTTGGCTATCCCCTGCGATTGGAAAAAACCGGCGATGGTTTTTATCAACTCCATGAGCGAAAGCCTGGGTGCTCGACATTCGTGATCAATGTCACCGCGCGGATGTATCAGGTGAAAGGGTTGAAAGCAGTAATGCCTTCGATGCCCGAAAAATCGTCCGTATTCTCGGTGAGAATCATCGGGATGCTTTCGCCAAGCATAAGGGCGGCCAACTGGCGATCGAAGTAGTTTTGACGGGTCACACCTCCAGTCACACAAAGCTCAAGCGCTCGGTGGATGCTCTCGAGTGTGAGGGGGAGAACATTCAAGCCACGCAGGCGGGAGAGAACGTGGATTTTTTCCCGTGCAAGGGCAGGACTGTCCGGCGGCTGATTCTTTGGCCCGGTGAGGTTCGGATACATTTCGGCGAGGTTTTGCACCGAGACGAACAGTTCAACTTCGGGGCGGTGACGGAGGGAAAGAACCGCGCGGGCCGGCGCGTGCCGGGGATCGGCCGCGAGCGTGGCGTAGATCAGGACATTCGTGTCCACCAGCACACGGCCCGTCAAATCGTCAACGCTCATAGGTTTCCTCCCGGCTGAAGCGACCCTCGAAACGCCCCTCGGAGGTCACGATCTCATCCTCCGTAACCCCGCGCTTGCGCAGGAATTCTTCCAAAGCCATCTCAATGATTTGGCTCCGCGAGCGGCGCTCCTCCCGACCCAAACGGTTCAAGTCAGCCAAAAGCTGATCTTCGATTGTAGCACTGATATGGGATTTCATAACATAAAGGTATTACCATTGCTGAATCTTGTCAATCCTCCGGGCGCATTGTTCTCGAAGCGATCAAAACGCCTGCCCCTTCTGGAAGAAAGAGTTTTAATGGGGCGGGCGATGGGGTTGAGCGACAAAACCGTGCGTGGCTACCTCGACAACCTTTCGCAGACGTAGATGGTTCGCCAGCTACAGCCGTGGTTTGAAAACCTTGGAAAGCGACAGGTCAAGTCACCCAAAATCGATCTACGCGACTCGGGACTGTTGCACAGCCTGCTCGGAATAGGGGATTGGGAGACGATGGAGAGCCATACTTCCGTCGGGGCATCATGGGAAGGTTTCGCACTCGAACAGGTGCTGCGCTTGGGCCAGGAGCGGGATGCTTATTATTGGGCGACGCAGAGCGGTGCGGAGCTGGACCTGCTTTTATTTCATCAAGGTAAACGTTGGGGTTTTCAGTTCAAATACAGCGAGCAACCCCGCACCACTAAATCCATGCGAACGGCTCTGCAGGATTTAAAACTGGATCGACTTTGGATCGTGTGTCCCGGTAATCTCGAAGCGCCGCTGGACGAAAAGATCGAAGTGCGAGGCATCGAAACCCTCCCCGCTTTGTGGTCGGAGGGGTGAAGTCTGGAGCGCAGCGAGAAACTTCCGACCACGAAGAAAGAATTCTCTGGAAGAACGCCACCCGGCTCTTCAAACTGGCCACAAAAACGACGTCTTGATACCTGAAAGAGAAACTTTGTCTGTCTCCATAGAGCGGGACGGATCCACCGGCTTTCCCCTTCTCTCGGAGAGCGGGGCACTTCTGGATCTGATTCTCGCCTACCTGGCGCTCCCGTATTCGGTCTCCGAGTACGGATGCGGGAAGCGCGCCAGCATGATCATCGATCATCTGCTCGCTCTGGAGATCCCGCCCTACGCGATTTGGCGGGGTCTGGCCATGGAGCGGGACATGTCGCCGGAGGCGCTGGCCGAAGGAGACTGGCGAAAGCGGGCGCATGCCATCGTTGTTCCCAACTCCCTCTGCGAGAAGGCGGATCTGACCGATCCGGTCCTCCGGCAGCTTTTCACCGACAGCTGTCCGGGGCTGGAGATCGAAGGGGACCGGATTCGAACGGGGCCGTTTGTTCTGCATCACGCGCCCCGTGTCCAGTTCGCCGTGGCGCGGAGCCACGTCTATCCCGTGCTTCGCTTCTGGGATGAAGAGAATGGCCGGGTTGTGGACCGGATCATCGATCCGACCCTGGAAACCGATCGCCTCTTTCCTCCGCTGGAGATGCGGGAACTGTTGAACGCTCCCGAATGCCTTCTTTTTGAGGCACCCCTTCTCGGACACCTGGTGCTCGATGAACGCTATCTGATGGCGACCCAACGGAGAGAGGTCGAAGCGCTGCTCGGGGAGGGACGCACTCTGAATGAGGTGGAGATCGAGGATCTTCCCGTGGAGGAGCATGCGGCGATCGTTCGGGCGCTCTGCGGCGCCGAACGTGGAAGTATCGGCGATCCGGAAACCTGGACCTATGCCAACAATATCCTGGGTGGCGATGAGGATCACGATCGGATGCAGCGGATGTATACCGGACGGGGCGATCCCTTTCGCGCGCTCACCCGGGAGATCGTCCGAGCACGGGAGAGTCGTTCGGCGGATTGTGCCGCCATCGAGGCGCGGCTTCGCGTCCCGATCGATGAGAGCGATGTACACCGAGTGGTTCGAGAGGATGCCGCCTGGTCGAGCGAACAGCTCGAACCCCTCGCGGATGTGGCGGTCGCTGTGGCTTATTATGCCACACTCCGGGATATCGAAGGGGAGCTGCGAAAGGAAAACGATCCACTCCACTACCTGCAATCCAGCGACGAGCTCGCCCGCGCTCGCGGGCTCGGGGTTCGTCTGCGGCGGCGAATCGATCGGATGGCAAAGGTGTCACTCGATTCCGACGGAAGGATCGACGCACGGGCGCTGACTCCCGGATTTTTCCGTGCGAGTGTTGAGACAATCCGTCAGATGAATCGTGCGGGTTTGACGGTGGCTGTGGATCGGGCCGGCAGTATTCACGGAGTGCTTCTTTCCGATGGCGATCGGGAAGCGTTGCGCGAGGGACGGGTACGATTCTCCGATCTCATGGAAGGGGCGATCTCGTTTTGTTCGCATATCGATACGGTCCTGGACGGCGGCATGTTCGATGGGCGTCTCGGGGTCGCCTCCGGAATCGAAGTGGCGCACACACTCTGCGATCTAAGAACCTATCTCGATCTGGATCCGGTCGCATCGGGCGCCGGGCCCCGGATCTGTGTGAGTGCGTTCATCGGCGAAGAGATGAGCTTTACGGGCGGTGGAGTCTCCATGCCCGGCAGCGCGGCCGTGACCGGACGTGCGACGCTCGAAACCATTTATGAAATGACCGATGGCGACGGGAATCGCTTTGGCGAGAAGCTGGTGGAGCTTCTCGAAGGGCTGCGCGATCTGCAAAGCGAAGGCAAAATCGACCTTGCGTGCGATCTGAAAGGAGTGAAAGCGGGCGACAGCGACGGGCTGCTTGCCGCCTGCTTCGATCCCGGAGAGTTCTATACACCCCATACCTACGAAAGGCACATCGAACAGGGCCCCGACCTCGATCACGCCGGAGTTCCCATGGTCCCGGTGGGTACCGTCATGGGGATCCGCCAGGAGGACTTCGGCTTCGAGGGGGAGCGTGCGGAGGAGGCGGCCCTCGATATGAATCGCAGGCTGCGGGCTCTGGCACTGGAGGAGGCCTTCGAGAACGTCCGGATTACAGTCGGTATTCTCCAGGGGGAGGGTCTTCCGGAGTGGAACGAAGATCCCGCCCTGGTCACTCGCTGGACGCTGTCAGGCGAGCTGAACCATGCGGGGTCCACAAAGACGATGGACCGTCGTGATGCGGGTGTGGCGATCGCGAGCCTGGCCCGCGAGTTTCGCGAGCGCGTGGCGGTGATCAATGCGGAGCGTACGCGGGCCGGGATCGGGTCCCTGCGACCCAACGTGAACAACATCCGTCTCGAACCGGGGATCAACCGGAACGTCATCCCGGGGCGCGCGAGCGTTTCCCTTGCGGTGGAAGGTCCGGCCCTGACGGAGGAGGAGCGCGAGGAGCTGCAGAGCGGACTGGAGGGCTACATCTATGGAACGCTCACCCGCCGCGTCGCCTCCGGAGGAGAGGGAGTCCGCCTGCGCCATGTGGACGATGTCAGTTACAGCAACTTCTTTCGCCGGGCTCATCTTTCCATCGATCTGCGGGCGGACAGCCAGGAGATCATGGATGCCTTTCGCGATCGGATGACAGGGATCGTTTCAGAGATCGAGGATGAGTTTGGTGTGGAGATTCGTGGAGAGGTCCTTCAAACGCTCCGCCCCCTCCACCTTGAAGAGTCCGGTCAGGTTCTGATGATCGAGCGAAGCTACGGCGGAAGCCACAACTCGGAGGAAGCGCAGATCCTGAACGACATCATTCGCGGCACGGTTTTGCAGCTTGCAACGGCACTGCAGCTGATCCGCGAAGGTTGCGGTGCTTCCGGGAACCTCTTCGCCCGGGTGAATGAGCGAATCCCCGCGCCCTGGAAGGAGAGGATGCGCCGCTACACATCGGGCGCGCTCCATGATACTTGCAATATCGCGGCCCGAGCGAAGCAGGGAAGCCGCAATGAGGGATAAGCATTAGCCGGGATTACATTCAGGGTTCGATCGAGTCTCGGTTTGTGGTACTCATTTGTTTATTTCAAATTCGGAAAGCGGTTTCGGGCTTTGGTTAGGGGTGAAAAAAACTCAAGAGAGGGTATTCAGAGGATCCTTTAAGCTCGAATCTCGTTCATTTTTTTGCGATTTTCTGGTTTTTCATCAATGATCCATCCGCTTTTTGTCATGATATTTTCTCTTTTAGGAGTCTGTCGGCGAAGCCCGACAGACTCCTAGCTTGTTCCTTGCATGAGCCATACAGATCAAAAAAGCGTCGTAATTGTGGGCGCGGGTATCGCCGGACTGATGGCCGCCCGCCGTTTGTGTAGAGCGGGTTGGCGGGTCACGGTTATTGACAAAGGACGCGGGTTGGGCGGCCGGATGGCCAATCGGCGGATGGATGAGGCGCGCTTCGATCACGGCGCGCAGTTTTTCACCACCCGCGATCCGCGCTTTTCCGGCTATGTGTCGAAGTGGGTGGCGAACGGGCAGGCGACGGTTTGGTATGAGCGGGAAAACTCCGCGCCGGATTCCCCGCCTGTGCCTCATTACGTCGGACTTCCGGCCATGACGGCGATTGGGAAACAGTTGGCGGAAGGCCTGAATCCGGTTCTCGGACGACGGGTCACCGGGCTCGCTTCCAACGGGGAAAGCTGGACGGTTGCGGATGACACTGGAAGTACCCATGAGGGACGCTGGGTCGTGCTCACCGCGCCCGTACCGCAAGCGCTCGATCTGATCGATCGAAACGGGGTCGAGCTGCCTGCCACTGATCGGGCGCAACTTGATGTTATCGACTACGAAAAATGCATCGCGGTCATGGTGGGCCTTTCGGGGCCGAGCGGTCTTCCGGAACCGGGCCTGCTGCGCCCGGACAATCCGGAGCCCCTGGCCCTCCTGGCGGATAACCAAAGAAAAGGGGTATCGCCCGTTCCCGCCGTCACTTTGCACAGCGGTCCCCGGTTCGCGGACAGTCATTTCGATGCGCCGGACCAGGAAAAGATCGCCGTTCTGCTGAAAGCGGCCGAACCCTTTCTGCGTTCGCCCGTGGCGCAAACACAGGCCCACCGCTGGGGATTTGCCAAACCGTTGCAGGCGCACCCGGAGGACCACTACTGCTGTCCCGGGATCCGCATCGCCCTGGCCGGCGATGGCTTTGGAGGCGGACGGGTGGAAGGGGCGGCGCTTTCGGGCCTGGCCGCGGCGGATTCTCTCATGGCTCACGAAAAAACAACGCCGCAATCCACCCATGAAGATCCGCCGATTTGAAACCATTCAGGACCTGCCCGTCACCATCGATGAGGCATGGAGTTTTCTCTCGGATCCCCGGAACCTGAAAGCCATCACACCCCCGTACATGGGCTTCGATATTCAATCCGACCCGTTGCCGGAAGAGATGTACGCCGGAATGATCGTCAGCTACCGCGTTCGTCCCGTCGCCCGGATCCCGATTATCTGGGTCACGGAGATCACCCACCTCAGAAAGCCGCATTATTTCGTCGATGAGCAGAGGTTTGGGCCCTATACTTTCTGGCACCATCAGCACCATCTTCGATCGATCGAAGGCGGCGTCGAGATGAAGGACATCGTCCACTTCAAGGTTCCCGGCGCTTTTCTCGGCGACCTGGCCGTCCCCTGGGTGGTTCTGCCCAAACTAAGAGAAATCTTTTCCTACCGGCGTGAGAAATTGATCGAACGGTTTGGGGATTTTCCGGAATTCCGCTAGGCCATAAAAAAGCCCGGCCGAAGCCGGGCTTTCTTTTGGTGTGGTTGGCGCGGTCCTTACGGAAGCAGAACAAAGTCGATGACGTGGATGACTCCGTTTCGTGCCGGGATGTCGACAAGGTCGACGACGAGATCCGCGGAGGTTGCGTTGCCGACGAGGGTGGTGCCGTCCACTTTAAGGAATTCACCGTTCATCGTCCGGATTCGCTTCGCGGAGAGGATGCTGTTCGAGTACCGGTTGCCGGGAACCACATGGTACAGGAGGATATTGGACAGCGTCTCGGCGTCGAGTTCTTCGACGAGATCCAGACCGTTGAAGCCCTCTCCCAGTACGGCTTCGGCCGCATCATCGAATGCGTCGTTTGTCGGCGAGGGGACCGAAATGACGTCAGGTCTTTATTATTGACAAATTCAGAGTTTCGGTTTTGGGTACAAAGGCATGGCGCGTCCATTGCGAGTCGAGTTTGCGGGCGGTTGCTATCATGTGATCAACC
>SLTG01000084.1 GCA_007130045.1 Opitutales bacterium
CGGTATCCGCGCTCCTCGGAGCGCGGCCCCATTGAAGCGATTTTGCGCCCGTGTGCTAAGTTTATCGCCGGTTGCCGTATCCGCGCTCCTCGGAGCGCGGCCCCATTGAAGCATGTCTACGCGATCGCGGTCGGCATACAGGAAGGGCTGTATCCGCGCTCCTCGGAGCGCGGCCCCATTGAAGCCGCACAGATCCAACGCCTCAGCGGTTTCGTACATCTGGTATCCGCGCTCCTCGGAGCGCGGCCCCATTGAAGCTTGGTTGGGAGACGCCGGCTGAAGCATGGCGCTACGGTGTATCCGGCGCCTTCGAAGGGCGGCGCGGTCTTCTTATGCCAGGCTGCGGCCGTTGTCGGCCAGGAGCACTTGTCCGGTGATCGAACGGGCGCGGTCGGAGGCGAGAAACAGGACTGCATCGGCGATGTCTTCGGGAGCGGAATAGCGTTTAAGGAGGGATTTCCGGGCCTCGTCTTCGAGGCGATTGCGGTTTCCCTCGTGCATCGGAGTATCTGTGAAGCCCGGCGCGACGGTGTTCACCCTCACCTGCGGCGCCATCGCCCTGGCCAGGGAGATTGTCATATTGTGCAGCGCCGCTTTCGACGCCGCGTAGTCCACACTGGTCGGCTGGAAAACCCGCATCGACCCGATATTCACCACCGCTCCTTGGCGATCGCCCAACCTGCGAAAATACTGCCTTGTCACCATGTAAGGGCCGGTCGTGTTTATGCGGAGCATGTCCATCAGAGCATCGCCGGTCAGGTCGGGAAACTTTGCCCGGCCCACAACGCCCGCATTATTGACCAGGAGATCCACAGTTCCGATTTTCGCCTCCGCCGTATCAAATAGACGCCGGATGTCATCCTCATTGGACGCGTCCGCCTGCACGGCGACGACCGCAGCTCCCAGGTCCTCCACAACCCGGCGGGCATCGTTTTCCGAGGTGCGATAATTGAGGACCACTCTTGCGCCGCCTGAGACGAACGCTTCGACACAGGCGCGCCCGATCCCGCGCGCGCCTCCAGTGACAAGTACAACGCGATCTTTCCAGTCCATGAAGCCCAGATTTAGGCACACCATGCTCCGCTGACAATGCCGTTTCATAATTCCCTTGAAGCCGAGCCCGTTCTCGGGCATTAATCGAGTTATGTGGACGCAAGCGCTATCACCAGTTGCCGTCGCGGGCGTCATTTTGCTATCCGCTCCCGGAATCAACGCCGAAGAAATAACGGTAACGGTCGCCGGCGGCGATTGGGACAGGACCAATACCGTGGTGACGTTCCAGCTTCCCGGCGATGCAACCGACGCGCGGGTTCTGGAAGACGCCGACGGCAACCGGCTCCCGCTCCAGGTTTCCGGCGACGCACGGGCTTCGTTTATTCTTTCCCATTTGAGGAACGGAGAGGAAGCCACCTACCGGCTCGTGGAGCGGGATCCCTCGGACGATCTCCAGGGTTGGGTTGAGGCGGCGCGGGACAACGGCCGCCTTCGCTTCAGCGTGGAAGGAGTTCCGTCCCTTTACTACCAGGCTGAAGAACGACCGTTCCCTCGGGCCAATATCAATCCCTCGGTCAAACGGGGCGGGTTTCTCCATCCCGTCATGAGCCCGTCCGGCCGCACCGCAACCTCGAGCTATCCGCCGCTGCACGCGCATCACCAGGGCATCTGGGCGCCGTGGACACGGACGGAATTCCAGGGCCGCAACCCCGACTTCTGGAACATGCACGCCGAGACGGGCAAGGTCGAATTCACGGAGATTGAGGGATATTGGAGCGGGCCGGTTCACGGCGGTTTCCGGTCACAACATGAATTCATCGATCTTTCCGCGGACGAACCGGTTGTCGCGCTGTACGAAACATGGGAGCTCAAACTCTACAGGATTCCCGGATCGGAGACGGGCTATCGTCTATTCGACCTTTACCTGGAACAGGAGACCGCGACATCGGACCCGGTGACGCTGTTGGAGCATCACTACGGGGGGCTCGGGTTTCGGGGACACGACGATTGGATCGGCGAGGAAAACACCCGCTTTCTGACCTCCGAAGGGGTCACCGACCGGAACGAAGGGAACGGCACGCGCACGCGATGGACGTACATCAGCGGCGAGGTTGACGGCGAGCAAACAGGGATTGCCATCTTTTGCCATCCGGAAAATTTCCGGTTTCCACAACCGGTTCGCCTCCATCCCGACGAGCCGTTTTTCTGCTACGCTCCGTCTCAACTGGGTGATTGGGAAATCACCCCGGATGAACCCTACACCGCCCGATACCGGTTCGCGGTCATCGACGGCGATCCCGATCTCGTCGAGCTGGAACGGCTCTGGAACGATTACGCGCACCCGCCGGAGGTCCGGGTGGAACCCGGCGACCTCCCTTGATGGATCGCCCCACGTTCCTGGTCACCAACGATGACGGCATACGTGCCGCGTTCCTGAGGCACCTGGTAGCGGCTCTCCTGCATACAGGGGACGTTTACGTGGTGGCACCGGCCCGCCAACAGAGTTGGACCGGAAAGGCGATGAGCCGGCACCGGGACGTTGCCGTTTCTTCTGAGGAAAGCTTTCCCTGCCCTGCATGGATGGTTGACGGGACGCCCGCCGATTGCGTCAACCTCGGAATCGGCCACCTGCTGCGCAGACGGCCCGACCTGGTGATTTCCGGGATCAATGTCGGCCTCAATGCGGGACTCCCGCTGATTCTCAATTCCGGAACGGTTGCGGCGGCGATTGAAGGGGCTTTGCTCGGTTGCACGGCGATCGCCCTCTCCCAGTACCTGCCTGCCGACGAGTATCGACGCATCGAGGCGAATCCGACCGCACCCGACCCGGCGACGCTGGATACGGTATCCGCCTCGGCTTCCATCGCCGCGGAAATTGCCCGCGAACTGGGATCGGGACAAAATCCGCGCAATGAAGTTCACAATATCAATTTCCCCTTTCCCACCCGGCCGGATACACGTTCAAGACGAACGGTGCCGGGGCGCCTTAACCTCGGCAGCCTCTACCGGGAAACCTCGCCCGACCGTTTCCGGTTTCATTTTCAGCTTCCCGAAGAAGATGAGCAGGATTTGTTGACCGATCTTGCCTGCCTCAGAAGAGGCGAAATCAGTCACGGCGTACTTGACTTCGGACGGCTCGGCTGCACCGGCATTTGAGTATTCCCGCACTTCCGTATCACTTTTTTGGAACGGGTATTGCATTGGTCCGGAAATTTCTATAGACAATAACCGGCTTCTTCCAGCGGCCGAAAATGTTTCATATTCTTGTCATAACTCAAGACAACGGTTTCCAGGAATCGATAAAGGTATTGCTGCCCGAAAATGAGTTCCGGTTGCAGGTGCAGCCCTCACCGGAAAACGCCTTTCCTTTTCTCAAGACGGGCCTCGCCCGAATCTGCATCCTGGATACGAATTTGAAAGATATTTCGGCAATCCGGACCGTGCGGGAAATCCGCCGGCGCGCTCCCGAGGTCGCGATTCTTGTTTGCGCGGAGGAAAAGGATCCGCAATGGGAGGAAGACGCCTATCTCAACGGTGTTGACTTTGTCTTTCAGAAGCCGGTCCGGGGACCGGTCTTCACGCGAATGGTCCAAAAGCATTTGCCCGCGGGAGAGAAGCGAACGGGCCGGAATCAACGCCCCGGAAGCGGATTCCCTCCCGCCCCTCAGTCCCCGCTGCTGGCCAAGCACGCGCTCTCCGGGTCCGCTCTTGAAATCATGCGTGATTTTTCGCGCATCCTTTCGTATTCGCTCGACCTGAAATCCTTCGTTCACCAGTTCATCCTGAAACTGAGGGAAGTGATCAGCGTGAATCGTATCGCTATTCTTCTTAGGAAGCCCGGGATTCCGCTGCCCGGCCTGTCGGCGACATGGAACGAAGACACGACGCTTGATTGCATCTGCTCAATCGGCATCGAGGCCGACCTTTTTCAATACTTCCAAATCAACCTTTCGAACGGCATCGGCGGGATGGTCGCGCAAAGCGGGCGGATACTCAAAGCCGATTACGAAAACGACCTGTTTTCCGAGGAAAACAGCGAAATCAATCACGAATTCGAACTGCTGGGTTGCGAGGTGGCAATCCCGATAGTCGACCGTGAGCGCTGCCTGGGAATCGCGCTGATCGGGGGCCGCCTGACCGGATCACAGTTCGCCGACGACGAACTCCAACTCCTGTTCCACCTCATGGAGGAACTGGGCCTCGCAATACGCAATAACTGGCTCCACGAAGAACTTTCCAGTAATCATTCGCTTATATCCGACGTCATCGCGCAGTTCAAGAGCGGATGCCTTGTCATTTCGCCGGACCTTCACGTACTCCACGCAAATCCGGCCATGCTGGACTTCATGCAGAAGAAGGACGGGCCGGCGCCCGCCTTCTCGGACCTCCCGTCGAAAATCGCCTGCAAGGTTTACGAGGTCGTCCAGAAAGGGAAGGATATCGCGCCCTTTATGTTCGACGAGTTCCCGAACGACGAGCGGATCTTCCGCATCTCGATTTTTCCGATCCATCCCCGCAAGTCGGAAAGCGGCGCGGCCACCATGGTCCTGATGGAGGACTTCACACAGGTGGAGAAGGCCAAACAGGTTGAAATGGAGGCACAGAACGCTCAGACTGTTGCTCTGATCGCCAAACGCTTTGCCCACGAAATCCGCAATGCTCTGGTCCCGCTGAGCACGCATCAGCAGCTTCTCGACACCGATTTCGACAAAGAGACATTCCGGAATTCCCTGGGGAAAACCATGGACCGTCAGATTCGAAGGATATCGCGTTTTGCGGACCAGATGCTCCTTCTTTCCCAAAGCCGGAACGGCACCGAGCACAGCACATCGGTCAAGTCCCTCATCAAGGATGCGTTCCTCGAAGCACAGAATTTTTCAGCCAGGACCGGGACGCTCAAATGGGTTGAACCGTTCGAGGATGCCAGGATCCGGGGCGACCTTTCCACCTTGAAATACGCTTACATGGAGATCCTCCTCAACGCTCTTCAGTCCGTGGGCGAGGAAGCGGAAGTCAATGTGAGAAGCCGGATCGAACCCCGCGAGAACGGCAAGAAGGTTGTCGTCGTCGATCTGATCGACCGCGGCGGCGGATTCACCAAGAACGCGGCCGAGGAAGCCCTGAAACCGTTTTTCACCACCCGAAACGTCGGCGTCGGACTCGGCCTAACCGTGGCCGAGAAGGTCTTCCGCGCCCATGACGGCTCTCTTGAAATTCTGCATCAAGATGAACGAAACAACGGTGTCCGCACCATCCTGAACCTGGAAGAACCCAATCCATTATGACGGATCCAGACAGAGAAACGCTACTGATTGTTGACGATGAAGAAGGTCCGCGGGAGTCATTGAAGATCGTCTTTGAGGAACGTTACCACGTCATACTCGCGAAATCAGGCGAGGAGGCTATCGAAGTGGTAAAGAAGACTCCCGTCCACGCCGCCGTGCTGGATATTCGCATGGCGGGAATCACCGGCATCGAGGTTCTCAAGTCGTTGAAGGAACTCGATGAGAAGATCGAAGTGATCATGCTCACCGCATACGAGACGCTCGAAACCGCCCGCCAGGCGCTGCGTTACGGCGCCAGCGACTACATCGGCAAGCCTTTCAACGTCAAAGCCATGCGCACGGCGGTCAAGAAAGCCATGGATCGGCGCCGGCTCGCCGTAAACCTCAGTGAGTCCGCCAAGAGACTCGATTCCCTCCAATCCGACCTGGAGAACCTCATGATGCGTGAAGAGATGGCCCGGACTTCATCCCAGGTCTATGCCGGCGTCCTGCACGATATCAACAACCCCCTTACCATTATCCGCGGCTACGTCGACATGCTGATGCATCGGCTCACGAAGATCTCCAGCGATGTCGGCGACGGGTTCGATGGCGTCCTGGACAACATGAATACCATCGCCCAACAGGTAAACGTGTGCTGTTCGATTTCGAACCGTCACCTCGAGCTGATTCGCCGGGATTCCTCGGAAGGACAGGACATTTCGGTCAATCTCATCCTCCGCGATCTGGAGGAACTGATCAAGGTCCATCCCGCCGTGAAGGCCGGAATGGTCAGAGTGGAATACCTGAAAGCCGACACTTCGGTTTTCATCCACGCTTCGGAGTTGATGCAGATCCTTCTGAACCTTGTCACAAACGCGCTGCAAAGCTCCTCGTCTTCCGAACGGGTCACCGTCACTCCCGAAACGATCGACCGTCTTCCCCACGGGGGAACTTTCTCCGAGGGACCGGGGGAACGGATAATCAACAAGGAGGTCTTCGATCCAGGAAAACCCTACATCCTGCTGACTGTCAGCGACAAAGGCAAGGGCATTTCGCCGGATATCATCAGCGATGTCTTCGAGCCTTACTTCACGACAAAGAAAGAGGACAAAGGAACCGGGCTGGGTCTTGCCATCGTCGCCCGACTGGTCAAACGAAATCGCGGCGCGGTTCACCTGCGCACGCGGGTCGGCGAAGGAACATCGTTTACACTTTATTTCCCGCAGGAAGCCCAATGAGGATTCGGGAAGGGCTTCAGTGAAAACCATCGTGAGCAATTGCTTGAAAATGAACCTGTTTTAGATCAGCGTGGTAAAGAGCTAACCAATTGGAGCAAAGGAGGCGAATCATGCTGGACATATTAAAAAAAACCGTTTACGCCGGGATCGGCGCCACTGTTACGACCAAGGAACACGTGCAGAAGATTCTTCACGAGATGGTGGAACAGGGCAAACTGACCCGCCAGGAAGCCGAAAAGATGGCGGAAAAGATTGTGGACGAGAGCCGAAAAGAGTTCGAATCCGCGACCAAGGAAGTCAACAAAACCCTCCACGAATGGTGGGAAAAGGAAAAGCCCGCAAGCGAGCAGGACCTTCACAAACTCGAAAGCCGCGTTAAGTCCCTGGAAGTGAAGCTCGCCAACCTCACACGAAAAGTGAAGGGAGAGTGATTGCCGGGATCACCCGCCCGGGTGCCTGAGCCGCTCCATTGTTTCCCGAAAGTCGGGAGGGAGCGGCGCGGTGAATTCCATTGCCATCCCGCTCACCGGGTGGCGGAACGCGAGCTTTTCCGCGTGCAGCATAGTTCGCCCGGGCACATTCCCGCAGTCGTCGCGGTGACGGTACCCGTAAACCGTGTCTCCGACGATCGGGTGTCGCCTTGAGCTCAGGTGGACGCGTATCTGGTGAGTGCGGCCCGTCAGGATGCGACAGCGCAAGAGCGTGTGGCCGGTTCCGAATACCTCGACCCGCTCCCATTGCGTATGCGCCGCACGGCCCTTTTCCTCGGAGGAAACAGCCATCTTGTGGCGGTGCACCGGATGGCGGCCGATCGGATCGCGGATGGAGCCGGACAGCAACTCCGGAACCCCGCCCACCAACGCCAGATACTCCTTGGTGACCTCGCGCTCCCCAAACTGGCGGGCGAGCTCGCGGTGCGCGCGGTCGGATTTCGCGACGAGCATCACGCCCGACGTTTCCTTGTCCAAGCGGTGAACGATGCCGGGACGTTCCACGCCGCCAATCCCGCTCAGCCGGCCGCGACAATGCGCGAGAAGCGCGTGAACCAGTGTGTCGTCCCCTGTCGCCGCACCCGGATGAACCACCATTCCGCTGGGCTTGTTGAGCGCGAGAAAGTCCTCGTCCTCGTACAATACGTCCAATGGAATCGATACCGCCTTTATCGCGGACGGTTCCACCGGCACCATGGAGAATGTGAGCGCGTCCCCTTCCGACACCGCTTCACGCCGCCCGATGTTCGTGTCGTCGCGAAACACCAGACCGGCATCGAACGCGCGCTGAAGCGCGCTTCGACTGAATGCGGGAAATCCCGCAGCCAGAACTTTGTCCGCCCTTTCCCGCTTCACGCCTTCGGGGACGATGAATGTGTGTTCAGGTGGCATTCAGGGTTTCGGGTGTCACGGGCGCTGGGTGCTGGAGCACCCACTCCCATCGGCATTCGCCCCACGCGCTTGCCGCGCTACTCCGTCGGCAGCTTGTTGTCCGTGCGGAGGGCCAGCACTGGCACCTTGGTTTTGACCGCGATCTCCTGTTCTTTGAAAAACTTGGGTCCAACACTTTCGAGGGCCTCGCCGATACTGAGCGCCGGCAGTTTACGCCCGCGCGGACTGGCGTTGAAATCGTACGCGGCGCGCTGAATCCGTTCGGGAGCGGTCAGGGGACTTTCCTCCTCGGGGATCTGAACGACCCATCCGACGATATCCTTTTTTGGAAGCGCCCCGTCCGGGTCGGAAAGCAGGATCACAAACTGACGTTTCTTTTTCGGCGTCTTTTCCTCTTCTTTCTGCTGCTGTTCTTCCTCGATCTGCCGCTGAATGTCATTCATGATCCGCTCCACGACCGGCGGATCCAGTTGGTTCTGGTTCAGAATCATGGCAACCTGGTCCGTATCGATTTTCGGCATGGGTATTCTTATGGAATCTTTTCCGGTAATCCTCAATTATAAATACGGCCGCTGCCGTATTTATCAGGTGATTTCGGTAATGGAGCCGAAATCGGGATCAAACAGGCGCTTGTAGGTTCGGATGGCGGCGCTGTCCGTCATCGACGCTAGGTAATCCGACAGACGGCGGGTTTTGGCGCGAACCTCGGTCTCGCCGTCCACCAGCGTCGCGGCCGAAACAGGCAGAAAGCGGATCCGGTGGCCTCCGGGTTCGATGTAGTTTTCCCGGAGCGCGTGAAAGAGCTGCTTCAACACAAACGCCCCCTTGTGCTCGATCTGCTGCAACTGCGGGGAGCGGAAGATCACTTCGAAAGCCAGTTTCTTGTAGATCTCCGCTTCCCCGGCAACTGCCGGGTCCACCTTCAGCGCAAAGCGGTACCGGTTGGTCAAATCGGAAAGAAAATTCTCGGTTTTCCCGATTGAAACCGCCTGAATGAAACGACCGATCTTCCGGCTGAAAACGGATTCGAGCCTGTCTTCCGCGATTGCATTCAAGAGTTCCGCAACCGCCTTCTCCGCCGAAGCGTTCAAGGCGGCCGTTCTCGACCACTTACGAATCTTTTCGGTTGTCAGAAATCCCGCGCGGACTCCGTCGACAATGTCGTTGAGTGAATACGCGGTATCGTCCGCCCAGTCCATCACCTGGCACTCGATGCTTTTCAGCCGATTGAGATCCTCTCCATCCGACCAATCCACCGGAATCTCCCTCGACGCGAATACGAAATCCCTGTACCGCTCCTGTTCGTCGTAAAGAAAGTGATTGTCCGGATCGACAAGCTCGCCGTGCAGCTTCTTGTACTTGAGCACGCCGTCAAGGAACGCACGCGTCGGTTTCATTCCGCGACACCCGGAATCATCCTGATAGATCGCTTCGGTGATGATCCTCAGGGTCTGGGCGTTCCCCTCAAAACCGCCGTGCTCGCGCATCAATTCGTGCAATGCCCGCTCCCCGGAGTGCCCGAAGGGCGGATGCCCGAGGTCGTGCGTAAGGCAAACCGCTTCCACCAGGTCCGGATCGACAAAAAAATCCTCGCCCAGAGGATCGCCGAGCGTCTGGAGGTAACGGCAGATCGAACGGCCGATCTGGGCGACCTCGATCGAGTGAGTCAGGCGAGTGCGATAGAAATCATATTCCCCGGAAAGAAATACCTGCGTTTTCGATTGAAGGCGCCGAAAAGAGTTCGAATAAATAATCCTGTCCCGGTCGATCTGAAACGCGCTTCGGTAGTCGGAAATATTCTTCGATTCAAGCGTCTCGCAATCAAACCGGTTGTAGAATCGGTTGCTCATAAGTCCGAAACGGACCGTCCGCACGCACGATCCTGAAAATGCGTCACTCCTCGGCCGGTTGCGGGATCGCTTCCAAATCGACTTCCATTGTCGCCAGATCCTTGAACAGTGCGAAAAGCGGACTGTCCGTGCCGATCACCAAGGTGCTGTTGTCGCCCAGGATCTTCTCGTAACTCTCCAACGTTCGGAGGAACTGGTAAAAATGGGGATCGCGATTGTAGGCATCGGCGTAAATGCGCGTCGATTCGGCTTCGGCCTGACCGCGGATCCGCTCGGCGCGCTCCTGAGCCCGACTGCTGATCGTCGCAAGCTCGCGCTCCATCTCGCCGAGCCGTTCCTCCGCCCGTCGCTGCCCGTGCGAACGAATTCCCGCCGAAATCTTGTTCAACTCCGCGTTCATCTGAGCGAACACCGTTTCTTCGATCTCGGTGGTGTAATTGAGCTGTTTAATGAGGATGTCCTCAAGGTGGATTCCCAGGTTTATCCGTTCGAGCTCGACGCGCGCCGCTTCCAGAATATGCTCGATCACGACCGGGCGTCCCGCGAGGTAGTTGCCTTCCGCATCGCGTTCCAGTTCCTCCACCTCGGCGCCGAGCGTGGCGATCTCCTCCATGTCCATTTCCTCAAGCTCCCCGTCATCCAGTGTGATCTCGAACTCCTCGTCCACGTCCAGGATTCGATTGGTGCTTCTGATGACCTGATAGAGGTCGAATTGACCGATCTGATTGCGAACCGCCTCGTCAATAATGCTGAAAAGCCGTTGGTCGGCCGCCCCCTCGGTATTGATTGTCTCGCGAAACCGGCGCGCGTCCTCGATCCGCCACCGCGCGGTCACGTCGATCTGAACCCGTTTGCGGTCGCGGGTGATCGCGGAAGTCGGAGAACCGTCCATGCGAAGCAGGCGCTTGTCGTAGAGCTGCACCCGGTAGTACGGCATCTTGAAATGAAGCCCCGCCTCTGTCACGGGCTCGTCGACCACCGCACCAAAACGGGTAACCACGGCCTGTTGCCATTCGTTGACGATGTACAACGAATTCACCAACAGCAGCACAAGGACTACCAGGAGGACGACGCCCGCAATCACCGACACCGACGCGTTTCCCGCCTTCTCTTTAAATTGTTTGATCCCGGTTTTCATTCAGCGTTCCTCCCGAAGGTTGAAGTGAGGCAGGATGGATTGCATTTCCTGATCGACAATGATCACCTCCCTAAGCTCTGGAATCCGCTCCTCAAGCGTCTCCAGGTACAAACGACGGCGGGTTACATTGCGGGCCAGTTCGTAGGCCTCCAGGGTGTCTGTAAACCGCTGGGCCTCGCCTCGCGCGACGTTCGTTCGCCGCTGGAGAAAGCCCTCCGCCTCCAGGACAACCCGCTCGGCTTCCCCCCGTGCGCGGGGGACCCGCTCCTCGAACTCACGGGAAGCCTCCTCGAAAAAGCGCTGGGCGTCCTGCTCCGCGCGATTCAGATCGTGGAACGAATCGATCACCGGCGTCGGCGGCTCCACCTGGGTCAGGTTGACCGCGGTGACGAAAATCCCCATCTCAAACTGGTCCACGTACTCCTGGATCAATTCCCGCGCCCGGGCCTGAATCTCCGCTCGCCCGACAGTGAGAATCGGTATGCTCGCCCGGTCGCCCATCACTTCCCGCATCACCGATTGCGCGATATCCCGTAGCGTGTCTTCCGGATCTTTTACATTGAACAGGAAATCCTCGGGTTGATGGCGGCTGAACTGAACCGCCCAGCTTGCCTGAATGATATTCAGGTCGCCGGTCAACATGGAACTCTCCTCCTCGTAACCACGCGTCATCTGGCCGCTGCGGTTCTGCGTCCGGTAGCCAAACTCCTGTACGTCCACCGTCTCTGTCCGCACCTTGTAAACCTGGTCGATCGGATAAGGAAGTTTGAAGTGGAGGCCGGGCCCGACCGTTTCGACATGACGTCCGAAACGCAGAACAACCCCTTGCTCATCGGTGTCGACCTGGTAAAACACCGTGATCAGGGCGACGAAGATCAGCGCCGCGACGGGTATCCACACAAGTTTTGCCAGGGGAAGATCGATCTGGCGTCCATCAGGTAAGTCAATTCTCATAATCGTCCTTGCAAAACGACACCTCAAACCATCCCTCCGACCGTTTCAAGGGGAAAAGCAATGAATCGTCGCAGATTCCACCGTATTTTCGTTTATGCCATTTCAATCGCGCAATTGCGGGACGGCCATTAATGCCTGAAGTGCCGTCGGCCGGTGAAGACCATGGCCATGTCGTGTTCGTCGGCGGCGGCGATGACTTCGTCGTCCCGCTTCGATCCGCCGGGCTGGATCGCGGCGGTGGCGCCGGCTTCGGCGGCTGCGACGAGGCCGTCGGGGAACGGGAAGAAGGCGTCTGAAGCAATGATCGAACCCTTCAGGGAATGACCCGCCTCACCCGCCTTCCGGACGGCGATCTTCGAGCTTTCCACCCGCGACATCTGCCCGGCGCCCACACCGAGAGTGCGTTCGGCCGCCGCGTATACGATCGCGTTGGATTTCACGTGTTTTACGACCTTCCATCCGAAGGATAGGGCCTTCCACTCCTCGTCGGTCGGACTGCGTTTCGTCACAACCTCGAATTCGTCTTCCGGCATCGGCTGGATATCCCGATCCTGAACGAGGACGCCGACGACGACACTGCGCATATCCTGCAGCGCTTCGGCCCCGATACCCGCCCTTGCGACCATCAGGCGGAGGTTCTTTTTCTTCCCGAAAATCCCGCGCGCTTCCGGCGAAAACTCCGGGGCGATAACAACCTCGGAAAAAATCCCAACGATCTTCTCCGCCAGTGTTCCGTCCACGGTCTGGTTGACTGCAATAATGCCTCCGAACGACGCCTGACGGTCGGTTTCGTAAGCCTGATCCCAGGCTTCCGCAAGCGTTGCCGCGCTCGCGACACCGCAGGGATTCGTATGTTTGAGGATCGCCACCGTCGGCGCCTGAAACTCGCCGATCAGGTAAACGGCTGCAGTGATGACGATGATGTTGTTATAGCTGAGCTCCTTGCCCTGGAGTTTCTCAAAGTAATCGAAGAACGAGCCGTAAAGGGACGCCTTTTGGTGCGGATTCTCGCCATAGCGCAGATTGGCCGCCTTCGGAAGCGACATCTCGTACCGCCGCGGAAATCCGGCAAGCGATTCGAGGTCGGGTTCAGCGGCGGTCGCCATTTCCAGATAACGGGCAATCGTACGATCGTAGCTCGCGGTTCGTTGAAACACCTTTGTCGCCAATTCGCGCCGAAGACTTTCCAGTGCCTCGCCGCTTTCCATCGCCTCGAGGACTCGCGTGTAGTCATCCGGGTCGCAGACCACTGTCACGCTTTCATGATTCTTCGCCGCGCTGCGAAGCATTGATGGTCCCCCTATGTCGATATTCTCGATCGCGTCCTCCCACCGGACGTCCGGTTTTGCCACCGTTTCCTCGAAGAAATAGCGGTTCACCGCAACAAGGTCGATCATTGAGATCCCGTTGTCTTCGGCCTATTTCCGGTGCCGCTCGTCGCTCCGGCGGCAAAGCAGACCCCCGTGGATCTTCGGGTGGAGGGTCTTGACGCGGCCGTCCATGATCTCCGGAAACCCGGTGTGGTCGCCGACCTCCCGCACCGGCAATCCCTTCCCCGCAAGAAGCCTGGCCATGCCGCCGGTCGAGAGCAGGCGGTATCCGAACTTCCCGGCCAGGGCCGAAGCAAATTCCAACAGCCCGCGTTTATCGCTTACCGAAACGAGAGCGTATTTTTCCATGCCGCATTTCTTCCACCTTCCACGCAAAGGGAGCAAGTCTTTTCCTCGGCCAGCCCATCCACCGCCCGCTCGGCGGGCCGTGATAGGCTGGGTACAACGAACCTTTCGCCGGTCGCGATCTCCGGCACCGGGAACAGGCCGGAGGACTCAAAGGAGGTTTTCGCCCGGAATCAACGCGCACGGCGCCGGTCTTTACCCGATCGCGAATTTATGATAACGAAGGAATCCGACGGGTAAGCCCGAAAGAATTCCGGCACCCATCCGTCATTCGGAAAATGTTTATCTCGCGTCCATCCAGCAACAAGTCACTTTGCCAGCGCGTCAGTTGGCAGAGTATCGATCGCGCTTACCTGCACCGGCTCATTTATATGGCAAAGGAGGAAGACCTTGCCGGCGCCGGATTCGGACACTCGCCGGCCGGGTACGGGGACGTCACCACGCGAACAATGATCGCCCATAAGAACGGCTCTGCCCGCATTGTTGCGCGCGAGGATTTGTACGTGTGCGGCGTGACATTGATCCCCGAAATCCTCGAAGTATACGCGGAGGACCGGCACATCGAAGTGGACGCCCGCGTCCGGGACGGACAACGGATCCCGGCGGGACGGGAGATAGCGATTCTCCGCGGGGACATTTCAACCCTGCTCACCGCCGAACGGGTAATCCTGAATTTTCTCCAGCACCTCTCCGGAATCGCCACGACCACCGCCCGCTACGTCGAGGCTCTCGGAGACTCCCCCACCCGGATCCTGGACACGCGAAAGACAACTCCCGGCTTTCGGATCCTCGAAAAATACGCCGTCGCCTGCGGCGGCGGATGGAATCATCGAATGGGTCTGTACGACCGGATCATGATCAAGGACAATCATCTCGCGGCGGCTGGAGAAAATGGAGGTGACCTCGGCTCTTTGATTCGCCGGATGTCCACCGAGTATCCGGACCTGGTGATCGAAGTGGAAGTGGACGAAATCCACCAGATTCCGGGAATTCTCAGGGCGCGGCCGGATGTGATCCTTCTCGACAACTTTTCCACGGACCAGCTAATGGAGGCCGTTGCGCTGATCGCGGGTAAATGCGCCACCGAGGCCAGCGGGGGCATTCAACTGGAAAATCTCGCCGAACTGGGACAACTCGGCCTCGATTTCATCTCCTGCGGCGCCCTCACCCACCAGAGCACCTGGAATGACATCGGAATGGACTGGGGAATGAAGGAATAACTACTTTTCCCATATCCAGCACAGGGGACCGTGGCCGGATTTGCCGAGGACTTTGATGCACCGCCAAACCGGAATCGTCACATTCGCCGATCCCGGAGTCTCCAGAACGAGTCGCGTTATTCCGTCCGGCGCGGCAAAGTCGTCGAGCCGTTGAATCAAACGAGGGAGGACCGAAGAGAGGCTCTGGTAGGGCGGATCGGCAAAAATGAGGTTCGCTCGCTCCCCGGGAGCCGGGCGCCAGGTCATCGCGTCGCGGCAATGGATCCCGGTGATACTTTTCGAAACACCCAGGCTGCGCTCCACGTTCGCAAGATTCTCCTTCAACACTTTCACGGCGGCGCGATTCCGCTCGACGAACACTCCGCCGCCGGCGCCGCGGCTCAACGCCTCCAATCCGTAGGCTCCGGTTCCCGCAAAAAGGTCGAGAAACCGTGCCCCCTCCACCCTTACGCCGAGACTGGAAAAAACAGACTCACGCATGCGGTCGGTCGCCGGTCGAACCGACAGTCCCCTCGGCGATTTCAGTGGAGTGCCTCGTGCGCGTCCCCCGGTCACGCGCATCCCGGAACCCTTCCTTCGCCGGCCGGAAAAACCGATGCGCAGCCGGGCGAGGAGCGGTTACGCCTGTCGCCGGCATGTTCCGAAATACCGATCATGGCAGGTTTAATGCGGCACAAACGGCGTACAAGCAAGCTGAAATCTCTCCGGTCTCCGAAAACCGCTTATTTCGCTCGCATTTCAGTAGATCGCGGAGGCAACGGTCACGGGACCCCAATTCCGGCAGCCGGGCACACCCTGCCCTCATGGACAGGCCTGCAAGCGGTACACCGTGCCTCCGGACGGGCGCAGGAGAACTCGTCGGCGGCAGGGGCTGACACCGGGGGGAGAGCGAATGGTCTTTCCACCTCAAACAAAATGCAGAAAATCACTGGCCTCCGAAGTGCTTTTCTGCAAGTTTATCCGGCTTTCGAGCATTCTCGACCAGGCGAACGCGCCCGGCAGTTCCCGGTTTCAGTGTTTCAATGCGACGCATTCAGTTCCATTCTCTCTTCCTGACGTTCGTTTTGTGGCTGGTTTCGGCCCCGAATGTAACGGCGTTGATCCCCGAGACGAACCTGTGGCCGCTGTTTGTGGGAGAAGGCGAGGTCGCGGACGAACCCTTCGACAACTGGCAGGGTATCGGACCGCTCTTTTTCGGCCGGGACAACGGCGACGACCGCGTTTACGGTATGCGCCCGTTTTATATCGCGATTCATGACGAAGAATACGACAAGCGCGATTTCCATGTCCTGTACCCATTTTTCAATTACCGGCGTCGGCACCTCGGGTTTTCCTGGGACATCCTGACCATGCTCCGGTATCATCGGACGGGCTCATTCGGGGACGATCCCCTGGTCAACATCCGCCTTTCCCCGATTTTCTTCTACGGCAGGGGTCCGCAGCCGCACGATTCGTCATTCGGGATCTTTCCGGTGTACGGCGACGTTTACACGGTCTTCGGCCAGGACCGGTTCAATTGGGTGCTTTTTCCGCTTTACGGCCGAATGGAACGAGACGGCAACGTCCTGACATTGGCGCCCTGGCCGTTCATCAAGGTTTATCGCGGAGAAAACGCGAGCGGAGTTGACTTTTGGCCATTCTACGGTCGCCGTCAGATCGAAGGAAACTACGAACGCCGCTTTTTTCTATGGCCGTTCGGATACCACGTAAGGCGGGAACTCTGGAAGGATGAACCGTTCGAAGCGTTCGGAATTCTTCCATTCTACAGCCGCACCTCTTCGGAACGCGCGGAGAGCAGATCCTATATCTGGCCTTTCTTCGGCTACACCCACAGCACCGAACCGGAGTACATGGAAAGACGTTATTTCTGGCCGCTTTGGATCCAGCGCCGGGGAGAAAATCAATACACGAACCGCTGGGCGCCGATTTACACGCGTTCAATCCGCCGAACCCGCGACCGCCAATGGATCATGTGGCCGCTCTACCGCCACGAAAAGACGACGAATCGCAATATGCTGGATGAAAAGACACAGTTCTTCTACTTCCTCTACTGGTCCCTGCGCCAGACCGATCCCGAGCGCCCCGAAGCGACGCCGGCCAGGAAACGTCACATCTGGCCTTTGCTGAGTGAGTGGGACGACGGCGCCGGCCGACGGCAGATCCAGGTGCTCAGTCCTTTCGAGGTTCTTTTCCAACACAATGAACTCGTCCGATACAACTACAGTCCCTTGTTCGCGCTCTACCAGCGCGACGTCGACGAGGCCGAAGAACGCTATCGGCACAGCATTTTATTCCGTCTGTTGACGTGGCAACGCCGCGCCGACGACTACCGTCTCAACATCGGCCCCGTGCTGACGGTTGAAAGGGAGGAAGATAACCGCAGCGTCGAAGTCCTCAAAGGGCTTTTCGGATACGACCAGGAAGACGGACTCACGCTCTTCTGGCTGGATTTTTCGCGCAGCCGTGATGAAGATGGAGACGAATAGGGAATGAAACAGATCAATAACATCCTGGAGCATTTCGGCAGCACGATCATTCTGTGCATACGATCATTCTACTACCTTCCCACCCTGCCCCGGCAATGGCACCGGCTGATCGAACACTGCTACCTGATCGGTTACACGACGTTTCCGATCGTCGCCATCCTGAGCTTCTTTATCGGGAGCGTGCTCGCGCTACAGGCGGGTTACAGTCTGGAGGCAGTGGCGGCGCAGGATTTCATCGGTGCCCTGGTCGGTCTCTCCCTGGCCCGCGAACTTGCCCCCGTGATGACGTCGATTCTCGTGGCGGGCCGTGTCGGATCCGCGATTTCGGCAGAACTGGCGACGATGAAGGTTTACCAGGAAGTGGACGCACTCGTCACCATGAACATCCCTCCCGAGCGGATGCTGGTGATGCCGCGCCTGGTCGCTGTTCTGATCATGATGCCCGTGCTGACGATCTGCGCGAACCTCATTGGCTGGGTCGGCGGCGCCGTGATCGCGCAAAACGTGGATTTCATCCAGCTCGACACCCGCATCTACTTCGACGGAATCCGGAACTTCGTCACGTTCAGGGACATTGTGGACGGCCTGATCAAGGCGGAGATCTTCGGCTTCTGCATCATTCTCATCTCCTGCAACGTCGGCCTGAGAACCGTCGGCGGCCCGCGCGAAATCGGCGGCTCCGTCACCCGCGCGGTTGTGATCTCGCTCATCCTCATCCTCATCCTCGATTACTTCGTCACAAACGCGTTGATGAAAATCTGAGGTCACCATTGAGTTCGGATATGTCGTCCCAAATGGAAATAATAGAACGAGCGTCCATCGGGCTGAAAGTCGAAAATTTCAGCAAGAGCTATGATTCGGTCAAAGTCCTCAACGATATCTCGATCGAAGTCGAACCCGGGGAAATTTTCGTCATCATGGGTCCGAGCGGGTCCGGAAAAAGTGTCCTGCTCAAGCACGTCGCGGGCCTGGAGATACCGAACAACGGCCGCATCCTGATCGACGGCAAGGACATTTCCGATCCGAAGACGCGCACACAGGTCCACATGGCGCTGATTTTCCAGGCGGGCGCATTGTTTAATTCGATGAGCGTGTTTGACAACCTCGCGCTCTACCCGCGCGAGCACCGCCTTTACAACAAAAAGACCCTTCGGGGAAAAGTGATGAAGGCGCTCGAAACCCTTTCACTGGAGGATGCCGCCGAAAAGTTCCCTTCGCAACTCAGCGGCGGGATGCGCAAGCGGGTCGCGATCGCCCGGGCCCTCGTAATGGAACCCGAACTGATCCTCTACGACGAGCCGACTTCTGAACTCGACCCAACAATGGGCGCGACGATCAGCGAGATCATCGCGGACCTTCGCGCGGAATTCGGGGTCACGAGCCTGGTGGTTTCCCATGACCGCGACCTGGCCTTGACGATCGCAGACCGGGTCGCCATTCTGATGGACGGCGACTTGCTGGAAGTGGACAC
The DNA here is from genome assembly GCA_007130045.1 of Opitutales bacterium. Classification (GTDB taxonomy): domain Bacteria; phylum Verrucomicrobiota; class Verrucomicrobiia; order Opitutales; family T3Sed10-336; genus PXDC01. The sequence continues at coordinate 18,677 of SLTG01000084.1, forward strand.
GCCGGAAAACATCAATAAGACCGAGAATCCAAGGGTAAAAGACTTTCTCAATCCGGTGATCGACATAAAGAATCCTCGTTTCAAAAAGAAAGAATATTCGCGATGAGCAATACCTTGAATGCCGCCCGGGTGGGTCTGTTTTTTATTCTCGGAGTCGTCCTGATCTGGGTCGTCTATCAGGCCCTTGGTGAAGGCGTTTTCTTCCGTGAGGACGGTTACCGGGTGACCGCGCAATTCGACGACTTGAAACAGCTCAAGGTCGGCGACGAAGTCCGCATGGCCGGCGTGAGGATTGGTTCGATCTCCGAAACCCGCCTTGTCCGCGGTCGCGGAGAAGCGGTGATGACGATTCAGCCGGGAGTCGACATCCCGGAGGATTCCGTGGCGACGATCTCAATGGCGGGCCTGCTCGGCAGCAACTTCATCGGAATTCGTGTCGGTGAAAGCGAAGTCAATCTCGCCGAAGGGGACTCCCTTACGACGCGATCAACACCCGACTTCAACGAGGCATTCGCAACCCTCGGCGACATGACCGAACGGGTCGAGGGATTCTTTGACGATATCAGTCGGGCAATCGCGGAGATCACTGGGGATGAAGACGACGACGGGCTCGTCCGCAATCTCAACGCCATGGTCACCGAAAACCGTGAAAACCTCCGCGAGACCCTTGAAAACCTTCGCGGCGTCTCCGATGCCCTCGCTACCGGCGAAGGTACCCTCGGAAAACTGATTCACGACGACGAGGCTTACGAATCCCTCATGAACATCGGCCGAGACTTCGAATCAACCGCCGCCGCCGCAAACGAATTGTTCGCTGACCTTCGCGAAATCGTCACACAGGTCAAAAGCGGAGAAGGGACGATCGGCGCCCTGCTTTATGACGAGGATACGGCAGGGGAAATCCGCCGTATCGCCCGGAACCTGGGAGAGGTTTCGGACAAACTCGCGGCCGGCGAAGGCACGTTGGGAAGGCTTCTCGCCGACGACACACTCTATCACGACCTTCAGGCCGTCCTTCAGAAAGCCGAACGCACGATCGACGGACTCGGCGACCAGGGACCGATCACCGCGGTCGGCATCACCGCGAACGCGCTGTTCTGATCCAAGTCGGCAAACCCCGATACACTCCGGTTCAATCTATCGCGCTTTCCGCCGCAAGCTTAATGGCCGCTTTTGACTTTTCAAAGGACACGTTGCCCTTCCGGTTTGCGATTCTACTGATCGTCTGTGCCGCAAATCCGTCGTTCGCGGATTCCGACCGCGGAATCGAACGCTACCGCACGGCCCCGGACCCGATTCCCCAAATCCTGGACACGCCCCCGCCGCCTTCGGTATCGATCGATCCGACCGGAAATATGCTGGCCATATTCGAACGCGAAGCGATGCCTCCGATCGAACGCCTGGCCAAACCGGAATTGAGGCTTGCGGGCACACGGATCAATCCCGTGACAAACGGTCCGAGTCGGTCCATGTTCTTTCTGGGAATTGTCTTTCGGGATATCGATAGCGGGGAGGAACGTGAAGCCCGGCTTCATGAAAACGCGTTGATTTCCTCCCCGGCCTGGTCGCCCGACGGGTCAAGAATCGCGTTCACACTCACAACGGCCGATGGGATCGAACTTTGGTTCGCGGAAACCGCAACCGGGGCCGCCCGCCGCGTAACCGGTCCTGAACTCAATGCGACGATTGGAACGCCCTTTGAATGGATGCCGGGCGGGGAATCCCTCCTCATCCGGCGCGTCCCCGACGGCCGCGGGCCCGCACCGAAAGCACCGCTCGCGCCGGCGGGACCCGTAATCCAAGAATCGACAGGGCAACCCGATCCGGTCCGCACCCACCAGGACCTCCTCGCCAGCCCGCACGATGAGGCCCTCTTCGAGTACTATTTCACCTCACAGCCGGCGATTGTTCCCGTGGACGGCGGCGCGGAGACCGCTCTCGGCGAACCCGGCGTCTTCAGTCAAATCAGCGTCTCTCCAGACGGCAGGTACGTACTCCTCTGGAAGGTCAAACGGCCATACACCTACCAGCCCCCGATTTTCGCTTTCGCAGTTGAAACCAACGTTCTCGACCGCAGCGGAACCCTGGTTTACCAGGTGGAGGACCGAACCGATATCGTGCTTCCGCCAATTGGACGCGACATGGTGCGAACGGGTCCGCGTTTCGTCCATTGGCGCGGCGACGCGAATGCGACGCTGGTCTGGGCGGAGGCGATGGATGGCGGTGACGCGCGAAGAGCGGCCGAAACACGCGAGCGCGTGTACATGTTGAGCGCTCCCTTTGACGGCGAACCCCGTGTTTTAATCGACCTCAATCAACGCTACCAAGGAGTTGACTGGGGACGCGACGACCGCGCTCTGGTCCATTCGATCTGGAGGACCACCAGTCGCACCAGAACCCACCTCGTCAATCCCGCCGATCCGGAATCCGGATCACGAATTCTTTGGGACCGATCCGCGGAAGACCGGTACGGCGATCCGGGTTCGGCCGTCACAAGACGAAATGAGGCGGGCCGCTCCGTGCTGCGTTTTGATTCGACCGGAGAAGCAATCTTCCTCCGGGGGGACGGCGCCTTACCGGACGGAGATTACCCATTCATTGACAGGCTCAACCTGGAGAGCGGCGAGACCCGGCGCCTGTGGCGTTCGACGGATCCCTATTACGAGCATGTTGCGGCGATCCGGGATCCGGATGCACGGGAACTGGTCACCCGGAGGGAATCCCTTGAGGATCCGCCGAACTACTATTTGCTTCACCTGGACGATCAATATGTTCGGGCGCTCACCGATTTTCCGGATCCCGCGCCGCAACTCGCCGGAATTCAGCGCGAAATCATCACCTATCCGCGCGAGGACGGGGTTTTTCTCAGCGCGACCCTCGTCACCCCTCCAGGGTACGACCCCGGACGCGACGGTCCACTGCCGATGCTGGTGTGGGCTGATCCGCGGGAGTTTCGCGACGCTGCTGCGGCCGCCCAAGTGCGCGATTCCGCGAATCGTTTCAGCCGTCCCGCCTTTGCGTCGCCGTTATTCCTGCTGACCCAGGGCTATGCGATTCTCAGCGGACCCGCCATGCCCATTATCGGCGAGGGTGACATCGAGCAGAATGACACCTATATTGAACAACTGGTGGCCAGCGCCGAAGCCGCGGTCGAAAAAATCGTGGAAATAGGTGTTGCCGAACGTGGTCGCATCGCCGTCGGCGGTCATTCGTACGGCGCCTTCATGGCGGCGAACCTCCTCGCTCACTCCGATCTTTTTCAGTCGGGAATCGCCCGTTCTGGCGCTTTCAACCGCTCGCTCACCCCGTTCGGATTCCAAGCGGAACCGCGCTCCTATTGGGAGGCGCGGGACACCTACCAACGCATGAGTCCGTTTAATTATGCCGAAAGAATCACGGCCCCTGTACTCCTGATTCACGGGCGGGAAGACAACAACCCCGGCACCTACTCGATGCAGAGTGAACGCATGTTTCAGGCGCTGAAAGGAACCGGCGGCGTTGCAAGACCGTGATGCTCCCTCACGAAAGTCACTCTTACATCGCTCGCCAGTCAGTCGAACACGTGCTCACGGAAATGATCGAATGGCTGGACCGGCACCTCGAAGCGGAGGTTACCGGCATGGATTGACCGGTCACCCTATCGCAATCGAATAAAGGACCCACAGACCCACGAACCGATCAACGCCAAGTGGGATCAACATTGAACCGGAAGCGCGACCGGTAAAGCGAAGTCACGCGCTGAATTTTTACCTACTCAAACCGGCAAGACCCACACGGCCAGCAACCGTTCTTTCTGATTCAACCGCCGGATTTATGATGAAAACACACACTCGGCATTCCGGAGGGAGGATACTCAAATTCCAGAACTTCAGGCCGTTGGTCTGAACCAAGTGGTCTTCAACAACCTTCGGTAGCTATGCTTCGTCGCATTTAGAGGCTGTCACAGGCCCCTCTTGAATATTGCCGCATTTTTCACTTCCCCAGGAGCGTTGCCAGTTCAAGAGTAAGATTCTGTGATTGCAGATGCGCTTTTGTTGAATCGAGTTTCAGCCGGATCATTGAAATTCTTCAGAAACTCGTCCTTCCACCGGTAACCTTCCAGCAACGTCGGATCGTCATCGCCCAGGATCCTTCGCGCCGCATAAAGCGCTTCCACCGATGCCAGTCCGGTTTCGGGGTCCTCAAACAGCTTGCTGGCTCTTGGATACGTGGTACAGATATTCTTCGGAAGACTGCGACGGATCGGGTCTCCGTCAAGATACTTTTCCAACTGCCCTGCGTACCGCCAAGTGCCGTCCAGCAGAAGCAGTCGCGGACAACCCTTACCATCGGCCGCGGAAAGCACCGGCGCTCCCAAAGTTAACAGGATGTAACTCGTAGCGTCAAAACGAAACCCCTTCGTCGCCTTATAAAAGATCATATCCGAACGCCCGTGCAGCGGAACAAGGCTGCACTTGGACAGTCTTTCTTTGGGATGACGAATAACCACTGTCGTAACGCGCGGCATGAGACAATAAAACATCTTCTTTTACTAATACAATAGGTCAATGCGTTCAGGACTAAATCGAAATTGCAACCTTCGCCTTTTAATATAAATCACAGAACGCTCCATGTCCAGAAAGGTGTTCCCCATCCAGGTGGCATGAAGCCCGAATATCCTTTTAAAGTATGCTGATGAAATAAAGCGGCGTACATGAGCCGCCGCAATGAAGCGGGCGCCGCCGTGTCCGAAATAGCAAGGTTGCCGAAAATAGCGGCTGTTCCAGGCCCCCTTGAATAATAGCCGCACTGTTCACCTTTCCGGAAGCGTTGCCGGTCCACGGGTAAGATTTAGTGCTTGCAGATGCGTTTTGTTGAATTTCATCTCGGCCGGACCATTGAATCGCCGTGAGGGATCGCGCATGGGCATTTCAACAACCCCGCACCCATTTATGGTTCTAATCGAACGCTCATGAGGCCCTTGTCTTGCGGCATTGAGTAACGAAGGCCTGGCCCCAGATTAAAAGCGGATCTACTGCGATATCCGTGGCACCGGACTTCGTGCACCAAAAATTATCCGAATACGTCCTGCCGCAGGTTGCGCCCGCTGTAAAGATCCTTCAACGCCTGCGCCCGCATTCGGCTGGCTCCGCTTTTCCTGCCGCTTCCGAAATAATCCGCGCTGCCTTTAATCACCCCTTCCACGTACAGCTTCGTCCCGATCACCGCCCCGGCACTGAAATAACGCACACGGCAGCGAAGCAGCTGCGCAAGGCCCATCTCCCCGCCCGCCCGCTTCACTGC
>SLTG01000001.1 GCA_007130045.1 Opitutales bacterium
CGACGTTCTTCCAACATCCACCTTCGGGAGAATTGGCTGGCGGAGGCCGCTTGCCCCATACCCAGCCTTTTCGTCAGCCAACCATTCGTTACCGAGGTACGTCGCTTCATCACCGATGCAAGCAGGCATTTCTCGACCGCGGATTTAGGCCGGGGCAGATTATCCAAGTCGATTTTCGCCAAGGTTGCCGCCTGTTCCAAGGTCTCCTCCCAATACGCTTCACGCTCGACTCTCAACGCCTCCATTTCCAGCCCCTCGAAACGCATCCGGTCCAATTCCGCTCCCCTCTCCCGGGCTTCCTGGCGTACATGTTCTTTGAACTCCCGACCACCAATGCACCACCCGCGACTCATCTTTCGGGCGACAAGTTCTTTGCCGGCAACATCGTCGGTCGCGAGAAATTCCAGATACTCCTGATACTTCCTCCAGCCACGTTTCGTATCGGCCAAGCCGCCCGACTCCCCAAGCACCGTTGCGGGATCGAGCCATTCCGGCCGTTTCTTCGATACGAACTTCGGCAAGCTGCTCCACGGGTAATCGATCGCGTGATCGGACTTCACCAGTCCGGCCCGCACAGGATTAAGATGAATATAATGACAGACCTGAGCGAAGCAATGCCCCGGTTCGACCATCAACGCCTTGTATCTCCCCTGGAACGGCCGTCCCACCAACTTTCGAAAACGATTATAGCGACGAATCCATGTCCCCTGCAACCACTTCATCCCCTCACTCAGGTTCGGCTCGTTCAGTTCGATTCCAAGATGAAAATGATTTCCCATCACCACATACGCATGAAGCGCCCACCCATACCTTTCGGCCGCCTCCCACAGGGTGCGCTCGAATGCCTCCGCCGCCCCTTTCCCCTCGAAAATCCTCCGCCGGTAGTTCCCCCGGTTGATCACGTGGTAACACCCTCCCGCAAACTCAACTCTCAACGGCCTGGCCATCCTCCTATCAGGATAAAAGAAATCACATTTGTCAACAGTCAACACCTGACGTCTTCCCGGCCTTCCTATCAGGATAAAAGAAATCACATTTGTCAACAGTCAACACCTGACGTCTTCCCGGCCTTCCAACAAGAGCGTGCCTCCATCCGCGACGAAAAGCGAACCGGCAACGATGGTCCGGTTTCTCCGGATAATGACGGGGCCGCGAGAACGTTAAAGGGCTTAACGTTAGAGAGAGAGAGAGAGTGTGTGTGTGTGTGCGTGTGGCGCTTTCTCTACTCCCACACAACCACCGCGATCACACCGTTCCGCACCGGCCCCTCGTCTTACAAACGGAGAGGCAGGAAAACGAACGAATGGTTCTTCGCTGCCTGCTCCGCGCAGACCGCCGGCGGTCCTGTTTGCAAACCAGCGCGTGCCGGAAAGTAAACGCGGATATGGGGAGGTAGTCTTCACGGGACGCTTCGGGTTCGATTGGTATTTGGAGGGAAAATAAAACGATACAATTTGCGTGCAACGCAAATCATAGGGAAAATTTTTGGTCGGTTCAAAAATTTTTTTTCGACACCGGATGGTAATTTTCTTATTATTCTGTGAATCAGCCTTTTATGTTCTAAAAAAATTTTCGCCCGTGCCGTGGCGATGGATGAATTGACTTCCGGATATTCGACGGATGTTCAGGAACCCGCGCCGGCGGAAAGTCGATTATCAATTCCATTCCTTTATGAAGCCTCCTGTTGAAAGACCCTCTGAATTCGTCTCCAAATGCGCCATCGGCCTCTTTGCGGCCGCAGGGATGATTACTCCTGCGGCAACAGCATCCACCGCTGAAAACCGGCCCCCCAACATCGTCTTCATTTTGGCGGACGATCTCGGTTATGTCGATATCAACGCTTATGCGGAGCGCGTCACGGGCGTTCCCGCCGCCGGGCAGTATTATGAGACGCCGCACATGGACCGCCTGGTGAGTGAAGGTTTCTCGTTTTCGCGCGCCTACGCCACCCACCTTTGCTCGCCCACCCGGGCCAGCCTGCTCACGGGAAAGAACGCCGCCAGGCTCGGATTCACCACCGCCACGCCGCACACGGCCCGATCATGGTACAGCCGGAGCATGACGCCGCCGGAAGGTTACCTGTCGCAGGATGCTGTGTATTGGGGGGATGATATCGAGACTCCGCAGGCCTTGCTCAACGGGTCCACCCTGCTTGCCCTGCCGTCAGGACAGCCCGCCGATCGGGGGCGTGACGAGGTCACGTTCGCCGAAGCATTGGAGGACTACCGGTCCGTATTCATCGGCAAATGGCACGTGGGCGGACACGGCGCCGAGGGCTATCAGCCGCACGATCAGGGATTCGAGAGCATCAGCTTCTTCGATGCCGGCGGCTCGCCTTATTTCAATTGGCGCGGGCTTTGGAATCGAACGAACAAACACTACGCGGAAATGCCGCAAGACGAACTGCATTGGGGCGACGCCGGCCCGGATACGGGGGAGGAGTATTTGACCGATGAACTGACCGCCCAGGCGGTCCGTTTCATTCGTTCCCAAACCGAGGAACGTCCGGAGGAGCCTTTTTTGCTCTATTTCTGCCACTTCGCGGTTCACACGCCAATTCAGGGAAAGCAGGAATACGTCGAATACTTTGAAGACAAGGAGACCCGCGGGTGGAACGGCCATCACGATCCCGTCTATGCCGCCATGATCAAGAGCCTTGATGATTCGGTGGGGGAAATCCTCGCGACCCTCGACGAACTCGGTGTGGAGGAAAACACCCTCTTCATCTTCATGAGTGACAACGGAGGGGTTTCCTGGGTGAGAAGCGAAGGAGAAGTTCCCATTACGAGCAACGCTCCCCTGAAGGGCGGCAAGGCGATGATGTTCGAGGGTGGCGTCCGGGTTCCCCTGATGATGCACTGGCCGGGCGTCATTGACGGCGGAGTCTGGTCGGATGCGGCGGTCGAATCGAGCGATATCTTTCCGACCTTGCTTGAAGTCGCCGGCTATGACCTGGAGCCGTTTTACGGTGACGTCGGCATCGATGGGCGCAGCCTCGTTCCCCTCTTCAACGATCCGGAGAACACCTCGGAGGGTTATCCGCGCGACACGTTTTACTGGCATTATCCGCTGAATGTCGTGCCCTTGCACCCGGATGACAATCTTCCCCTGACCCCGCACTCGACGATCCAGCGAGGCGACCACAAGTTGATTTATGACTGGCACGGAAGACTTTACCTGCACAACATCAGCCGGGATCCGTTCGAACGGGACAACCTGAAGGAGAGCAAGCCGGAATTAACCCGCGAACTTTTCGTTCAGCTGAACGACTGGATCGACGACAACGTCGCCGTCAAATACATGCCCGCGTTGAATCCCGAATACGATCCCGAGGAGGAGGTGCGAGAGATTCCGTTCACGGATCTGCGAAAAAAGATCCTGGGTGAGGAACGCGCAATCCGTCATCCGGACACCGACCCGCGGTTCGAAATCCTTCGGAAACTTGAGCAGGGACAGGGGAATTAAAGTCTATAATGCGCAATGATTCCGTACCGGGCACGAAGTGCGAAACCAGCAGTCCGCCGGGCTTGGGTTTTCGAAAGTCGGCGTTGTTTTTCGCGCCTTTGGAAACTCCAACGGGTTTATCCTTCGATTTCCACGACGACGGCTGTGGTGTTGTCTTTTCCTGAAGCCTGCACGCTGTCGGCGACGAGACCCTCAGCAGGCGAGAGGTGTTGCATGCGCTTTGGGCGGTCCCGGATCAGGTGGTCGATACCGTTGGGGGAAATTCCGTCGATGAGTCCGTCGGTGCAAATTATAAACCGGTCGCCCGGCTCGTAGCCGGTTGCGCCGTGCTGGGGATCGATCCGGTTGCTTCCCGCGGCGAGAGCCTGACTGAGCTGATTCCGGCCCGCGTGAAAGCGCGCCTGCGCCTCCGTGATCCGTCCGGTTCGCAGCAGCCAGCCGACGTGAGTATGGTCTTCGGTGAGTTGCTTGATGCCGCCGGCTTTGGGGAGGTAGTAGATGCGACTGTCGCCGACATGGCAAAAATGCATCCATTCCGGCTGAAACCAGCAAAGGCTGAGGGTCGCGCCCATGTCGCTGCATTCCTCGTATGCCCTCCCCATGGCAATGATGGCGCTGTGGATTTCCGTAAACAGGTGATCGAGGAAATCTCCGGAGCCGCGACGCATTCCCATGGCGCCAAGGCGAAAAACCGCGGGTGCAAGCGCGGTGATTTTTTCGACTGCGATACGACTCGCGAACTCGCCCGCCTTGTGACCTCCCATACCGTCGCTGACGGCGAACACGAAGTCTTCGCGTTCCAGCGTGGCCCGGCCCGTTTTACCCAGACGGACCACCTCCCGGCCGTCCAACCTGAGCGCGAGAAACGCGTCCTCGTTATTCTTTCGAAACCGTCCGACATCGCTCACACCCGACCAGAGAAGGCTGGCGGGCGGGGAGGAGTCGGGCGCGTTCGGAGGATGATGGGTGTCGGCCATGGCAGGCGGATTATTCAGATGACCGCTTGTTCTTCTTGACGGCGGCTTCGACATCCTTCAGTCGCAACCCTTCGCCCGTCTCCTTTATCAAGGCGAATTCGAAGTCGATGATGCAGAACCGGCCCGTCTGCGGGTTGTAAGTGATATTCCGTGCGGCCCGGTCGTCGTGCCGCACGCCAAAGGACTCGAGTTCGTCGAAGAGCCGATTCATTTTTTCTTCGCCGATCCTGGGCGCGATTCTCCCGGCGTTCGTGGTCACGAGGTAGAGCTTCTCCGGATGCTCCTCCAACACCCGCGGAACGAAATCGCAGCCCTTCTCTTCGAGGTAACGGAGAATCCGAAGCTCGTTGTTGTAACGCTCCGCGGCCATGGGGCCGCGATAGCGTTTGTGGACCAACCCGTCGAATCCGATGCGCACGGAGGCCACGGCGGAGTCTTTCATATCCCTCATGTGTCCGTTTTTTTCCCGTTTTCGGTCAAAAAGCAACCCCGGTGGTCAAAATATGCCATTTCGGCCCGATTTTCGAGTTTGGCATAACACCTGCTTTTATTTGGTTGCGTTGAAATCAATCCCTTCCTCTTCTTAAGGGGCAATCAAGCGGGATTCACAAAACCTGACAAGACAACACCTGGACGAATATGGCAAAATACAAGCTTGAATACATCTGGCTCGATGGCTACCAGCCGGTTCCCAATCTTCGCGGAAAAACGCGTATCGCCAACGACGCGCCGAAATCAGTCAAGGACTGCCCGATCTGGGGATTCGACGGCAGCTCGACGCAGCAGGCGGAAGGACACAGTTCCGACTGCATGCTCAAGCCCGTGGGGCTCTATCCGGACGCGGGCCGGGGCGACAATGCGTTTCTCGTGATGTGCGAAGTGATGATGCCCGACTGCAAGACGCCCCATCCTTCGAACATGCGCGCCACGATCGAAGACGATCCGGACACCTGGTTCGGCTTCGAGCAGGAGTACTTCATGTTCCACGACAAGCGTCCGCTCGGATGGCCCCATGACGGATTTCCGAATCCGCAGGGTGAATACTACACCGGCGTCGGTTACGCGAACGTGGGCAACGTCGCCCGGGAAATCGTGGACAAGCATCTCGACCTCTGCCTCGAAGCGGGAATCAATCACGAGGGAATCAACGCTGAAGTCGCCAAGGGCCAGTGGGAATTTCAGATCTTCGCGAAGGGATCGAAGAAGTGCGCGGACGACATGTGGATCGCACGCTACCTCCTGCTTCGCCTTTGCGAAAAGTACGGGGTGGACGTCGAGTGGCACTGCAAACCCTTCCTGGGTGACTGGAACGGTTCCGGCATGCACTGTAACTTCTCCACGAAATACATGCGGGAAGCCGGTGGCGAAGAGTATTTCAAGAAACTGATGGACGCCTTTGAAAAGAACAAGGACGAACACATCGCCGCTTACGGACCGGACAATCACCTGCGGCTGACCGGTCTGCACGAAACCCAGTCGATCGACAAGTTCTCCTGGGGCGTCGCCGACCGCGGAGCCTCGATCCGTGTGCCGCACAGCTTCGTCAACGACGGATACAAAGGGTACCTCGAGGATCGACGTCCAAATTCCCAGGGAGATCCCTATCAGATTGCGGCGAGGATTCTCCGTACGATCTCGGAAGTTCCAATCGCGGCGGAAGCTCCCGCTGAGGAATCTGTCGGGCTCGCGAAATAACCGCCCAGGATCCGCCGCAGCCACGGCTGCCTCCTGGAGCGTTCCGCCGAACAACATTACATTCATCTTCCCGCATTCCATTCGGCATAACGAGGTTGCAAGGTTGGGTTGAAAAAAGGCGGCCGGGTGAATATGCCCGGCCGCTGCGGAAATGGCGGGAAACGTGGTTCGAATTCGAACCACGTTTTCCGCCGCATCCGGCAGGCTCAAGGTCGGGCGACACTACACGGGCAGTTTCAGCATCACCCATCCATCCCTTGCCAAATAATCGCAAATCACCGCACCAAATAAAAATCCCGCCTGCCGGAAACGGCGATAGCAAGAGTCGAGGGGCGGGCGGACCGCGCGGGCCAACCGAGAGTGAAACCCCTCTCCGGACGATCTGGAAATCGGATACAAGCTTGACTATTGGTGAGTAAAACCTATATCGTCCAGAATGTACATCCGGCAGGTTTTTCTCCTGGCATTGCTTGCCATTGCCATTCTTTGGACCACCCCCGCCGCCGCCGCCGAGCCGCGCCCCAACATCCTTTTCATTCTCGTCGATGACATGGGGTATTCCGATGCGGGCGCCTACGGAGGAGAAATCGACACTCCGAGCGTGGATCGTCTGGCCGAGGAGGGCATCCGCTTTTCCCATTTTCGGGCGACGCCCATGTGTGTGACGAGTCGCGTGACCATACTTTCCGGAATGCCTCACCAGGCCAGCGGGGAGGATTACGAGCGGGTTAAACCTCTGCCCCAGGCGTTACGGGAAGCGGGCTACCGGACCTACACAGCCGGCAAGTGGCACGCCGGCGATCCTCATCCGGTTTCCGAAGGCTTTTTCGACCGCTTCCACGGTTTTCTCGGCGGCATGACCGATGCCTACGTTGGCGGCCCTGATTGGTACCTCGACGACCAACCGTATGGGGATTTCGATGAAGATTTCGACTCCACCATCCGCATTACCGATCAAAGCATAGCGTACATGCGGGAGGCATTGGAGATGGAACAGCCGTTTTTCATGTTCGTCTCTTACAATGCCCCCCACCATCCGTTGCAGGCGCAAGAGGAAACCTATGAAAAATACCGGGGCCGATATCGGGAAGGCTTTGAAGTCATCCGGAATCGCCGCCTCGAACGCCTGCGGGAAATGGGGCTCCTGCATGAGGATTGGAAACCGGCGGCGCCCGGCCCGGAGATCTTCCGATGGGACGAGATGACGGATTTCCGGCGAGACACCGAGGACATGCGAATGGCGGCTTATGCGGCGATGGTGGACGAAATGGACCAGGGAGTCAGTCGCCTGCTCGCCTTTCTCGATGAACAAGACCTGCACGACGACACGATCGTGATATTCGCTTCCGACAATGGAGGCTACTACAACAACGGCAGCATTCATCGACATCATCTCCAGATTCCATGGCAGCCCCGAAGCAACCAGACCGTCAGCAACGGTTGGGGATGGGTGCAAAACGCTCCCTTCAATTATTACAAGCAAACCAGCTATGAGGGAGGCCTGGCGGTCCCTTTTATCGTCCGATGGCCGCAGGCGCTCTCACACCGAGAGGGAAACATCGTCGATATCGAGGCGGATTTCACAGACCTCTATCCGACATTTCTGGAGGTCGCGGGAGGGCTCCCGCCGTCACAGGATCCGAACGATGATTTCAAGCCGCTGACGGGCCTCAGTTTTCTGAGCGCTTTGAAGCGGGACGAAGCGTTTGAGCCGCCGCCGCGATTTCATTGGTTCACTCAATCCCGCGCCTGGATCGAGGGCGACCACAAAGTCACCTCCTTTCACAACGGACCCTGGAAACTGTTCAACTTAAAGGAAGACCGGACCGAACAGTTCGATCTCTCCGACCGCAAGCCCGAGCTGCGAAACCGCCTGATCAACGCCTGGCACAACTACGCCGAAGAAATCGGCATGCAGCCTGAAGAACGTCGGCCCGTTCACGACCATCAACACGCGTGGGGGTGGCATCGTTTCGGAATGGTCTTGCCCCATTTTGCCGGCATGTTTCCCGAGAACGGGAAACTCGTCGATCCCGGCAGTGACCGTCTCGAACTGCGTTTCAGTCGACCCGTGGCTTTTTCGAACACGGAGAACCGGCTCATCCGGCTTTTCAAGGTCAGCGACGATGAAACACCGGTCTGGGAACTGGACCCGGACGCATCCCATCCCTCCCAAGGCGAAAACGTGGCAAGGTTTGAAAACATTCCACGACTCGAGCCGGATACGCACTATTATATTTTAATCGATGCCGGAGCCATGAAGGTCGGCGGACAAGCCACTGGACCGATCAACGACGGCGCCTTCTGGTGGCGTTTTCGCACCCGCGCCGATTAACCTTCAAAACTGGAATTGATCATGCGAATCGCGACTGTGTTCTTAATAATAGCCTGTGGTCTCGCGCATGGACTGGCGGCAACCGATTTTTCATATCTCAGTCCCGAGCGTCTGGAAGAGCTCAGATCGGCGCCCGCGAACTCGGACCTTGCCGCGGCTCGTGCGGAGGCGATCACGGATGCGGATGCCGTTTTGAATGACGGCAAAACGTATTCGGTCACTTTCCAAACCCCCTCGGTGCAGGTTCATGAGGATTGGACACCTAATGACTTTTTCAGCATGGGGCCTTACTGGTGGCCGAATCCCGACACTGAGGACGGCCTGCCCTACGTTCACCGTGATGGCGAGGTGAATCCTGAGTTTCGTGAAGGTACGGACCGGCACCCCAAACAGAATATGATCCATGCGGTGAGAACGGTGGCGCTCGCCTATGCATTGACGAACCGGGAGAGATACGCGGAGCATGCTGTCAAACTGCTCCGTGTCTGGTTTCTCGATGAGGAGACGAAAATGAACCCGCACCTGCTCTATGCGCAAGCGATCCCGGGAAGAAGCACCGGGAGGGGGATTGGCATTATCGATACACTCAGAAATGCGTTCCTGGTCGATTCGATTCGGCTCCTGCGGGGATCCGGGAGTTATTCGTCCGACATCGAAACAGAGATTGTCGCCTGGTTCGAGACCTACCTGGACTGGCTGGTCGAGCATCCCCAGGGGCAAGACGAAGCGGCGATGGGCAATAACCACGGCACCTCCTATGACGTGCAGATCCTGTCCATTGCCAGGTTCGTCGGGCGCGATGACTGGGCACGGAATTGGATCGAGAGGGTGACCAAAGAACGATTCGATTCTCAAATCGAAGCCGACGGCCGTATGCCTGCCGAATTGAGCCGGACGAGGAGCTGGAACTACACGACCGGAAACCTTGGCCATATTACGAATCTCGCGATTATCGCCGAGCGGCTGGGCATTGATTTGTTCCACTATCCAAACGCCGAATCCCCGGCCTTAAAAGCAGCCTTGGATTTCGCCCTGCCGTATGTTGATCGACCGAGCGATTGGCCCTATGAACAAATCGTTAGTTGGGATGGGTCGCGCATGCGGCATCCTGTCGTCACCGCCGCCACCGTGTACGACGATCGTCGTTATGGAGAAGCGATCGACCGGTTTGGGTGGACCGCGATGTCGGCGATGGACTACGTGAATGCCCGCGTCGAGGAGTTTGGTCTCGACCCGGATTCCGGGGAGACCCCGCCATGGGTGTTGCCGGCCGAGCTGACCGACCTGCATCATTTCCGCCTCAATTTCGGCACCAACTGGGACCCTCCGGAATTGCACTATAATTCAAGCGCCGAAGAGATCATTGGCAGTTCCGGGTCGCCGGAAGGTCGTAATGCGAGAGCTCCGGTTCACGGATTCGAGCTTCCCGCAGTCGAGAACGGCGCCGGCATCACTGGCGGGACCTACACGTTTACGCTGACGGAATCGGGCCACAACCGGGCCGTTCAACTCTACATCTTCAACCCGGATATCACTCCGCCAGACGTCGCGGATCCCGAAGATATTCATTGGGCGGCTCCGGGGGAGGACACCCGCGAATTCGTTCGCACGGTTGACCTTCAGGTGGTTACTCCTGATGACGATCCGGGCACCTTTAACATCGATCTCACGGAGGAGATGCTCGAAGGTTTCTATGATCAGGACGGGAATCCCATTTCGGCGGGCGGCAAGATCTGGTTTCGAATGAGCGAAGGCGATGAGCCGAATGATGGCGTTTCACGGTACCGCGTCGAGAGCGATATGGATTCCCCGAATGCTCCCGGTTTCACGATCAACCTGAATCCCCTTACCGAAAACTTTGACGAGGGTCTTGATGCATATACGGCGACGATAGTCCTGGGCGCGGACAGAAGCGATGAGACCGAGTGGGAGACCGTGGGCGGCGCTCTCCGGCTCAACAGCGGCTTTGTGGAAGACGTGGAAGGCCAGGAAGCTGTTGTGGGCATGGAAGATGGCCCGCAGGACCGATTGGATTCGACTGGAAATATCTCCGCCATCCGCGCTGTCGCCGACGTTTCAATGACCGCCGACACCATGAACGCCCGCTGGGCTGCAGGCAGCGGCGATATTCGAATGGCGATCTACGCCGACGACGGCGGATCACCGGGAGAACTCCTTGGAGAAACCGGGGAATTTTCTCTCGGACCCGGATTGAACTCCGGCGCGTTGATCGAACCGGTCGAGATCAGCAGTGGTTCGGTTTACTGGCTGACGAGCTGGCACGCCGCCGGTGAACGGGCCGTTGTCGAAAATGGCGTCGGGGAAAGGTGGAGAGCATCGGGAGATTATAGCTCAACCGATCCCTTCCCTCCCGGATCGGCTTACACGTTTTCGGCGGAAACCACCTACGCCTACTTCGTTACCGGCCAGATCACCGGGCCCGGTGGGCAGCAGCACACCCTTACCCGCACGGATGTCCCGCTTCGGGTTGGTTACGAATGGAGGGCCTCGGCCATTGCGGGCTTCACCGGCTCGCAGGACATCGGTCTTTATGCCGGTGCCAGCCACCCGGTCGAGAATGTCCGGGAGGACTTTATCAACGTCTTCATGCGCAACCGGGGCGAGGGCACTTCTATCGTTGGCGCCGGGTTTGCCGGCACGGAGGACTACGATGCCGTGGAGGAAGATGTCGACTCGTTCGATTCCCTGTTCATCGCCCGCACGGGACCGAACGCCTTTGACGTGGGCTGGTACGACGGGGCCACCCGCAACGTTCTAACCACCCGCACGACGACCAATCCCAACGTCGGAACAGCGATCGGCTATTTCGGGGATGTGCGGGATGCGGGCATCGTCGGCTCGCTCACGAGTGCGACGGTCGAACTCGTCCCCGATGTGGCGCAGCCTCCCAAGTTCGACGCGTGGGCCGGGGATAACATTCCCGAGGGCGCCGACCGGAGTTTCAGCGGCAGCGCCGCGGGAGACGGGGTGGCCAACGGCGTCAAATTCGCCTTCGGTCTTGATCCGATGCAGCCGGCCGGGGCCGGGGATCTGCCTTCGGTCGGCACGGATGAAGAAGGACGTTTGACGATAACCTACCGCGTGGATACGAACGCGGAGGGCGTGAGCGTGGTACCGGAGGTGGCGCTGTCGCTCGATCCGGATGTCTGGTTCCGGGAAGACACCGGGGGTGATGCGCCGTATGTGGTGATCGGTGAAGGCACGCCTGTTGAAGGGAACATTTACGAGTTCACCGCTACCGCGATGAACATCGAGGGAGACTCCGCCGCCTTTATGCGGGTTTCGATCAATTCGGAGGCTGTCGGCTTCCAGTAGCGAAAATCAAACTTGCGCGCTCCCGCAAAACTTTCGCGACGGGAATCGTAAAGCCGGTATTGCATCAGGACCGGTTCCGATGCCGCGTCGGCGCAAAAAAACATTGGAGAAAGGCGGAGGAAACTGATTATAGTGGTTTGTTATGCCGGACAACCTTTCCATTCAACCACTGACCATCGCAGAGCGCACGTTTGATTCGCGGTTGCTGGTCGGGACGGGCAAATTCTCCAGTAACGAAACGATGCGCGACGCGCTTGCCGCCTCGGGAACAAACCTCGTCACGGTCGCGCTCAAGCGGGCCAATCTCAGCGGCGAACGCGATCCCTTCGCCAATATACTCGATTTCCTGGAGTCGGATCGCTACCTGATCATGCCGAATACCGCCGGGGCGATGAACGCCGAGGAGGCCGTGCGGATCGCCCGCCTGGCGAAAGCCGCGGGCCTGCCGAACTGGGTGAAGCTCGAGATCCATCCCGACCCCAATTACCTCCTGCCCGACCCGATCGAAACGCTCAAGGCCGCCGAGATCCTGGTCAAGGAAGATTTCGTCGTGCTCCCCTACATCAATGCCGATCCCGTTCTCGCCCGGCGTCTCCAGGACGTGGGCGTCGCCACGGTCATGCCTCTGGGCTCGCCGATCGGGAGTAACCGCGGACTCGAAACGCGCGCTCAGATCGAAATCATCATCGAACAGGCCCGGGTGCCGGTCGTTGTCGATGCCGGGCTCGGCCAGCCGTCCCAGGCGGCCGAAGCCATGGAAATGGGCGCCGATGCCGTTCTCGTTAACACGGCTATCGCCGTCGCGTCGGATCCGTGCATGATGGGACGCGCGTTCGCGGCCGCGGTGCGCGCGGGACGTTGTGCATTCGAGATCGGCCGGAGCAGCATCAGCCAAAACGCCCGGCCCACGAGCCCGCTGACCGCGTTTCTCGATTGAACGGGACAGGTCACTCACAAACTCCGAACAGGATTCGGGACTGGAATCCCAAATGGAGTTTCCAATTGCAGCGGCGACCGGCCTTCCCTACCTTTGGCGCATATGAGATTCGGAAGGAACGTGGAGAACATGATAGCCGCCCTCCGCGGGTTGCCGGAAAACCGCAGCCGATCCATCCTCCGCGAGCCCAAGTCCGCCGAAAACCTGATGCGGGAGGTGATGGAAAAGTACCGGCTAGGCGGAAAAACTCCGGAAGACACGATCATGGAGAACTGGTCCGACCTGGTCGGAACGGCGAATGCCGAATACAGCCGGCTGATGCGTATCGACGAGCGCAAGCGCGCGATTGTCGGAGTGACCAACCCCATCGTGCGCCAGGAGCTTTACTTTCATCTCAAGGAAGTGCGCGAGCGAATCCGCGCCCTGCCAGGGTGCGCCCACATCAAAATCGTCATTCTCCGTGCCGGTTAGCCCGGCATTCAGGCCATCGCTTGGTTTTAAAAAACCTGGTGTTGACTTTTTCCGGAATCCTGTTCAGCTCAATAATTGGTTTCGTACTGTTTTAAACATGGAAAGGCGGGAATTTATCAAACGGATTTCGCTCGTCGCGTTCGGTGCATGCGCCGTCCCCGCCGCCGGGTCGCAACTGCTTGCCTCCTCCGATGAAACCGCCAACACGACTCACCTCGTTCGTTCCGGCGATACGCTTTCTCACATTTCCCGCCGTTACGGGGTGAGCGTGGCCTCGATCCGACGCGCCAACGGCCTGAACGGCGATCTGATTCGAGTGGGCCAGCGGCTGATCATTCCCGGTGCCGGGACATCTTCGTTCCTCGACCCGGTGAAGAGCCGGATCGATATTTCGAATTTCAATGCCGAGCGATGGAAAAACATCATCGGTCATCACAGCGCCACCGGCAACGGCAACGCGGAGATCTTCGACCGCTTTCACCGGCGCCACCGAAACATGCCCAACGGACTCGGCTACCATTTCATCATCGGGAACGGCACCAATTCCGGAGACGGCGAGATCGAGGTCGGCGATCGCTGGACCCGCCAGATTCAGGGCGGACACGTCAGCAGCCTGGCCTACAATAACAATTCGATCGGCATCTGCCTCGTGGGAAACTTTGAAAACACCCGCCCCACCGGCAACCAGATTGCCGCCTTCACCCAACTGGTGCGCCACCTGAAGGACACCAAGCTCAAGGGGAACTGCCGTTTCCTCGTGCACCGCGAGATCGAGACCACCCTTTGTCCAGGCCGCCACTTCCCCCTCCAGCAGATGCAGCAACTGTTCGCTTAGCGCCCTGCCCGGCGGTTTCGGGCCAACCGGTTCGCACCACTCCTTTTCCACAGAAATCGTTTGCCTCGGTGGCGGCGCTCCCCTAGACCGGTTCGAATGACAGATTTTGCCCGTCCCGATGGACGCGAAACCGACCAACTCAGAACGTTACTGTTCCATCCGAACATTGCGCCGAACGCCCAGGGGTCCGTTCTCGCCTGTTTCGGGGAAACGCGGGTAATCTGCGCGGCGAGCCTGGAGAAGAAAGTGCCGAACTGGATGCGCCAGCAGGGCGTTCCCGGAGGCTGGCTCACCGCCGAATACTCCATGCTCCCCTACAGCACATTGGATCGGAAGCAGCGCGATATTTCAAGAGGGCGGCAGGACGGCAGGGGGGTTGAGATCCAAAGGCTGATCGGGCGCTCTCTCCGGACGGTGATCGACCTGAAAAAACTGACCGCCCACACACTCTGGATCGACTGCGACGTTCTTCAGGCGGACGGAGGCACCCGGACGGCCTCGATCACCGGAGCCTACCTGGCGGCGCGAATGGCCGTTCAAAACCTGATCAACGAAGGCGCCCTGGAGGAAGACCCGTTCGTCGATTCGATCGCCGCGGTCAGCGTCGGCGTGTACCGCGGCAAACCCGTGCTCGACCTCAACTACCTTGAAGACAAGGAAGCCTCCGTGGACTTCAACGTCGTGCGCACGGGAGGCGGACAATATGTCGAAGTCCAGGGTTCCGGAGAGGAAGCGACCTTTTCCGGCGAGGAACTCGATCAACTGCTCGCCCTCGCCCGCGGCGGAATCGACGAGCTTGCCCGCCGCCAGGAAACCTTCCTCAATGCCCATCTTCCCGCGAAAGTCGTTGATTCCGCGAATCTCGCCAACAAGATTCCACTGTGAACTTTCATGAACATTCACGAATACCAAGCCAAAGAACTTTTCGCCAAGTATGGAGTACCGGCTCCCGCGGGCGCCTACGCCAGTGATGAGGCCGAATTCGCTTCGGCCCTGCAACGGTTGCCGGAGGGACTGATCGTCGTCAAATCCCAGATCCACGCCGGAGGCCGCGGCAAGGGTTCCTTCACCGACGGCTTCAAGGGCGGCGTCAAGCTCACCGAAAGCCGGGAAGAAGCCGCCGATTACGCTCGGAAGATGCTGGGCAACACGCTTGTCACGCACCAGACAGGACCGGAAGGCCGAAAGGTCAGGACGGTCTATTTCAGCGAGGGCTCCGATATCGAGAAGGAGTACTACCTCGCGATCGTCATGGACCGGGCAACCTCGCGTCCCGTTGTCATCGCCTCCACCGAAGGCGGAGTCGAAATCGAGAAGGTCGCCGAGGAAACGCCCGAAAAGATCACCCGCGCCGTCATCGACCCCACTCTCGGACTCCGGCCCTACCAGGCTCGAAACATCGCGTTCGGCCTTGGTTTTCGAGGCGAGCAGGTCAAGCGGACGATCAAGCTTCTCGACGGCCTTTACCGCCTCTTCTGGGAAAAAGACGCGTCCCTGGTCGAGGTCAATCCCCTCATCACCACCCCGGACGGGGACGTGCTCGCGCTGGATGCGAAAGTCGGTTTCGACGACAACGCCCTGTTCCGCCTCCCCGATATCGCCGCCTTCCGCGACCTCAACGAGGAGGATCCCAAAGAGGTGGAAGCCTCAAAGGCCAATCTGAACTACATCGCCCTCGACGGAAACATCGCCTGCATGGTCAATGGCGCCGGACTCGCGATGGCCACAATGGACATCATCAAGCACTACGGCGGATCCCCGGCAAACTTTCTCGACGTCGGCGGCGGCGCGAATGCCGAACAGGTCACACAGGCTTTCAAGATCATTCTCCAGGATGAAAACGTTAAAGGAATCCTCGTCAACATCTTCGGGGGCATCATGAAATGTGACGTCATCGCCACCGGAATTCTCGAAGCCGCCAAGGCGGTGCATCTCGATCGTCCGCTGGTCGTCCGGCTCGAAGGCACCAACGTCGAGGACGGAAAGAAGCTTCTCGATGAGAGCGACCTGAAGATCGTCTCCGCCGACACACTCGCCGACGCGGCAAAAAAAATCGTCAACCTCGTTTCGGGCAGGTAATCGGACCCGCCGCGCATCATCGCCAACAAACCACTTCCAACCGTCACATGAGCATTCTCGTCAACAAAGACACCCGGCTTCTCGTGCAGGGGATCACCGGCAAAGCCGGAAGCTTTCATTCCAACCAGTGTCTCGAATACGGCACCAATATCGTCGCGGGCGTCACGCCCGGCCGCGGCGGCGAACGTTTCGAAGAGAAGGTTCCTGTCTTCGACACCGTGGGCGAGGCGGTCAAACAGACCGGCGCCAACGCCTCGGTCATCTTCGTGCCGCCCGCCTTTGCGGCCGACTCCATTCTGGAAGCGATCGACGCCGGGCTCGACCTGGTCGTCTGCATCACCGAAGGAATTCCGGTCAAGGACATGTCGGAGGTGAAGGTCAAACTCGACCAAAGCAAGACACGCCTGATCGGCCCCAATTGTCCTGGCATCATTACTCCGGGCGAATGTAAGATCGGCATCATGCCCGGCTACATTCACAAGCCCGGAAAGGTCGGAGTGATCTCGCGCTCCGGCACGCTCACCTACGAGGCGGTCTGGCAACTTACCTCGCTCGGCTACGGACAATCCACCTGCATCGGGATCGGTGGCGATCCGGTCAGCGGCACGAGCCACATCGACGCCGTCAAACTCTTCAACGAAGATCCGGACACCGAAGCCCTCATCCTTATCGGCGAGATCGGCGGCGCAGCCGAGGAAGAGGCGGCCGGCTACATCAGGAAGCACGTTCGCAAACCCGTCGCCGCCTTTATCGCGGGCGCCACCGCGCCTCCGGGGCGCCGCATGGGTCACGCCGGCGCGATCGTCTCGGGCGGCAGCGGAACCGCCGAAGCCAAGATCCAGGCAATGAAAGAAGCGGGCGTCGAAGTCGCCGAAACACCGTCCCACATGGCCGAGGCTCTTCTGCGCGTTTACAAAGGATAAGCAGAGATATATGGTCGACTATCAAAATCGATTTCAGGGCCCGAGCCACAGCGCGGATGACGGTGAATCCCCTTCTTCGCCGCAGCGTTCCGGAAACGCCGGACTGATGCCCCGTGCCGGCGCGTTCGCCGCCGACATCTTCGTCGTTGTCCTGCTCGTCGTCACAATCGTCAATTTCTTCGTCCTAAGCCAGAATCCCGATGCCGTGCAAGCGCTCGAGGAGTATACCGAGGAAGTACGGGAGCACCAGGAATCCAATGACACCGACGAGGCGCTGGAGCCCCCGCCGCCCCCTCCCGAAGCGGTCGAACGACTCGTTCGCTCGATCTACATCACCATCCTCCTCACTCTCCTCATCTACTTTGCCGCGGCCGAACTCTTGACGAAGGGCGCTTCGCCCGGCAAACTGCTGTTCAAGCTGCAGGTCGTGCGAACGGACGCGGGAGAAACGCTTGCCACAAGCGCCACGGTCGTCCGTTCGGTGATCAAAGCAGTCACACTTGCCCTGGCAATTCTTCATCCGCTCCTGCTCGTATTCGTTTTCAACTACCTGTTCGCATTTTTCACCCAGGAACGACGAGCCGGTCATGATTACATCGCACGAACCCGGGTGATCGCAAAACCTTCCACTTCCTTTTATGGCCAAGCTCCCTCCCAGGATCCAGTTCCTTGAAGACTCCGATAGAGGAGACGAAACAATACGTCAGGCACTTCGCTTGATCAGCGCGCTGCTTGTTCCCTCGCAGGATTCCACATCGCTCCCGAATGCCGCCGACGAGGCTCCCGATCTCGTTGTCGTTGACGCCCGTTTCTCGAACGCGGGATTGGAGCAACTTCGATCGCTCGCCGCCTCAGGCCCCGGACGGGTGCCCGCCGCTCTGGTTATCGGCGACAAGCCGCCTGAGAATTGGAATAGCGATTTCCCCATGGACTTCATCGCCGCCTCCCTGCCACCGGAAGAAATCACCGCACGGATCCAATGGCAGCTTCGCTTCGCGGATCTCAAGCGCGAGAAGGAACGCCTTGAAGAACGGCTCGAGGAAGCCCGTCGCCGTGCGTCCGTCGGCGCGATCGCGGACGGAGTCGCCCACAATCTCAATAATGTTCTGGGTGTGATCTTCGGATACATGCACCTGATCAAGAACAATCACCGGAAGCCGGAAGTCGTACTTAAACATCATGCGAGCCTTCAAACGGCAGTGGATAAGATCACCGATATGGTACGCCGCTTCGGGGCCGTCGCCCGGGAGAGTGAAAGCGATCCTGCTCCGGCCTCGGCCGCCGCGCTCCTTTCCCGGTCGGTCGAACGGTTTCGACACGAAGCCGGTGTCGCGCGCGAGTATCCGTTTACCCTGAATCCCGCCGATCTTTCGGTAAACACTCGTTTCAACTCGGTCGAAGAATCCCTGGTTGAAGTCTTGAAGAATGCCTGGGAAAGCTACGGGGACCTTCCCGAGTCCGAACGTGAAATCGAAATCTCCGCGGAATCGGTGGACGACGAGAATCTTTTCATCCGGATCCGCGACCGCGGGTGCGGGATCGATCCCGCCATCGAATCGACGATGTTCGAACCGTTCTCCGGCACCAGGAATCACGACGGACTGGGACTGACTCTCGCCCGCCGGTGTTTCCGGAATCTCGACGGCGACCTTATCCTCTCGGCCCACCCGGAAGGAGGCACGGTCGCCGAGATCCGCCACCCGCTGCATTGAGCACAGCTTCGACATGACCAAACACGTAATGAATGGATTCCGCGGGACCGTGGGGAATACTCCGCTCATTCGGATCGAAAGCCTTTCCAAAGCGACCGGCTGCGAGATTCTCGGCACGGCCGAATTTCTGAACCCGGGCGGGTCGGTCAAGGATCGTGCCGCGATGGGCATCGTCGAAGACGCCGAAGCGCGCGGTCTTCTCAAACCGGGAGGCGTCATCGTTGAAGGAACCGCCGGCAACACCGGCATCGGGCTCGCGCTCGTCGGCAACGCCAAGGGGTACCGCACCGTCATCCTTATTCCGGACACCCAGTCACAGGAAAAAATCAACCTCCTCCGCGCCATCGGCGCCGAAGTCCGACCCGTTCCCGCCGCCCCGTACAAAGACCCCGCGAACTACAATCATATCGCCCGCCGCCTTGCGGAGGAGATCGAAAACGGCTTCTGGGCCAACCAGTTCGACAATACCGCCAACCGCGACTTCCACGCGCGCACCACGGGGCCGGAGATCTATGCGCAAACCGGAGGAGAGGTCACCGCTTTTGTCACGTCCGTCGGCACCGGCGGGACTCTTGCCGGAGTCGCTTCATTTCTGAAGGAAAAGAAGCCCGAAGTGAGGACGGTCTGCGCCGATCCCTATGGCGCCGCCATGTGGTCATGGTTCAAGAACGGGAACCTCGATACCGACGACGGCGACTCCGTCGCCGAGGGAATCGGCCAGGGGCGCGTCACGAAGAACATCGAATCCGCGCCCATTGACGACGCTTATCGCATCCACGACAGCGTCATGATCAAGATGCTCTACCACCTGTTAATGAAAGAGGGCCTCTTCCTCGGGGCATCGTCGGCAATCAATGTTTGCGGAGCGGTCAAACTCGCCCTCGAAAAGGGTCCCGGCCAGGTCATCACCACCATTCTCTGCGACGACGGCCAACGCTACATCTCCCGCCTCTACAACCCCGAATGGCTCAAAGAGCAGAACCTGGATCCTTCAAGAAACGACTTGGATTTTCTCGACGGGATTTGAGGGGCCGGTTGTCATCCGAAGAACGCCTGGATTTCCTCGATTACTTCGACAAACCGGTCGATTTCCTCCTTTGTGTTGTAGATATAGAAGCTGGCGCGGACAGTCGATTCCAGCCCGAGGCGCTTCATGAGCGGCTGGGTGCAATGATGGCCTCCCCGCAACGCCAATCCGCGGCGGTCGGCGAAACTCACCACATCGTGGGCGTGCACGTTCGGCAAGTGAAAACTCGCGATGCCCGCCCGCTCCGCCGGTGGCCCGAGCAGGCGAAGATTCCTCAGGCTTCTCAGTCGCTCGGCCGCGTATTCGCCGAGTTCCCGGTCATGCGAGTAGATCGCCTTCCGTCCGATTTCATCCAGATAGTCCATCGCCGCGTGCAGCCCGATCGCTCCGGAAATGTGCGGGGTACCCGCCTCAAATTTGTGGGGCACACCCTTCCATTCGCTGCGGTGCAAATCCACCTTCCGGATCATTTCCCCACCTCCATGGTAAGGCGGCAGCGCCTCCAGCAGATCGCGTCTTCCGTACAGCGCTCCGATTCCCGTCGGGCCGCACATCTTGTGACCGGAAAACGCCAGGAAATCACACCCGATCCCGCTGACGTCCAGCGGCGCGTGACCCACGCTCTGGGCGGCATCGACAAGCGTCACCACGCCTTGGTCCCGCGCGCGCCGGCAAAGCTCGGCCACGGGGTTGATCGTCCCAAGTGCGTTCGAAATGTGGGTGAACGCAAACAGCTTGACGTTCCCGGCGAGCAACGCGTCCAAACGATCGAGCTGGAGGAGTCCCTCGTCACCGGTAACCGGCACAAAGACAAGTTCGGCGCCGGTCCGCTCGGCCGCAAGCTGCCAGGGAACGAGGTTGCTGTGGTGCTCCATTTCCGTCAGGAGAATCCGGTCGCCCGGCTTGAGGTACCGGTTGCACCAGGAGGAGGCGACGAGATTGATCGCCTCGGTCGTTCCGCGCGTAAACACGATTTCCTTCTCGCTCCCGGCGCCGATAAACGCGGCAGCCCGCGCCCGCGCCGCCTCGTACGCCTCGGTCGCCCGGTGACTCAACGCGTGAATCCCTCGGTGAACGTTACTGTTATCCTTTTCGTAATACCCGCTGACCGCGTCGATTACCGAACGCGGTTTCTGCGTTGTCGCCGCATTGTCGAAATAGATCAGGTCGTGCCCGTACACCTGCTGGTCGAGCACGGGAAATTCCTCGCGAATGGAAGTCATTGTTTTCTTCATGAATCATGCAGCCACGGACGGGAGCTCTCTCCGCCCATCAATAGGCGATCGGAATGCTTGTCAAGGTTACCTTCCCCCTCAATTCCCGCCAAACGGCAATTCTCCAACCGCTCACCCTTCAGCTCCGCTCAGGACACGCGAACCAACAACCGCCCCTCCCCTACTCCGTTGTGACCGGTTCCGGTTCTTCTCCGGGACGCTCGGCCGCGTTGAGGGCCGCATGCCATGACAAGGTCGCACACTTGATCCGCGCAGGGAACTGGTGAACGCCGGCAAACGCGGACAGGTCGCTGAGGTTGCCCTCGTCGATCTCCCCGCTGGTAACCAGGTGATGAAAATCGCTGTACAGCGCCTTGATTTCCGCAAGCGTCTTGCCCTTGAGCATCGACGTCATAACCGACGCGGATGCCTTGGAGATCGCGCATCCCGCGCCATGAAAAGTGATTTCCCGGATCCGGTCGCCATCCATCTGGAGGAAAACCGTGTAATGGTCGCCGCACACAGGGTTATCCCCTACGGCGACCCTGTCCGGATTCTCCATTTCCCCGAAATTCCGCGGTCTGCGATTATGATCGAGAATGACTGCCTGATATAAATCCGCAATGTCCTGCATCACTCGGCCTTTTTACACGACAAAGCGTTCGAACGCAAAAACTATCTTGAGAAATTTTCCTCCGACAGAGTTTTCTTAAATCAGCAATCCTTATCAGTTGCATTTCGAAAGCGTCTGATTTGCAAAGAAATAAGGTTTGACTCACCCGTCTGATCGGGCTTCTTTCGAACTATACTCGCCATGACCGATCCTGTCCGCATAGTCATTCTTGAAGATCACAACGCCGGTGAATCCCCTCTGCGCGAAACACTTATGGGCGCTGGATTCACCTCGGAAATCATCAGTGTTACCCTCGAATCGGACTTCAGGGAAAACCTAACCAGGGACTCCCATGTGATTCTCGTCGATACCCGATCGCCGGAGTCCGCCGCAGTCCGGGCTCTTGAGATCCTCCGGGAGGCGGAGATCGATGCGCCCTTGATTGTGGTCTCCGACGCCCTGACTCCGGATTCGACGCGCGCGCTGAGCGAGAACGGCGTCCACATCCAGATTCCAAAGGACCGGCTCGAATTCCTCGGTCCTGCCGTGCGCCAGGCACTCGAACAGAATCTTCTCCGCCGGGAATGCCGGGCCGCGTTGAAAACGCTCGGGGAATCCGAAACGCGTTATGACGCAATCACCGGTATCGCGCTCGACGTCGTGTTTGAAATCGATGCCGAGGGGCGCTTCACCCGATTGAGCCCCTCCTTCGCGGATGTCACCGGCTGGGAAATCGAAAACTGGATGGGCCACACCTTTCCCGCGATAATCCATCCGGAGGACCGGGAACAGGCGCGCAACGTCTTTCACCGGACGCTCGTGGGAGAACGGGTCAATCTATTCGAGCTGCGAATCGCGCACAGAAGCGGCGGCTACATCATAGCGGAATTCATGGTCATCCGTCATCAAGCGAAAAGCGGCGAGCGTTCCGTTCTCGGGGTCGGACGAGACATTACCGAACGGAAACGTCTCGAATCCCAGTCGCGGCAATCACAGAAGATGGAAAGCCTCGGCGCTCTTGCAGGAGGAATCGCCCACGATTTCAACAACCTCATCGGCATTATCAGCGGATACTGCGAGTTGGCCGTCGAATCCATCGGTGACGACCATCCCGCGCGCCCCTACCTCAGCCAAATCGACACGGCCGGACAGCGCGCGGCCGCGCTCGTCCAGCAGATTCTATCCATTGCGCGCAAAGCCCGTGTTTCGCTCGAACCTCTTGCGCTCAACCAGGCGGTTCTCGATATCTTCAAGCTGCTGCACGAAACCTTTCCCAGGACCGTCGAGCTTTCGCAAGACCTCGAATCCGGCCTGCCCGACATCATCGGCGACACCTCCCAGATCAACCAGATCCTCATGAACCTCTGTGTCAACGCGCGCGACTCCATGCCGTCCGGAGGAAGGCTCGTCATAAAGACCCGCAGCCTCACCGCCGCCGAACTGCCCGGTTCGATCCCGAACGCCAAGCATGAGCGCTATGTCTGCATGAGCGTATCCGACACGGGAACCGGTATGACCGAAGACGTCCGCAAGTCGATGTTCGACCCTTTCTTTTCCACAAAGGAGACCGCGCAAGGAAGCGGCCTCGGCCTTGCCGTGGTGCAGGGGATTATCAGGAACCACGGCGCCCACATCCGGGTGGACAGCGAACCCGGACACGGTACCACCTTTGAGATCTATTTCCCGGCCTGCTCCCGGGAGAGCGAGGAGACCGGAACGACACAGGAGGTTCCCGAAACCGCGGAAGGAACTGAATTGCTTCTGCTGGTGGAAGACGAGTCCAGCATCAGTGAAATGACTCAGAAGGCCCTTCGAAACAACGGTTACAAAGTAGTGAGCGCCAGGGACGGCGCCGAAGGTCTCGACCTCTACAAAAGGCATCGTGTCGAGATCGCGCTGGTGTTGCTGGATCTGGGACTGCCGAAAATGGACGGCATCGCCGTGCTCGAACGTATCCGTCAGACCGATCCCGAGATGCACGTTATCCTGTCGAGCGGCTTCCTCGATCCCGACCAGGAAAAAAGCCTCGCCAACGACCGGTTCGTCTGTTTTCTCCCCAAACCTTACGAACTCAGGGAAATGCTCAAGACGATTCGCGAGACCCTTTACCCGTCCGGCGCGAGTTGAAATCCTCGCGCTGCAGTTCGCGCAACAGCTTCAGCACCGCCTGCTCGACCTGGGGAAGCGCTTCCTCCGGGGGCGCCGCGTCCAGGTCATGAATGTGCCAATACTCGATGTGCGGCTCCCATTCGGCGAAATTCTTCTTGATGTAGGCCTCGTGCTCCGCCTGCTTCAGGGCGATCCTGCGGACCGCCCTCTCCAGGTCTTCGGTCATCAATCCCAGGCGCGTGGGAGCGGTCATCTGAAGATCGATTCCCCGCGATTCCAGTGCCTCGTGCGTGAAGGGAGAGAGATCGTTCGGGGCCAGGTGCACCGCCACTCCCCGGGAGAACGCCCGCCATGCCAGTCCGGCTTCGATCGCATTGTGATTGAAGACGGCTTCCGCGAATCGGCTTCGGTAATAGTTTCCGGTACAGATAAAAAGCACTTCACGAACTCCCTCCGGCGGAACTGAAACCGAATCCGGTTCCGGCTGATTCGAAAGAGCACGGTTCCTCCTTCTGTCCCAGAAATCCAGTAATGCCTTGCGCAGCCTTTCCATTCTCCCGGTCATTCTTGCTACTTTATTCCTCGATGCAATCCCGCAAAAACCCTTCTTCCCACTTCCGTGTTCGACCTGTGCCGGACACAGCGAGGGGGGCCTCCCGGAGGCCGCGCGGACACCGGCGAACGTCGTCCTCGCTCAGCGATACCATTTCATCAGCGGGAGAATACGGGTGTCCCGCCCCGGCGGCCCTCTTGCCTACCCTCCCGCGCGCCAGACCTTCAGGCAACGCTCGATCAGATTCCGAAGCTCGGCGAGCGGGATCATGTTCGGACCATCTGAAATCGCCGAATCAGGATCGGGATGTGTCTCGATGAAAAGCCCCTGCGCGCCCGCGCCCAACGCGGCGCAAGCAAGGGGAGCGACAAACTCCCTTTCGCCCGCACTTTTCCCCCCGCCGCCGCCCGGCAACTGAACGCTGTGCGTCGCATCGAAAACAGTGGGGTGTCCGAACGCATTCATGATCGGAAACGCGCGCATATCCACCACGAGATTGCGATAACCGAACGTCGTTCCCCTCTCGGTCTGCCAAATCTCGGAGGCCCCGCCCAATTCGAGCTTGTCCAATACGTAGCGCATGTCCTGAGGTGCGAGAAACTGCCCTTTCTTCACATTCACGGTCCGGCCCGAGCCGGCGGCCGCCAGCAGAAGATCGGTCTGCCGGCAGAGAAACGCGGGAATCTGAAGAACGTCGCAAACCTCGGCCACCCGCTCAACCTGCACGCTTTCGTGAATATCCGTCAGAACCGGAAACCCGTACTCCCTGCGAACCAGGTCCAGAAGCTTAAGCCCCTCTTCCATGCCTGTCCCGCGCTCGCCCGACATCGACGTCCGGTTGGCCTTGTCGAATGAGCCCTTGAATACGATCCGCAGCTCCGGCAATCCCTCGCGCAATTCAACCAGGGTCGTCGCGACGGACCGGCAGACATCCTCCGTTTCCAGCGAACAGGGGCCGGCAATCAGCAGGAGTTTCCGCCGGTCGTGAATCATCCCGATGACCTCGAGGTTTCTCGACCGACCAATTCGCCGCGGTTCTCAAGCGCCGCGCGAATGAAATCCGCAAACAGAGGATGCGCCCGGTTCGGCTTGGATTGGAATTCCGGATGAAACTGAACGGCAAGAAACCACGGATGATCCTTCAGTTCGACGATCTCCACCAACTCGCGCTCCGGATTCATGCCGGATACCAGCATACCGGCCTTCTCCACACCATCGATATAGGCGTTGTTGAACTCGTAGCGGTGCCGGTGCCGCTCGCTGACCAGGTCTTCCCCATAGGCCCTGCGCGCAAGGGTGTCCGGCTTCAACCGGCACTTGTAG
The DNA here is from genome assembly GCA_007130045.1 of Opitutales bacterium. Taxonomy (GTDB): domain Bacteria; phylum Verrucomicrobiota; class Verrucomicrobiia; order Opitutales; family T3Sed10-336; genus PXDC01. The sequence continues at coordinate 25,605 of SLTG01000001.1, forward strand.
GCGCCGAGACGCATGCTTGCGCCCATGTCCTTGATTCCTTTCTGGTCCTCCATCAGCGCGATGATGGGGTCCGGAGTCGATTCGTCGAACTCCGTGCTGTTCGCCTTCGCAAGCCCGAGCACGTTCCGGGCAAACTCGATGACGGCAATCTGCATACCCAGGCACAATCCGAAAAACGGGATCCCGTGCTCCCGGGCAAAGCGTGTCGCAATGATCTTTCCCTCCACGCCCCGGTCACCGAATCCCCCCGGAACCAAAACGCCGTCCAGTCCCTGAAGGTGGCGAAGACCGTCTTCATCCTGCAGCGCTTCGGCGTCGATTCTTTCCACGTTCACCGCGCAATCGTTCTGGATTCCGCCGTGTGTCAGGGACTCATACACGGACTTGTAGGCGTCCTGAAGCTCGATGTATTTTCCGACTACCCCGATGTCCACGCGGTGGGACGGCGACTTGAGGCGGCGCACCACACTGTTCCATTCCGTCATCGGGCGGGCGGGAGCGTCAAGACCGAGACCTTCGACCACGAGGTCGTCCAGGTTCTCCCTCTGGAGCATGATCGGCAACTCGTAGATCGAGGAATCCACGTCCATTTCCTCGATGACCGCCTTCGTCGGAACATTGCAGAACAGACTGATCTTCTGCCGAAGTTCGTAGGTGAGAGGTTTCTCGCAGCGGCAAATAATGATGCCCGGCTGAATACCGATTTCGCGCAGCTTGGCGACGCTCTGCTGGGTCGGCTTGGTCTTCAATTCTCCCGCCGCTTTCAGAAACGGAATCAGGGTCACGTGAATAAAGAGCACGTTCTTCGGTCCAACCTCCAGCGCGAACTGTCGCATGGCCTCCAGGAAAGGCAGGCCTTCGATGTCTCCGGTCGTACCGCCGATCTCGGTGATCAGGACATCCACTCCGGAGCCCGCTTTTTGCAGACGTTCCTTGATCTCGTTGGTCACATGGGGAATCACCTGGACCGTCTTGCCGAGATATTCACCGCGGCGTTCCTTCTGGATCACCGACTCGTAAATCTGGCCGGAAGTCAGATTGTTAAACCGGGAAAGCTTTCCGGAGGTAAACCGCTCGTAATGGCCGAGGTCCAGGTCGGTTTCCGCTCCGTCGTCGAGAACGTAAACCTCGCCGTGTTGAAACGGATTCATCGTGCCAGGGTCGACGTTCAGGTACGGGTCAAACTTCTGGATGCGCACGCGAAGACCCCGGTGCTCCAACAGGGCTCCCAGCGCCGCCGCCGTCAACCCCTTGCCCAGGGACGAAACCACCCCGCCCGTCAGAAAAATATGCTTCATGAATGAGTTTATCTTACCCGCATCCCTGAAATGACAACCCCATTGTTTCAGATAACGGTTGGAAGTTCGGACGGCAAGACTTGAGAAACAGACCTGAGAATAAAGACGCCGGCAAACACTTATTGCCGGGTTTGAATTTGACAGCCGCACAGCCCGCAACGGATAGTGAACAGGTATGGAAGCCGCGGAAATAGAATCCATGGTCGAATCGATGGCGCGCCGGGCGCGGGCCGCGTCGCTTGCCTTGGCCACCGCGTCGAGGGAAGAAAAGGACCGGACCCTCCGCGTCCTTTCCGAGTTGCTTGAAAAATCCGCCCCGCGGCTGCTCCGGGAAAACCGGAAAGATCTGGACGCCGGAAAGGCGGCCGGACTGAACGCCTCCCTCCTCGACCGTCTCGCACTGTCGGAGAAGCGGATCGCCGCCATGGCCGCCGGGGTGCTGCAGATCGCCGAACTCGACGACCCCGTGGGCAAGGTGCTCGAAACCAACGAACGTCCCAATGGACTGATCATTCGCAAGGTCCGCGTGCCGATGGGCGTCATCGGAATCATTTTCGAATCTCGTCCCAATGTCACGATCGACTGCGCCGCCCTCTGCCTGAAATCCGGGAACTCCTGCATACTCCGGGGCGGAAAGGAAGCCTTTCACACGAACACCGCGCTCGCCGCGCTGATTACCGAAGCTCTCAAGCAGGGTGCGCTCCCTCCCGACTCGGCCCAGCTTATTCCCACGACCGACCGCTACGCCCTGCACTGCCTGCTGAGAATGGACGCCTGCCTGCAGTGCATCATTCCCCGCGGAGGCGAAAGCCTGATCCGGTTCGTCGTCGAGAATTCCCACGTTCCCGTCATCAAGCACTACAAGGGCGTCTGCAATATTTATGTCGACAAGGCGGCCGATCTCGAAATGGCCAGGGAAATTGTCGTCAACGCCAAATGCCAGCGCCCCGCAGTCTGCAACGCCGTGGAAAACCTTCTCGTCCACCGGGATGCCGCGGAATGGTTTTTGCCCGAAATCGCCCGCTCGCTGGCCGCCGAAGGAGTGGAGCTCCGCCTCGACAAGGAAGCCGCAGCCATCGTCAAGACAGCCGGGGACATTCCCTTTGTCCCCGCGACGGATGAGGATTGGACAACGGAATACCTGGAGCCGATCCTCGCCGTGAAGGTCGTCGCATCCGCTGACGCGGCGATCGACGATATCAATACCTTCGGCAGCGGTCACAGCGACGGCATCGTCACCGCCGACAAGGAAGCGGCCGACCGCTTTCTGGCCGGCGTGGATTCGGCCGCCGTTTACTGGAATGCCAGCACCCGTTTCACCGACGGGTTCGAGTTCGGTATGGGCGCCGAGATCGGGATATCCACCGACAAACTCCACGCTCGCGGCCCAATGGGCTTGAACGAGCTTTGCTCGTACAAATTCGTGATCACCGGACAGGGCACTATAAGAAGCTGACCACGTTACCCAACTCCGTTATGCATCAGCGAAAAGCACACTCCATTTTGAGCCCTAGAGGCGTCGAAGCTGCCTCCAACCAAAACACCATTAGAGGACTCCAACCATGCTGACACCAGGTCTCGTATCCGTCACCTTTCGCCAATATTCCGTGGATGAAATCATCGCGATCGTCACCCGCGCCGGTCTGAAGAGCATCGAATGGGGCGGCGACGTCCACGCTCCACACGGCGATACGGATCGGGCGAGCGAGGTGCGCCGCAAAACCGAAGCGGCGGGGCTCGAGGTCGCCTGTTACGGATCCTACTACCGCCTGGGCACAAGCGAAGAAGATGGGCTTCGCTTTGACGATGTCCTTCAAACCGCCCGCGCACTGGGAGCTCCGCACATCCGCGTCTGGGCGGGCAACGTTTCGTCCGGCGAGGCCGACGAATCCTACCGCGGCAAGGTGGCCGCGGACGCCCTGCGCATCGCGGGCCAGGCGGCGGAACACGAAATCGGAATCGCCTACGAGTTCCACCGCAATACTCTTACGGACACAAACGAATCCGCCCTTGACCTCCTCGGCCGCACGGAACACCCGAACATCACGACCCTTTGGCAGCCGCCCAACGGACAACCCCTCGAATACTGCGTCGAGGGCCTAAGAGCCGTCCTGCCGCGCATGAGCAACGTTCACGTCTTCCACTGGTGGCCGACGAACAAGGACCGAAATCCGCTGGATGCAGGCTACGGCCGATGGAAAACCTACCTGGACCTGATTCGTTCGACCGGACGCGACCACCACCTGCTGATGGAATTCGTCAATGACAACGATCCGGAGAACTTCCTGGCTGACGCCGCCACCCTGCGGAGCTGGATCGAAGGCTGAACACGCTGCCCCGCGTATCGGTTAGGCGTTAGGCGTGGGCCTAATCGCCCTTCCCGATCGCGGCCGCTTCACGACTAAGCTGGCCAATGCGATCCCAGTCTTGCGCGGCAATCAGCTTCCGATCCACAAACCACGATCCTCCGATCGCGGCGACGACAGGCAGTTCGAGGTACGCCGGAGCATTGGCGGCATTGACTCCGCCAAGCGGAATGAATCCGACGCCAGTGTGTTTATAGGGGCCTGCGAGCGCCTTCAGTGTCTTGATACCGCCCGCCGGTTCCGCCGGAAAGAATTTGAGCAGTTTCAAACCGAGGGATAGCCCTTTCTCGATATCGGAAGGCGTCATCACACCGGGAATGAACGGCAGATCCAGGGATTGCGCCTTCTCGACCACTGCCCGGTTGATGCCGGGCGAAACGCCGAATTTGGCGCCGGCTTTGACGGCCTCGGCAACCTGGTAAACATCGAGCAGCGTTCCCGCCCCAACGAGCATGTCGGGAAACGCCTCCACGATCGCTCGGATCGAATCCTGGGCGGCCTCCGTTCGAAACGTCACTTCGACAATGTTGATGTCCGCCGAGCGCAGAGTTTCAGCCAAGGGTACCGCGTTCTGTATCTTGTCGATCACGGCAACCGGCACAATCCGGGTCTTACTGATATTCTCCATAAATTTCTCCCGTTTCTTTCCTTGACTATTTATTAGAGCAAAAAATATATTGCAAGAGAAATTCGGTAACCCGCATGATTTCACAGTTTAACAAAAAAAAGCCGGTTTCTCCCGGAATGTTCGATTTTTCAGTCGTACGGGAGTTGCGCAAGCGGGAAGGCATGAATATTTCCGAACTCTCCAGTCGCTCCAACGTCTCCGCCGCAGTGATATCAAAACTCGAACGGAATCAGACTCAGGCCGAACTCGAGACCTTGTTCAAACTCAGCCGCGTGCTCGGGATCAGCACGACTGACATGCTTGCGCTTGCGGAATCCCGGACCGCCCACAAGGAGTACGCCAGCACACACAAAGCGGGCGGTTTTACTTTTAAGGAAATCCGCTACGCCAATATCCGCTGCCTGACCGGAAAGGCGCCCGCGGGCGCTTGCGTTTCACGTCCGGAAGTTCATCGCGACGATTACGAGCTTTGCTGGTTGCTCCGCGGAAAGGTGCGCTTCACCCTCCCCAATGAATCCCATGTTCTCTCGGCGGGAGAGGCGATCCAGTTCGACGCCATCCTTGACCACACCTACGAAGCCGTAGAAGACTCGGAGATCCTGATCCTTCACCTTCGCAAAGACAAACGATTTTGAAATTCCGCCGGCATTCGAACCGCGCCGACACACTAAAATCCAAAAAACCGAAATGTTTGTGTGGATGAGTCAAGATTCGAGAAACCGGGAACGAACCCGCATTCCACCAATCCAGTCAGCAAACTCACCGACTCTCCAACTGAAAACCGAGCCATGATCGATATCAATAATGACCTGAAACCCGCCGACCTTACAGCGCAAATCGAGAAGCTGTGGACGGTATCGGCGCCAAAGATTTTTTCAATCGCCAGGAACTACGACCGCTCCCAGGGATCACCGGTTTACACGGTCAAGGGACACTACACCACCCGGGGTTGGACCGAATGGACTCAGGGATTCGAATACGGCGCGGCGATTCTCCAGTACGATGCCACCGGAGACAAAGACGCGCTCCCATATGGACGCGAAAGTACATTGCACCTCATGGCGCCGCACCTCACCCACATGGGTGTGCACGATCACGGTTTCAACAACGTGAGCACCTACGGCAATCTTCGACGGCTGATGCGGGAAGGAAAGATCGAGCACAACGAGTGGGAGATGAACTTTTACGAACTCGCTCTCAAGCTAAGCGGGGCGGTCCAGGCCCGGCGCTGGACGAAAATCAAGGCGGGCGGCGGCTACATCTACTCGTTCAACGGTCCGCACTCCCTTTTCGCCGACACCATCCGATCGCTCCGCGCCCTGGCGATCGGTTACCGTCTCGGTCACAGCCTCATGGAAGAAGGCGATGAGACTATCTCCCTTCTCGACCGCCTCGTCCAGCATGCGCGCACCACCGCCCGGTTCAGCGTCTATTACGGTGAAGGTCGCGACGCCTACGACCTTCGCGGACGCACAACCCACGAAGCCATCTTCAACCTGAATGACGGCAACTTCCGTTGTCCGAACTCCCAGCAGGGATTCTCTCCCTTCACGACCTGGACGCGCGGCCTTTCCTGGATTCTCTGCGGCTTCCCCGAGGAACTCGAATTTCTCGATACGCTCGAGGACAAGGAGTTCGAACCGTACGGGGGACGCGCCGAAATCGAAGGGTTCATGCGCAAAGCGGCCGAAGCCGTGGCCGATTTCTTTATCGAACACACACCGACCGACGGGATACCCTACTGGGATACAGGCGCGCCGAATCTCCACAGAATCGGCGACTACCTGAATCAGCCAGCGGATCCCTATAACGATTTCGAACCGGTGGACAGCACGGCTGCCGCGATCTGCGCGCAGGGCTACCTCCGCCTCGGCCGCTACCTGCGGGAGAAGGGCGGGAACGAAGGACAGGAGACGATCGACAAAGGAAATAAGTACTGGCAGACCGGCCTGACGATCGCAAAGACACTTTTCGCCGAACCCTATCTCAGCACCGATGACAATCACCAGGGACTGCTCCTTCACTCGATCTACCACCGCCCCAACGGATGGGACCACATTCCCGATGGCAGCAGGATCCCTCACGGCGAATCCAGTATGTGGGGCGATTACCACATCCGTGAACTCGCGCTCTACATACAGCGCGTCATCAATGACGAACCTTACCTCACGTTCTTTGGATGAAGATGGAATTAGTTGACCGCCAACCAACCACCCACAACCGATCATGACCATAGCAGACATCAACAAACTCGACGGCAAACGCTTCCCGGCACGCCGGTGGACTCGCAATCTCGTTGGAGGCGCATCTCCGATTCAGACGGAAAATTTCGCCATCGGCTACGTCGTCCTCGAGCCAAAAGGGGGACAGGTTCCCTGGCACAACCAGGAGCAGGAGGAAATCTACTTTGTACTCGAAGGCGAGGGCGAAATTTGCGTTGGAGAAGAGTGTCGGCCGATCTCCTCCGGGCAGGCCGTTTACCTTCCTCCCAAGGTTTTCCACCAATTGACCAATACCGGAGACACCCCGATGACCATGATCTACTGCTATGGTCCCGACGGCGATGTCGCCCACTGGAAACAGGAGCTCGAAGGCTCCCTCCCAAAAGCCGGAGTGGAAGCGCCGCCCCTCCCGGACGGCGCCCACCCGCAATGCACGGAAAAACCACTTTGAGACATCTCACAGCCAATGAAAACACAATCGATCGGAATCATACTCAACGGCGTCACCGGACGCATGGGAACCAACCAGCACCTTGTGCGCTCGATCCTTGGGATCATCGAACAGGGTGGAATCAAGGTGTCGGACGATCTTGTCCTGATGCCGGATCCCGTCCTGACCGGCCGCAATGAGAACAAGCTTCGTGGCCTCGCCGGAAGATACAACGTCGAGAAATACACCACGGATATCGACAAGGCCCTCGGCGACGACCATAACCAGATCTTTTTCGACGCGTCTTCGACACTGCTGCGCGCGAAGTTCGTCGAAAAGGCCGTTGAAGCCGGTAAAGCCGTGTATTGCGAAAAGCCCACCGCGGTCACGACAAAAGAAGCGCTTCGCCTGGCGGAGCTCTGTGAAAAGGCCGGGCTCAAGAACGGGGTCGTCCAGGACAAGCTCTGGCTCCCCGGGCTGCGCAAGTTTCGTATGCTCAAGGAGCAGGGATTCTTCGGTGAAATCCTTTCGGTGCGCGGCGAATTCGGCTACTGGGTCTTCGAAGGAAATGTGTACGACCAGCCCGCGCAGCGGCCTTCATGGAATTACCGGAAGGAAGATGGCGGCGGAATCATCATCGATATGCTCTGTCACTGGCGCTACGTGATCGACAACCTTTTCGGCAATGTGAAAGGCGTTTCCTGCCTCGGCGCCACCCATATTCCAACCCGCTACGACGAATCCGGTAAAGCCTATGATGCGACCGCCGACGACTCGGCCTACGCAACCTTCGAGCTGGACAACGGCATCGTCTGCCATTTCAACAGCTCCTGGAACGTGCGCGTCCGCCGCGACGACCTTCTCACCATGCAGATCGACGGCACCAAGGGTTCCGCGATCGTCGGACTGCGCAAGTGCTGGGTCCAGTCCTCGGCCATGACGCCCAAACCGGTCTGGAACCCGGACGTCGATCAACCAATCGACTTCTACAACGACTGGAACGAGGTCCCCGACTGCGCAACCTACGACAATGCGTTCAAAATCCAGTGGGAACTATTCATCCGCCACGTCGTCCTCGACGAACAGTTCCCTTGGACACTGCGCGAAGGCGCCAAAGGAGTCCAACTTGCCGAAGCGGGAATCCGTTCATGGAACGAACGCAAGTGGATCGAACTGGAGGATATCGCTTAGGAGTCTGTCGGGCTTGCCTTGGCGGCGAAGTCCGACAGGGCTGGCGGAGGAAAATGCCGAAAATTGTTGTAATTGAGTCAAATTTCCGAATGGATGCGGGAAAGGCCGCTCACGCTTCCATCGCGTTTTCTCTCACGTAAGATTGGTACGCTACTTCGGGTCCGAGGTCGCTCGGACCGGATCTCCCGTTTCTTATTCCTGATTCCTCGTTTTCAATTTCAAATCGAAGATTGGAGAGCCCAAAATGAACAATAAGAAAACTTCGCGGGTGGCGTTGATTACCGGTGGCAGCCGCGGCATCGGGTTCGGGATCGCCGAATGCCTTGCAATGGATGGTTTCGATCTCGCCATAAACGGGATGCGCGAAGAGTCGGCGGTCTCCGAACCGCTCGATAAACTCCGCGCCCACGGAGCAGAGGTCTTTTACTGCCAAGCGGACATCGGGCGCACGGAAGCGCGAAGGCGGATATTGGACGACGTTCGCGAGCGCTTCGGCCGTCTCAATGTCCTCGTCAACAACGCCGGCGTCGCCCCCAAGGAACGCAAAGACATTCTGGAAGCCACCGAGGACAGCTTCGCCTGGGTGCTCGCCACCAATCTCCAGGGTCCTTACTTTCTCACCCAGGGCGCCGCGAACTGGATGGTCGAGCAGAAAGCGCAGTCCCCCGACGATTTCTTCTGCGTCGTCAATGTCGGCTCCATTTCAGCAACCGTCGCCTCGGTTAATCGAGGCGAATACTGTATCGCAAAAGCGGGCATCGGCATGATGACGCTTCTGTTCGCGTCACGCCTGGGCGAATACGGAATTCCCGTGTACGAAATACGCCCGGGTGTGACAAAGACCGACATGACCTCCGCAGTCCAGGAAAAGTACGACAAACTGATCGCTGAAGGACTTTGCGTCCAAAAGCGATGGGGTTATCCGAAAGACTCCGGAAAAGTCGTCGCCGCCCTCGCCCGCGGCGACCTCCCCTACTCCACAGGCCAGGTCATCATGGTGGACGGCGGTCTCACCATTCCACGTTTGTGATTATTTTGCCTGGCAAAATATCGGTGGAGGTATTTCCGCGTTGAAATCTCCTGGATGGGTCGTGTAGGGTTGCCATTCTACACTACATGCGGGGAGTGCGGAGCGCCGGACTGAGATGGGGATGCGATCGATTCCCGAACCCTAAGAACCTGATGCGGATCATGCCGCCGGAGGGAATTTCCAGCAAACCTGACATGGATTTTCGACCGCCGAACGCACGGTTCGCCAAAACTCAATTCCCGGTCAATATCAGTCTCCATGTCATCTTCCACCACCAAACCCGAATCTGCCTTTCAGCCCTTACCGAACTCCCGCCGGATTTACGCTGAAGGTTCCCGCTCGGACATTCGTGTTCCGATGCGCGAAATCGTCCTCTCCCCCACCCGCAATCCGGATGGAACCCTGGTCGAAAACGATCCGGTTCGCGTTTACGACACATCCGGCCCATGGGGAGACCCGAACTTCCACCGCGACCCGACCGAAGGTCTTCCGGCGATCCGAAACAACTGGATTCTGGAGCGCGGGGACGTCCATGCCTACGACGGCCGTGACGTAAACGCTGTCGACGACGGTTACCTCTCGGATTCACACGTCCAGGCCGCCGAAAAAAACGGCCAACTTCTGCGTTTTCCCGGACTCCGCCGCCGCCCTCTCCGCGCTTTCAACGGAAGCCCCGTCACCCAACTCGCCTACGCCCGCCGCGGGATCATCACTCCGGAAATGGAGTTCATAGCCATCCGCGAGAACTCGAAGCTTCAATCCGCGAGGGAATCGGTCGCGATGAATCCGAAGGCCGACCGCAACAGCCTGTTTAAACAACATCCGGGAGAATCGTTTGGCGCATCGATTCCCGACGAGATTACGCCGGAATTCGTGCGCGACGAAGTCGCCCGCGGACGGGCGATTATCCCCTTGAACATCAATCACCCCGAATCTGAACCGATGGTCATCGGGCGCAATTTTCTGGTCAAGATCAACGCCAATCTCGGCAACTCGGCGGTGACTTCATCGATTGAGGAGGAAGTCGAAAAGATGCGCTGGGCGATTCGCTGGGGAGCGGACACGGTTATGGACCTGTCCACCGGGAAGAACATCCATGAAACACGCGAATGGATTTTGCGCAACTCGCCTGTCCCGATCGGCACGGTTCCCATTTACCAGGCCCTGGAGAAGGCCGGCGGCCGACCCGAGGAACTCACCTGGGAAATCTACCGCGATACGCTTATCGAGCAATGCGAGCAGGGGGTGGATTACTTCACGATCCACGCCGGTGTGCTGCTGCGGTACATCCCCCTGACCGCCAAACGCATGACTGGAATCGTCTCACGCGGAGGCTCGATTCTCGCGAAATGGTGCCTGTCCCACCACAAGGAAAACTTTCTCTACACGCACTGGGACGAAATCTGTGAGATCATGGCCGCCTACGATGTCTCATTCTCGATCGGCGATGGATTGCGCCCCGGCTCCCTGGCCGACGCAAACGACGAACCGCAGTTCGCGGAGCTCGAAACGCAGGGCGAATTGACAAAGCGGGCCTGGGGGCACGGTGTTCAGGTAATGAACGAAGGACCCGGCCATGTGCCGATGCACATGATCAAGGAAAACATGGAAAAACAGCTCGAATGGTGCGACGAGGCCCCGTTCTACACGCTGGGCCCCTTGACAACGGACATCGCGCCCGGCTACGACCACATCACCTCAGGCATCGGCGCCGCGATGATTGGGTGGTACGGATGCGCAATGCTCTGTTACGTCACTCCCAAGGAACACCTCGGACTGCCTAACAAGAAAGACGTGCGCGACGGAGTCATCGCCTACAAAATCGCCGCCCATGCCGCCGATCTCGCCAAAGGGCATCCCGCCGCGCAATACCGCGACAACGCTCTGAGCAAGGCCCGCTTTGAATTCCGCTGGGAGGACCAGTTCAATCTCGCTCTCGACCCTGAAACGGCCCGCGAGTTTCACGATGAAACGCTTCCCGCCGAAGGCGCCAAGACCGCCCACTTCTGTTCGATGTGCGGTCCACAGTTCTGCTCGATGAAGATTACCGAGGACGTACGGCGCTATGCGGAAGAGAAAGGCATTTCAGACGAACAGGCCCTCGTCGAAGGAATGAAGGAGAAGTCCGACGAGTTCAAGGAGAAGGGCTCGGAAGTGTACGTTCCTTGACTCGCCGGGTTCCGGAAGGCGCTCCAATCCTGTTCGCGTTTATGATTCAGACGGGCCGCCAGCCTCCGTCGGCCGGAGGGAACCTACGCTGCCGGGAAGAAATCTTCCGGGAGCACGCCCTTGCCTAACGCGGGATTTTTCACCATTAAGTAAAGGTCGTAACGGGCATCTTTCGGCCTTCAGAAACGTAGCAACGCGATGGCAACGGCATCGGAAAAAGAAGAAAAGAAAAACGTGCACGCGTGGTGCGTTTACGACTGGGCGACCAACGGGTACCAGGTTACCACCGCGTCCGCTCTCTTCCCCGTTTTCTTCGTCGAAGCCATCGTACCGGAGGGGTTTTCGGTTTTCGGCCGTGAGATACCGGCCACCGGCCTGTGGGGATTCGGCCTCGGAATCGCCGCGCTGATCGTTTTCGCGCTGGCTCCAATGCTGGGCGCGATCGCCGATCTTACCCTTCTCAAAAAACGTTTTCTCATGGCCTTTGCGTGGAGCGGCTGCCTTTTCGCATCCCTCCTTTTCTTCGTTACTCCCGGGATGGTCTGGCTTTCGCTGCTGACCTTCATAGCCGCACAGGTCTGCTATACGTCCGGAAACGTCTTCTATAACGCATTCCTTCCCGGACTTGCCACCGATGAAGATATGGATCGCATTTCCGGCCGGGGCTTTGCATACGGATACATTGGCGGTGCGCTGCAGTTCGGTCTGGCGCTGGCCCTGGTCACCGGTCACGACGCGGTCGGTCTTTCCGAGGAAACGGCCATTCGCGTATCCCTGCTGACCGCCGGCCTCTGGTGGCTCGGTTTCTCCACGTACACCTTTATTCACCTCAAGGAAACCCCTCCTCCCGGATTCCAGGAGACGGTATTTTCAAGTCCCCTCTCCGCCGTCCGGCACGGCGTACGCCAGACCTGGACACTTGCCCGGCGCCTTCCGAAATTCCCGCCCCTCCTGATATTCCTGTTGGCATTTTTTTTCTATAACGACGGCATTCAGACCGTGATCGGAGTATCCGCCGCGTACGCGCGGAGCGAGCTCGACCTTCCGACACAGTACATAATGATCGCGTTCTTGATCATCCAGTTCGTCGCGTTCGGAGGAGCACTGCTGTTTTCACGGCTTGCCGGGATCATGGGAACGAAAGGGGCGGTCCTGCTTTCACTCGCAATCTGGAGCGGAGTCGTGATTTACGCCTATTTTCTGAGGGAAGGAGACGTTGTCGGATTTTTCGTTCTGGGCATCATCGTCGGGCTCGTTCTCGGCGGAAACCAGGCCCTCAGCCGTTCGCTCTTCGCCAGCATGATTCCGCGGGAGGCATCGGCGAACTTTTTTGGATTCTTTACCGTCTTTCACAAACTCTCGGCGATTATGGGGCCCATGCTATTCGGACTCCTCGCCACGATTTTCGGAGCGGCACGGCCCGCCATCCTGGCATTAATCGTCTTTTTTCTTATCGGCGCCGTTCTACTATCCTGCGTCGACGTTAAAAAAGCCCGCGCCTCACGCGGGTTCTGGCTGGAGAAAGCGTGAACCCGTACCGCCCGGCGGCGATTTGATGGCGGAGTTCCGCGGCGATTTGCCTCGGAAGCGAACCAAATCACGAAGCGACTCCGGTCGAAACCGGTGAAAACATCAAACTCTAAACAGCTCGAACGAATTGCAGCATCAATCCAACCCCGCAACCGCCATTCGTTCCAACCCGGATGCCTTGGCGCATAATTTCTCCATTTTCGTGTTGCGCTTACGGTCTTCGGCCTATTTGTTTTGATTAATCAAAACAAATATATGCCAGCAATGAAAATTTTAATTTGCCAGACCGGACGTTTATCAAGGCTGATGAGAGCCGCCGCCGTCGCTCCGTTTTTCCTGGCGGGATTCGGCTGCGGAGTGGAAAATCACAACGCCGAAGACAACGACGGCCCGGTGGTCGTCACCAGTTTCTCGATCCTCGGAGACTTCGCGAGCCGGGTCGCCGGCGACAGCGCCAACGTCCGCGTCCTGGCCCCGGCCGGATCGGAAGTCCACGAATGGGAACTCAGCCCGCGCAATTTCATCGATCTGGCAACAGCGGACCTGGTGTTCACCAACGGCCTCGGCCTCGAACAATGGCTCCCCCAGCTCGAAGCCACGGTTCCCGACGGCGTACGAATCGTGCCGCTGGCAGAGGAGACCGGCGCCACCGTCATTTCCATTCGACTCGGCGACCTCCGGGGCGAGCCCGACCCGCACATGTGGATGGACCCGCGCGCAGCCGCACGTTACGTGGAGGTCATTCGCGACCGTATGATCGAGCTGGATCCCGACAGCGAAGAGGTCTATCGCCAGAACGCGCGGAACTACCTCGACGACCTCGCCGCCCTCCACGATGAACTGACCGAAACGTTCGCGGCGATTCCGGACGAAAAGCGCCTGCTTGTCACCAGCGAAGCCGCGTTCCTCTACTTCGCCGACGCCTACGGCTTCGATCACGACGGGATCTGGGGAAACAACGCCGAACATGAGGGCACCCCTCAGCAGATAGCGAGAATCATCGACCTGATCCGCGACCGCCGGCCCGCCGCGCTCTTCTGGGAAAGCACGATCACGGACCGGTACGTCCGCAGCGTTTCCGACGATACCGGCGTTCCGATCGCCGGCCCCCTGTACGTCGATTCCCTGGGACGGGCCGGAACGGGAGCCGAAACGTACATTGAGCTGATGCGCACGAACGCGCGCGTGATTTCCGAAGCGGTGGCCGCCGGCTTGACGGAAGGAAAAAGCTGATGCAGAACGTGAGCCCAACAATGATCGAGCGCACACGCGACCGGCTGCGAACAGTCAGAAAGCCGCGTACCGCCGCGGCGGAAATCCACGCGCCCGCGGTCAAAGCGGAAAACGTGTCGGCAACCTACGGCGGGCCACTCGTTCTCAGGCGCCTCAATCTCACGCTTCCCAGGGGAGAGTTGATCGCTGTGATCGGCCCCAACGGCGCGGGCAAATCCACATTTTTCAAACTCCTGAGCGGCGTCATGCGACCGAACGAAGGTTCGATTACCGTATTCGGCGAGCCGGTACGCTTTCAGCGAAAACGCAGCGCGATCGCCTATGTGCCGCAGGAGGAACAGATCGACTGGGATTTTCCGATATCCGTTTGGGACGTGGTCCTCGCAGGACGGTTCGGACGGATGCGCGAGGAGGGAGTCCCCCGCAGATTCCTTCCGCCGGGGTTTTTCACCAACGGTCACCGCACGGCGGTCAGAGACGCCCTGGACGCGGTCGATATGCTGGACCTTTCCCGGCGGCCGGTCGGAGCGCTGTCCGGGGGACAGAAGAAACGGGTCTTTCTTGCCCGCGCCCTTGCCCAGGAGGCGCAGTTGCTCCTGCTCGACGAGCCGCTTGCCGGCGTTGACGGGCGGTCGGCCGAGTTGATCTTCGACGTGTTCGCCCGGGCGCGAAGGGAAGGACGCACCCTGGTGCTGGTCACGCACGATCTCGCTTCGGCCGAAAAGTACGCGGACCGGATCGCCCTTCTCAACCGAACTGTCGTGGCGGAAGGAGCGCCGTCCTCGGTCCTGACTATGGAAAACCTGGCGCAGGCGTTCGAAGGAGGCTTTATCCCGGCCAAGTACGAGAAATAAGGGCATGAGCGGCGGGATTTTTTCAGATCTGCCGGCACGAATCGGCGTCCTGATGGTCGAGGAAGGAGGCCGGCTCTCGCAATGGGGCGAAGTCGTCGTCGATTTTCTGATCGCCTGCATGATGCTCGTCGTGAATCTTTTTCCCGACCGCATCGTGGAGCCGTTTCAATACCCGTTCATGCAGCGGGCCCTGCTGACGTCCATTCTTGTCGGAATGGTTTGCGGAGTCCTGTCCTGCTTCGTGATCCTGAAGCGTTGGGCGCTGCTCGGGGACGCGATCTCCCACGCCGTCCTTCCCGGCGTGGCGATCGCCTATCTGCTCGGGCTTCCCTTCTTTATCGGCGCGTTCGCGTCCGGGGCGTTGACCTCCCTCGGGATCGGCGTCATCGAACGCAACACACGGATAAAGGAGGACGCTGCCATGGGAATCATGTTCACCGCGGCCTTCGCGCTCGGCGTGGTGATCATCAGCCAAATCGCCACATCGACCCACCTGATGCATATCCTGTTCGGAAACGTCCTCGGCGTGCGCATGCCGGTCCTTCAATTGACGCTTTTTGCCGGGATCGTCACCCTCTTCACCGTCTTTCTATTCTATAAGGAGCTTCTTCTCTACACCTTCGATCCCGTCCAGGCCAGCGCCCTCGGCATGAACACCACGTTCATTCATTACGGCCTGATGCTGCTGTTGACCCTGACGATCGTCGCCAGCCTGGAAACCGTGGGAATCATTCTGGTGGTGGCAATGCTGATCATTCCCGGCGCGACCGCCTACCTGCTGGTCAACAGCCTGCCGCGCATGATGCTGATCGCGGCGGCTGTCGGAATCTTTTCGGCGATCGCCGGCCTTTACCTGTCCTTCGTTTACAATATCGCCTCGGGAGGAACCATCGTGATCGTCGCCGCGGGCGTATTCGCCCTGGCGTTCCTGTTCTCCCCGCACGGAGTCCTGGTGAAGATCCTTCGCCACCGGACCGCCGTACAGGAGGGATAAGCGGACAAGCCCCATCCGTTCAGGTTATCCGCCGGGAAGGGTGTCCTGCTTCTGCGTCTGTCCGGCAATTTCCTTCGCGTGGTCCACGACCGGGAAGAACAGGATCGCTTCGTAAAGCGCCTGACCGATCTCCTCGGTGCGTCGTTGCAGATTGCCAAGGTACTGGTGGAGGCCCGCCTCAAAAATGTCGTCAACGGTGCTGTAGTTGAGTTCGTAAAGGAGACGTCCGGCCAGCTTTCCCGCATGATTGGAGAAGCGTCCCTCCCTGACACCGGAGATGGTCCGTATGCAAGCGTCGAGGTACCGGAGACAGAAGAGAATGGAGCGGGGAAACTCCTCCGAAAGTATCAGGAACTCCGCGACGTTCCAGGGCTGAACGTCCGCGCCGTAAATGTGGTGGTACGCCTCGAATCCGCTGCACGAACGCAGCACCGCCATCCATTGCAGCGCGTCGATCGCCCCGCCCACGTCGCGGGTGCTCGGAAGCAGGATGTGGTACTTGACGTCCACCAGGATATTGGTCTGGATCGCCCGCTCCAGGTAGCGTCCGACCTGGAGAAACTCCCATCCTTCGTCACGGACCACCGTCGAGTCGCCCAAGCCTTGCAGCAGCAGTGAGCTCTGTTTGATCTCGCGGTAAAAGTCGTAGGGATCCGAGGCCCAGATTTTCTTCGCGCTCTGGGAACGCACGTAGTGGTAGAGCCGGTTGATCTCCTCCCAGACCTCGGTGGAGATCTTGTCCCGGACCATGCGGGCGTTCTCCCGGGCCGTCACCACGCAGGAAAGGATCGAACTCGGATTTCCCGTATTGAAGGTAAGGAAATCCGTCACGCTTTCGCTGTCCGCGTGTTCGTAAAATTTGTTGAAAAGCGCGAGATCGCCCGTGCTCTTGATCAGCGGCTCCCAGTGCGCCGTGATGCGGCTGTCGTCAAGGCGTTCCAGATCGAGCAGAAGCTGGAGATTGACGTCCACCATGCGGGCGGTGTTTTCGGCCCGCTCGATGTAACGGCTCAGCCAATACATGCAGTCTGCGACTCGTGAAAGCAGGATCATCGGTGGTTTCGGATTTCGGTGTTCGCGTTTCGGGTGTCGGTCGATTATTGCCGTGTTTCCCGCTCGGATCATTCGTCGCCGTACAGGACCCACGTGTCCTTGCTTCCCCCACCCTGGGAGGAATTGACGACCAGGGAGCCCTTTCTCAGGGCGACGCGGGTGAGCCCGCCCGGAACGATGCTGACGTTTTCACCATAAAGGATGTACGGCCGGAAGTCGATGTGCCGGCCTTCGAAAACGCCGTCGCAATACGTCGGGTGCCGGGACAGGGAAATGGTCGGCTGGGCGATGAAGTTCCGCGGCTCGGCCCGGATCAGTTCCCTGAACTTCTCCACCTCCGCCTTCGACGCCTTCGGGCCGACCAGCATGCCGTATCCTCCGGATTCGTTCGCCGCCTTGACCACCAGTTCGGGAAGGTGATCCATGATGTACTTCATATCCTCCTTCTCGGACGCCAGGTAGGTGGACACATTCGAAATGATCGGATCCTCGTCAAGGTAGTACTTGATCATGCGCGGGACAAAATAATACATGACCTTGTCGTCGGCGACTCCGGTTCCGATGCAGTTGGCCAGCGTCACGTTGCCCGCCCGGACCGCGTTCACCAACCCGGGAACCCCAAGGAGCGAATCCTTGCGAAACACGGTCGGATCGAGAAAATCGTCGTCAATCCGCCGGTACAGCACGTCCACCTGCCTAAGGCCCTGGGTGGTTTTCATGAAAACCTTGTCATCACTCACGGTCAGATCGCGCCCCTCGACCACCTCGATCCCCATCTGCTGCGCCAGGAAACAGTGTTCGAAGTACGCACTGTTGTAGACACCCGGGGTCAGCACCGCGCATACGACATGTCCCTTCCCCCCCGGCGCCACGTACCGCAGGGTTTTCAACAGTTCCTTCGGATACGTCGCCACCGGACGAACGCCGGCCTTGTTGAAAAGATTCGGAAACGCCCGCTTCATGGCGATGCGGTTCTCCAACACGTAGGATACACCGGACGGGGTTCTCCCGTTGTCCTCGAGAACGAGGTACTCTCCCTTTTCGTTGCGGATCAGGTCCGTGCCGCAAACGTGAATGTAAATGTCGCGCGGTACGTCGATTCCCACAAACTCCGGGCGGAAATGCCGCGCCGAACGAACGTAGGATTCGGGTATGACACCGTCGCCGATGATTTTCTGATCGTGGTAAATATCGTAAAGATAATGGTTCAGGGCGGTGATCCGCTGGGTCAGCCCGCGTTCCAGGAACTCCCATTCCGTGCTCGGGATGATTCGGGGGATCAGATCGAACGGGAAAATCCGTTCCGTGCCTTCCGAATCACCGTACACGGTGAAAGTCACCCCCTGGCGCCAGAGCGACAGATCGACCGCCTGCCGCTTCTGGTTGAACTCCTCGTCCGTCAGGTTGCGGAATCGCTCGTAAAGGCGGCGATAGTGCGGCCGGACTTCGCCGTTGCCGGCAAACATTTCGTCGAAAAATCCTTCCGTCTGGTAATCCTGAAACAACATAATCCAAAGGCAGGCGGCCGGATGCCGAAGAAGTCTTAACACGGTTCCCGCACGCTTCTTATCTCCTACCGGATTTCCGGACGCGGTGCAATCGCCAACTTTTTTGGCTTGAACGCCTCGCCGGGCGTCCACCATGCTGTCTGATCTTTTGTAATCACAGATGCAGTCGCACAAATCGCTGAAAGTCCTTGTGGTGGGGAGCGGAGGACGCGAGCACACGCTGGTCCGGACGTGCCGCCAAAGCCCCCTTTGCCGGGAAGTCATCGCCGCTCCGGGAAACGGAGGCATCAAAGAGGATGCCGCCTGTTTCGACGTTCCCTCCGACGATGTCCCGGGCATCGTCCGGCTGGCATCCGATGAGGAAGTCGACCTCGTCGTGGTCGGTCCCGAGGTTCCCCTGAGCCTCGGCGTGGCCGACGCCCTCCGCGACAAGGGAATCCTCGTTTACGGTCCCGGAAAGGACGCCGCGAAACTCGAGGCCAGCAAGACTTTCACCAAGGAGCTTCTTCAGAAGTACGGTATTCCGACCGCCGCCTCGGAAATATTCACTCGCAGCGACGAGGCGCTCGCGTACCTTGACCGGCGTTCGGACTATCCTGTGGTGATAAAGGCCGACGGCCTGGCGGCCGGCAAGGGCGTCTTGATCGCGGCCGACCGCGTGGAAGCCGAGGCCGCGGTCAGCGCCTGTCTGGAGCAGGAAACGTTCGGTGAAAGCGGACGCTCCATCCTGATTGAGGAATACCTGACGGGTGAAGAGGCATCCATCCACCTGATGGTGTCGGGCGCCTCGTTTGTTATCCTGCCGAGCAGCCAGGACCACAAGCGGATCGGAGAGAACGACACCGGTCCCAACACCGGCGGGATGGGAGCCTATTCCCCGGCCGAGCTGGTCGATTCAGCCATGCTCGAAACGATTCGCGACGGCATCGCCCGGCCATCGGTCGATGCGATCGCCCGGGAAGGACTGGATTTCCGCGGCACGCTGTACATCGGGCTCATGCTGACCGCGTCGGGCCCCAGGGTCCTTGAGCTCAACGTCCGTTTCGGCGATCCGGAAACCCAGGTGATCCTGCCGCGAATGGAAACCGATCCTCTCGAACTCATGCTCGCCTGCGCAAAAGGCGGGCCCGTGCCCGAGACATTGAAAACTCGTCCGGAGAGCGCCATGTGCGTCGTCATCTCCGCCGGCGGTTATCCTGGAAACTACCGGAAGGGCGACACGATAGACCTGCCGAAGCCACTGCCGCGCGACACGTTCGTTTTTCATGCCGGAACCGTGCGCGAGCCGAACGGAACCCTGAAAACCGCCGGGGGCCGCGTGCTGGGTGTTACGGCGATCGCGCGAACCCTCGCCGATGCCGCCCGCGATGCCTACGCCGCATGCGACCGGATCCGCTTCTCCGGTATGTATTTTCGCCGGGATATCGGAGCGAAACAGCTATCCAGGCAATCGTGATCGGAACAATTGACGGCCGGTTCGCCGAATACACAAGCGGAACAGCAATCCGCGAAGAATGTCGCAATGCACGTCGTCCGCCGCCAAGACACTCTCCTCGCGGGGCTTTCCTCTTGTCCGGAACTGGTGTAAAGTGACCAAGGAATTTTTCATGAAGACTACTGTAATCCGTTCGATCATCCCTCTCCTGGGGTCCGCCATTCTCGGCGCTTCATTATGCGCGCAGGAAACCGACGAAACCGCCGTGGTCCGGGATTTGTGGAATACACCCGACATATTTCCTCCCGAATTCTTCCCTGAAGCCGATACCCTGACGAAGAACGACATTTTTATCGAGGGATTGAAAAGCTATTTCCCCAACCGCGTTTACCGGGAAAGGCCCGAACTGAACCCGGGTCCCGACACGGAACCGCGCATCGAGAACATGATGGCGGGCGTCACGTATATCCGTGTCTATAATCTCGCGTCCGCTCTGCCGATCCTCGAACGGGAACTTCCCAACGGAACTCTGGTCATCGACCTCCGCAACGTTCAGGCCGATCGTGATCGCGCGCTTCAATTCTGTTCGCTGCTCGCGATCGACGAAGGGATCACGCTTTCGCTGATCGAGCTCCACCAGGCGGAGGATTCGGACGCCACCGGTGAGACTCTGGCCATCGAGCCCGCGGTGATCCGCCGTCCGCTGCAGCCTGTCTTTACGCTCACCAACCGGGACACCGCCGGCCCGGTCGAGGCGGTTCTCGCGGAATTAAAGGACCGGGGGCAGATTATTTCGATCGGAACGTCCACGGCCGGAAGAACAGGTTCCTTCCGGCGGGTGATGGAAGACCCTTCACTCTACGTCCTCAGCGGAGAGTTGCGGCCGGGATCCGGGGTTTCCCTCCTCAAGACCGGTTTTGTTCCGTCGGTAAACATCGCGGTTTCTCCGGATGACGACAGGGCGGCCTACCAGGCGATGGAGGACGGGAAATCACTCCGCGCACTCGTTCGATCGGAAAACGACCACAACAGTGACGACCTTGTCGAGGCACTCGGTTTTCAGGAGTTGCTCGAACAGGACGACACCCCCTCCGAAGAAGACGCGGGTATCGTTGATCCGATCCTCCAGCGCGCTTATTTCATTGCGACGGCGCTGAAGTCGATCGGGAAGATCCCGGCTCCCGAGTCGAACTGATCCATGTCGAATTTTCCCGGAAAGATTCTGTTCGTCTGCACGGCAAATATCTGCCGGAGCCCGATGGCCCAAAAGCTTCTCGAACACGCGCTGAAAAACGAATCCCCTCCATTGTCCTCGGCGGAAGTCGATTCGGCGGGCGTCGCCGCCTATCCCGGGGACCGCGCCTCGGAGAACGCAGTGCTCGCCCTGAAAAAAGTCGGCATCGATCTCGCGGACCACCGCAGCCGGATCGTTTCAGCCAGTCTCCTCGAGGAATCCGCCGTCGTATTCTCAATGACCGAAAACCACCGGCAAATTCTGACCACCCATTTTTCGAAACTGCCCGAACACCTCTATTTGATGCGCGAATTTCTTTCTTCGGAAGAAGGAAACGAGATTCCGGATCCCTTCGGCGCGGACCTAAGGGCTTACGAAGCCTGCCGCGACAGCATGGTCGAAGCGATCCCGCCTATCCTGCGATTTCTCCGAACGCTCACCTGAAATCGCGGGCTCTTTTTCATCAGGGCCGCGAAAATCCCCTTTACGTCGTTCCGTTTTTGTAGGACCGTGGTTTCTTCACAAATTATGACCGTTGCAGACAACAGCATCACCCTCTCATCCGCCGGTTTATCCGATCTGGACCCGGATATCTCCGCGGCCATTCAATCGGAACGCGACCGGCAACAGAATCACATCGAGCTGATCGCCTCGGAGAACTTCACCCTTCCGGCGGTAATGGAAGCGCAGGGCAGCGTGCTCACCAACAAGTACGCCGAAGGCTACCCCGGCAAACGCTGGTACGGAGGCTGCGAGCATGTTGACGTCGTCGAACGGCTTGCGATCAAGCGGGCCAAAGCCCTGTTCGGGGCGGAACACGCCAACGTTCAGCCTCATTCGGGAAGCCAGGCGAACACCGCCGTCTACCTTGCCGCGCTCAAGCCCGGGGACAAGATACTTACCATGAATCTGAGCCACGGCGGACACCTGACTCACGGTCACCCGATGAACTTTAGCGGCAAGTTCTTCGAGGTCGTCAACTACGGAGTCAGCAAGAACGACGAGCACATCGATTACGACGAGATAGCCGAGGTCGCCGCCCGCGAGAAACCCGCCATGATCACCGTCGGCGCCTCCGCTTACTCCCGTGTAATCGACTTCGAACGCATGGCAAAAATCGCCCGGGACTGCGGCGCGCTGCTTCTGGCCGACATCGCGCATATCGCCGGACTCGTGGCCGCCGGTCTGCATCCTTCCCCGGTGCCCCACGCCGACTTTACCACGACCACCACACACAAAACCCTTCGGGGCCCGAGGGGCGGCCTGATCCTTTGTTCAGGGGAACATGCCAAAGCCATTGACTCCTCGGTGTTTCCGGGCGTCCAGGGAGGCCCGCTCATGCACGTCATCGCGGCCAAAGCAGTCTGCTTCGGCCAGGCCGCCAAACCGGAATTCAAGAAATACCAGCAACAGGTCGTCTCCAATGCGAAAACCCTCGCGGAAGGAATGAGCTCACGCGGCTTTCGAATCGTGAGCGGCGGTACGGACAATCACCTGATGATGATTGACTTGCGTGACAAGAATCCCGATCTCACGGGCAAGAAAGCCCAGGAGGCGCTTGATCGGGCACACATTACCTGCAACAAGAACACCATTCCGTTCGAGACCCGCAGCCCGTTTCAGGCGAGTGGAATCCGCTTGGGAACCCCTGCGGTGACATCACGCGGAATGGGCGAATCGGAGATGCTGGAGATCGCGGAAGCGATCAATCTCGTTCTCAGTCAACCTAATGCGGATGAATCGATCACGGAGGCAAGAGAGAAAGCGCTCGCCCTCTGTGAACAATTTCCACTTCCTTATTAATTTTCAGCTTGCAACCGGGAATATTTGTGGCAAGTTTTTTATAACTTGAAACTTCTTAACGCTTATTGTTTAGATGGGAACAGAAAAAATTTGAGCAATGATTAACGGTGAATGTCGCCTCGTCTAGTGATAAGCCTTTTAGTAACGATCAAACAGATAACAACTCACCGGCTCACTCCCATCGAATAAGTAAAACATCAATCCATAAACTTAATCCAACACAGTATATGAACATCCATCCCAAAAAGGGCTTCACCCTGATTGAACTTCTCACCGTTATCGCGATCATCGGCATCCTTGCCTCGATCCTCATTCCTACCGTGAGTAAGGTCCGGGAAAGTGCGCGAAGAACGATCGACTCGAGTAATATCAGGCAGGTCGGGCAAGGCGCGCTGATCTATGCCAACGATAACCGGGAACAGCTTCCCGGCCCGAATATGGTCGTCAGGTTCCAGGGGGACAACGAGCAGGAAATTAACAGCATCCACTTTTACGCCGCGGCTCTGGCTGTCGGCGGCGGGTTGAATGATGCCGAAATCTGGGTGTCCGGCAGCGACGGCAGCGCCAACCTCCTGCGCAACCCCTCGACCGTTCTTAATGCCCAACGCAACGGGCTCAATACCGATGGTACGCCTGGCTTTGGCTCTGCGGACCTTTCGTTCGCGGTGTTCGGAGGGCTCAATATGGGCCATCGTTCGACCACGCCGATCGCCTGGACCCGCGGGCTTCAAACAAACGGCAATTGGGCCAACGATAGTGTGTACAGGGGCGACGGCGGACACATCGTATTCATGGGCGGCAACGTTAAGTGGCAGCGGAACCTGACCGGTGACAACCGAGTGATCGATGCAACGAGCGGAGAACGGACCACGAACCTCGGTGACACTGTTCGCGATGGTGATAATATCCGCGTCTGGGGTCAGGGCGACGGTCACGATACACTCGGTCATGGCGGATGACGACGACGTGGCGGGGCTGGGTTTAACAGCCTCCCACTGAGAGAAATTTCTCTCCTGAAAACAATTAACAACCGTAAAAAAGGCCGGGGTGCATACCCGGCCTTTTTTTGGGGAATACGGCATCGACGGTGTCCAACGGGCACCGACCGATCTGAAGGGAGGGTGTACCGATATCGGTGTTGCAAAGACTCAAGTCCCACATTTTCCTTAAACGCATGCCCGATGCACCCACCTACATTATCGGTCACAAGAATCCCGACGCCGATTC
Source organism: Opitutales bacterium (assembly GCA_007130045.1). Classification (GTDB taxonomy): domain Bacteria; phylum Verrucomicrobiota; class Verrucomicrobiia; order Opitutales; family T3Sed10-336; genus PXDC01. The sequence goes on from SLTG01000001.1 coordinate 49,810, forward strand.
GATTTGCGCCGCAATCGCCTATTCCGACTTCAAACGCAGGCACGGAAACGAGCGTTGCATCGCCGCGCGCTGCGGCAATTCCAACGCCCGGATCGACGTCATACTCGATCGATTCGGCGTTCAGCTTCCCTTGTTCCTCGGCGACGTGACCCCCCGCATCCGCGACATTATGGTACGGGAGGTGATCAAAATTCATCGCGGGGCCACCTGCGCCGAAGCCCTGGAACTCATCGACACCCACGACATCCGAATCCTGCCCGTGATCGATTCCGAAAACCGCCTGGACGGAACCGTCTCCATCTTCCAGCTCGGCGAATACTTTATTCCCAAGATACGCGAGCCGAAGGAAATGCGACGGGTCCATGCCACGTCGGTCAACTCGATCATACGGTCCCTGAAAGCGCGCGTGCTCCACTCGGTGAACGAAGAGCGCAGCGAGGATCTCTTTGTCCGCATCGGCGCCATGGATATCCGCTCCTTCGGAAGATTCTCGGAAACGGAAGCCATCGCGCCAGACAAGAGCGTGATCGTCGTCGGTGATCGCCGGGACATCCAGGAGCACTCCATCCGAATGGGTGTGCGATTGCTGGTGATTACCGGAGGGCTTGATCTCGAAGAGGATATTGTGCGAATGGCGCGTGATCGCGGAACCAGCCTGATCGTCAGCCCCTACGATTCCGCCACGACGGCCTGGAGTATCCGGTGCGCCTCGACGCTCGACCGCCTGGTCGAGAAGGACTCACCGCGCTTCAGTCCCGACCAAAGTCTCCGTGATATCAAAAAAAGGATTACCGCTCACAACGCCGCCGCCTTCATCGTCACCGACGATACCGGCGGACTCCTCGGAATCTTTACAAAGACTGACATTCTCAAGCCGGTCCAAACACGGCTTATCCTGGTCGATCATAACGAATTGACCCAGGCAGTCACGGGTGCTGCGGAAGTCAATATCGTCGAGATCGTCGATCACCACCGCCTTGGCAACCTGCACACCAACCAACCCATCCTCTTTCTGAACGAGCCTGTCGGATCCACCTGCACCATCATCGCCGATTTATACCGGCGCGAGGGACTCGATCCCTCTCGGGAGATTGCCGGCATCATGATGAGCGGAATAATTTCCGACACTTTGAACCTGAACAGTCCCACGGCCACCGCCAAGGACAGGAGCCTTCTGAAATGGCTCTCCACTCTCGCCGGAATCGAATCGGACGATCTCGCGGACATCATCTTCAGTTCCGGATCAGTCATCCTAAGCCATTCACCGGCCGAAGTGATCCGGAGCGACTATAAGATCTACGAGGAGACCGGACGGCGTTTCTCCGTCTCCCAGGTCGAGGAGCTTGGATTCGGCAATTTCCGGGAAAAATCCGATGCGTTGCTAGTCGCTTTGGAGGATCTGAAAAAGGAGGAGAAACTTCACTTTTCCGCTCTCCTCGTCACCGACATCAACACCCAGAACTCCCTTCTCCTGATCCGCGGCGATCCCGATTTCATCCAGCGCATTCCCTTCCCCGCTCATGAAAAAGGGGAAAGCTTCGAGCTTCATGGTGTCGTCAGCCGGAAGAAACAACTGATTCCTTTCCTGATCGGGCTCATGCAAAGTATTCCCGAATTGGAGGAAAAGACGGGCGGCCTATAGGCTCGGAACTCCACCGCGTCGCGTTTTGTTATCCGCCGGAGCCTCGTGCAGGGTGTGTCTTCGCACCCGTCGTCAATGCATTCATCGCAATCGGAAATACCGCAAGCCGCGCCCGAATTGTTAACCCACCTGAATTTTCCGCTTAACATTCATGTCGTCACCCTCTAAAAGCAGACGAACAATGGAACTCTTTCCCCGTAAAGAGGGTTGGGAATCAATACATCATGCCGGCAAACAAATCCGATGCAACACCCGAAGGCGATCCGACTCAATGGGATCGCGATCACTCCTGGCATCCGTTTTCCCAGATGCAGGAGTACCTTCAGTTCCCGCCCGTCCACATCGCATCCGGCCGGGGCTGCTGGTTGACCGATACACAGGGGAAGCGCTATCTGGACGCAACCGCATCCATCTGGACCAACGTCCACGGGCACAACGACCCGGACCTGAACGCGGCAATCACGGACCAGCTTGGAAAAGTCGCCCACACAACCATGCTCGGTATCAGCCATCCCGCCGGCGCCGAGCTCGCCCGCAAGCTTGCCTCGATTGCTCCCGGCGACCTCACCCGCTCGTTTTTCAGCGACACCGGCGCGAACGCGGTCGAGATCGCCCTCAAGATGTCCCTGCAATATTGGCAGCTCAGGGGACACAAATCCAAGGACCGGGTGATCGGCCTGCGGGACGCCTATCACGGCGACACGATGGCCGCCATGGCCGTGGGTGACTCGAAGACCTTCCATCATCGTTTCCGTTCCTGGTTTTTTAACACAATCAAACTCCCGCGCCCCGAATGCGAGGAACGCGGCGGACGTATTATCCACGCCGACGACCGTTGGAGCATCAAGATCCTGCGCAAGCTCCTCGAAAGGCAGGCTGAGAAAGTGACGGCCGTCATCATGGAACCCTCGGTCATGGGCGCCGCGGGAATGCGCCTGCATCCGCCGGGGTTTCTGAAAAAGGTCGCCGATCTCTGCCGTGAATTCTCCGTTCACCTGATTCTTGACGAAATCTTTGTCGGTTTCGGGCGCACCGGGCCGATGCTGGTTTGCGCGGAAGACGGCGTGACCCCTGATTTCCTCTGCCTGGCCAAAGGGCTCAGCGGCGGATACCTGCCGCTTGCCGCCACCGTCGTTCGCGAACCCATCTACGAAGCCTTCCTCGGCCCCTTCGAAGATTTTCGCGCTTTCTTTCACGGTCACACGTTCACGGGAAACCCCCTCGCGGCCGCCGTTTCCCTCACCAGCATCAGGAAGCTCGAACCCATGATCGCTTCGGGTGAGATCCGCCGAAAGGTTGAAGTCTTCGGCAGGATGGTCACCGAACATTTCGAGAATCATCCGCATGTCGCGGCGATCCGGCAACGGGGGTTGTGCGCGGCGATTGACCTGGTCGCGGATCGCGAATCCGGCGCTTCGTTCCCTGTCCCGGAACGCTTCGGCATTCAGGTTGCCTTGCGCGCCCGCGATCTCGGATTGTTGCTCCGTCCGATCCACGACACGCTGCTGCTGGTTCCGCCGCTTTCCGTCACCGGGGAAGAGATTCGATTCCTCGTTGAGAAGACCCTTTCCGCTCTCGACGCAAGCCTCGCCGTCCGCCACGTGGCGGCGCCGGCTCATTAACAAATGCAACTCACACCGCTGATACCGGAACCCATGCCAAACCAATACACGTTCGACGAAATCCGGGAGATCCACGACCTCCCGTTCACCACCTTGATTTTTCGCGCCCAGCAGATCCACCAGAAGTTCCAGGATCCGGCCGGTGTCCAACTCTGCACACTGCAATCGATCAAGACCGGCCAATGTCCCGAGAACTGCAAGTACTGCCCGCAGTCGGCGCATTACGACACCCCCGTCGATGCCGAGCCGCTGATGGACAGCGAAGACATCACCGGAAAGGCGGCCGAAGCCAAAGCGGGCGGAGCATCCCGTTTCTGTATGGGCGCCGCGTGGCGGGACGTCCGGGACGGCCCCCAATTCGACTCCGTCCTCGACACAGTCCGGAAAGTGTCGGACATGGGGCTGGAGGTGTGCTGCACCATGGGGATGCTTCGCGAAGACCAGGCCGTGCGCCTAAAAGAAGCCGGATGTGCCGTTTACAACCATAACCTGGATACATCGCGCGAGTTCTACCCGGAGATCATCACCACCCGCACCTACGACGACCGGCTTCAGACATTGAAAAATGTCCGCAAGGCAGGGCTCGAAGTCTGCGCCGGGGGCATTCTCGGCATGGGCGAAAGCACCGAGGATCGCCTCAGGCTCCTCATGGAACTCGCCGATCTCGATCCCCACCCCGACTCCGTCCCGATCAACGCGCTCGTGCCGGTTCCGGGCACGCCGCTGGAAAACATGGAGCCGGTTTCCTGTTTCGAATTCGTTCGCATCATCGCCACCGCCCGAATCCTCATGCCTCGCAGCATCGTGCGTCTTTCGGCGGGCCGCACGGAAATGAGCGCGGAAGCCCAGGCTCTTTGTTTTCTTGCCGGGGCAAACAGTATCTTCCTCGGCGAGAAGCTTCTCACAACGCCGAACCCGGAGAAGTCGGAGGATTTTCGCCTGTTGAAGGATCTCGGCTTGTATCCGCTCGATCCGGAAGAAGCCCGGAATTTCCACCGGCAGGCCGAACCGGCGTAACCGCCTCGTCCACCGCGCCCGGGTCCCCGAGCATTGTGGCCGTTCAACCAGCACGTAACAGCGATGCGCACCTTGTTCATCAGCGGAAGTGACACCGGCATCGGCAAGACCCGGCTCACCGGAATCCTGGCAGCGTTGCTCCCGGATCCCGGCGAAACCGTTCAGATCGTCAAGCCCGTGGAAACGGGTCTCCCGGCCGATGTCGAGGGGGACGCCGCAGCCGCCTCAACGCTTGCGCGTGATCGCGGCCGCTTCGCGGACGCGCGCACGCTTTTCCGGTTTCCCGCCGCGCTCGCGCCGGTGGCGGCCGCCGAGAACGCCGGAAAAGCACTCAAAGCCGCCGAATTGCTCGCTGCGATGAGCCGGCCGCCCGCCTGCGATTGGCGCTTCGTCGAGGGCGCGGGCGGCATTGCCGTGCCGATTGAAGCGAATGGCTGCGACTGGGCCGATTTTGCCGTGGAACTCGGAATGGTTCACGTCGTCCTCGTTGTTCCCGACCGCCTCGGAGCAATCAACCAGGGGCGGCTCGCCGCCCATTACGTGCAGAGCAAGGGACTGCGTTTTTCGATGTGGCTCAATGAGACGGAACCTCAACCGGCCGAGATTCGACGCTCGAACCGGTGCGGGCTGGAGGACGTCGGGATTTCGCCGGTGTTTACTCTCGACCATAACGCGAACGGCCCGGGAGCGGAAGAATCGGTCAGAGCATTCTACCGGAATGTCCGCGCCCCATTAACTTCGCCCTCACCCGAATCGCCCGGCAAAACGCCAGGCGGGATCCCGGAATACCAGCTTTGACTTCACTTCTGGAAAACCGAATCCATTCCGCTCTTGAAGAGCGCAGGACGGCAGGCACGCTGCGCGCGCTGAGTCCGCGCTCCGCTGACGATGATTCCCTCAACCTCGCCGACAACGACACCCTCGATCTCGCCCGGGACCCCTCCGTAATCGAAGCGGCCTGCGCCGCCAATCGCCGATGGGGTTGCTCCTCGTCGGCCTCCCCTCTTATCACCGGCTATACCGACGCCCACAACGCGCTGGAAAGAACTCTCTGCGAATGGCACGGCGCCCCCTCCTGTCTTGTCTGGAACAGCGGGTTCACGGCAAACCAGGCAGTCCTCGGGCGGCTGCCGGCCAAAGGCGACCTCGTCCTCGCCGACCGGCTGATCCACAACAGTATGATTTCCGGCATACTTGGAAGCGGCGCCCGGCTCCGGCGCTTCCGGCACAACGATCTCTCCGGCCTGGAGGCGCTATTGAAGAATGAAGCCTCGGGAGGCCGCAGCGTTTTCGTGGTGACCGAAACCGTTTACAGCATGGACGGGGACTACCCGGATCCGGCGCGGATGGCCGCCCTCAAAAAACGCAATCCTTTCTTCTGGGTGGTGGACGAAGCCCATGCCACGGGTTGGTTCGGGAAAACAGGCGCCGGTCTATTGGAGGAATCCGGTACGAGTTCCCATGCGGATGTCATCGTGGGGACGCTGGGAAAAGCTCTCGGCTCCCAGGGCGCGTACACGCTGTTCCGCAATGAACGGATTCGGGACTACCTTATCAACGTCGCGGGCGAGTTTATCTACTCCACCTACCTGCCCCCCGCCTGCGCCGCGGCCGCTTCCACCGCGGTCGAGCGATGCCGCGAGCTCGCCGCCAGCCGGCACGAGTGGAGAACGGCGTCGTCAATGTTTCGTCGCCAACTCGCTGCGGACGGATGGAACGTTCCCGATGGAGACTCGCCCATCGTTCCCGTCTTGGCCGGCGATCCCGGACGGACAATGAGCATCGCCGCGTCCCTCGCGCGAAGCGGAATTCTGGTCGGAGCGGTCCGTCCGCCGACCGTGCCGCCGGACACCAGCCGCCTTCGCATCTCGCTGAAACGAAGTCTTTCCGATCCGGATTACGCCCGGATTCGAGCAGCGCTTGCACGCGCATCGGAATCGGATTCGAGAATCCAATGAACATCCTTTGGGTCAACGGTTGGGGAATCCCCGCCGAATGGTTGCGGAATCTGGCCGCCGGCATTTTCCCTGACGCCGCTCACACGGTTGTGCCGCCGCTTGCGGAACACGAACTCCTGCACGAACGAAACCGCTTTGATCGCGTCGCCGGTTACTCGCTCGGCGCGTTCCTCGTGCTCCGGGAAGAGATCCAGCTCCCCTGCGGCCGGCCTGTCGCCCTGCTGGCTCCTTATTTCAGTTTCGTCGCGGAGGATGGCCTCGGAGGGCGCGTGCAACGGACTCGGCTTCGTTACCTGAACCGTTGGTTTAAGCGCGAACCGGCCGGCGCGCTCAACGATTTCTACGAACGCGCCGGACTGCGGGAACTGTCTGGCCGATCGGACCTTCCGTACGAGCGCAAACAACTTCTTTCCGGCCTTGAACTCCTGATGAATGGAACGGTCCCGGCAGCGTGGCCGGAAAGAGCCTCGGGCTTCGTCGGGGCGGACGATCCCCTGCTCGACGCAACCCGGTTGCACGAACTGTGTCCGCACCTGAACGTCATTTCAGGAAGCGGCCATCATCCCGCCCCGTTGATGCGATCATTGAACCGCCACTGGACTTCACCATGCTGAAAGTTCACGATTCCAGACCCGCAATCAACACGCACGAAGACCCGCTTCCGGAAATGCGCTGTTTCTCTCATGTCCCGCATGGATCACCGATTCGATAAAGCCGCCCGCACGTACGACGCCTTCGCGCAAGTGCAGCGGGCGATGGCCGATTGGCTTGCCGAATGGATCCCCGCCGAACGAACCGGCAGCGCCATCGAAATCGGAGCCGGCACGGGATTATTTACCCGTCACCTGCGCCCCTGGAGCGAATCCCTTCGAGCGACGGACCTTTCGGGAAAAATGGTTGGTACGGGAATGAAGAAATATCCGGAGATCGAATGGATGGTGCGCGACGCCGGTAAAATCGAACCGGAGACCTATGACTGGATTTTTTCGTGCAGTTTTCTCCAGTGGAGCGAATCCCCGCAGACATTGCTCGAGTTGTGGCGCCGGAGTCTCGTTCCCGGCGGAAAGGTTCTGGCCGGATTCTTTATCGAAGGAGCGCTGGTCGAACTGAACCGGATTCTCGGCGACGAGGCGCCCGTTCCGCGCCGGGATTGGAACGACTGGCGAAGGATTTTTTCCCGCGCCGGATTCCGAATTCTCAGCACCGAAGTCCGCGCCACTCACTGCACGTACGCATCCTCGCTCGAACTGTTTCGTCATCTGCACCGAATCGGCGCCACCGGCAAACCCCGACTGAACCCTTCCGGGATGAAAAAGCTCCTCAATACCTACACCGAGGCGTGCGGAATCCCCGGCGGCGGAGTGAAAGCGACCTGGAAGTATTGCCGTCTCCTTGCCGAACGTTGACCGGAACCGCTGCCGGGGCGACCGAGCCACTTGATTCGGTTTACCCTTCCCCGACGAAGAGGAAACGGTCGGCCAATTGATTGAGCGCGCGGCGCGCCGGGCGAAACACGTCGGCCAGTTCGCCGACGACCGGTGTGAGATCGTACCTGCCCGCCAGCCGGTGCCCCCCGGCGACGCGCAAATGGCTCTCCCCTAGAGTTTCGTAATAGTCGATGCCCGGGGCGCCCCGGCGCCTCGACCGGCAACCGATGTGTTCGGCATATATCCCGGAAAGAAACAGCGCCACGTTACCGATATGCAAAGACATGAAAAAGCGCAGTTCTTCGGAGGCGTCCTGCATCGCCGCCATCATATCGGTCAGATAATCCATCACCGGCAATCGGCCGCCCGCCGGCCGGCGTATCCGCTCGAGTCGACTGAAGTCGCTCAGGACCGATGCGACGTAATCCGCGAGAGTGCGTTCCGCCAGACCCGCACGCAGAAAGACCCGGCGCACCATGATGTAAAAATAGAACGGCGTGGAGACCGACACCAGGCGGTCCTCTTCCAGCAACGCGTGAAAGAGTCGCTCGTTATCCAAAATCCTGTCGCAGCCTTCAGAATCACCGAGCAGACGATAAAGCGCCTCCTTTTCCTTCTCCCCGCTCGCCAGTTGCTCCGCGACAAACTCATAATCCGAGGGCACAAAGCGGAGCCTGCATCTGGGACCTATTACGTGCATGGATACGTTTTCGGGTCTGACGGAAAAGAATCAGGATCTATCGGAAGCGTACTCGCAACCGGACAATTCGCAAACTCTTTATGAATCGATATATTGCACCGTGCAACCGATTCGGCTTGAAATCAGGCGAAAGGCGTTGAGAGAACACCCCGTTCCATGTCGATTCCTGGCCACTCCCTTCGAAATTGAGGCTTGGCATCGTTTTTGCCTATGAGAATACTCGCCGTAATCCCGGTCTTCGGCGCGTTAATGTTCACTTAAACACTGCGTTAACCTCCGCACGGAGATAAAACCGACAGCGTTAAAACCACCAATACCAATGGCAAAAACCAAGACACCTAAAGAAGTACTCGAACTGGCAAAAAAGAATGACGTCAAGATCGTCGATCTGAAGTTTACCGACATCCTGGGCGCATGGCAGCATTTCTCGATTCCGTTGTCGGAATTGACAGAAGAGGTTTTTGAAGAAGGCCTCGGATTCGACGGTTCCAGCATTCGCGGTTGGAAAACGATCGATGCCTCGGACATGCTCGTTATTCCGGACCCGGTCACCGCCTTCCTCGACCCCTTCACGCTCCATTCGACACTCAGCCTCACCTGTGCGATCTCCGATCCGGTCACCCGCGAGCCGTACGAACGCGATCCTCGCGGAATCGCGATCAAGGCCGAAGCGTTTCTAAAATCAACCGGTGTCGCCGATACCGCGTTTTTCGGACCCGAAGCCGAATTCTTCGTTTTCGACGACGTCCGTTTCGACACCCAGTCCAACACCTCCTTCTACCATGTCGACTCGGTGGAGGGGACCTGGAACCGGGGAAACGAAGAGTTTCCCAACCTCGGATACAAGATCCGTCACAAGGAAGGCTATCTCCCCGTGGCGCCGGCCGACAAGCACGTGGACATCCGCAACGAAATGATTCTTACGATGATTGATCTCGGGATCGATATCGAACGCGAACACCACGAAGTCTCGACCGCGGGTCAGGCCGAAATCGACGTCGTGTTCGACACGCTCCTGAGCATGGGGGACAAGATGTGCCTCTACAAGTACATCGTGCGCAATATCGCCCACAAACACGGCAAGACCGCGACGTTCATGCCCAAACCGCTCTACTTGGACAACGGTTCCGGCATGCACATCCACTCTTCGCTGTGGAAGGACGGAAAACCGCTTTTCGCAGGCGACGGCTATGCCGGCCTCAGCGAAATGGCCTTGAACTACATCGGGGGCATACTCAAGCACGCGCCCACCCTTTGCGCGCTCTGCAACCCGACGAACAACAGTTATAAGCGGCTGACGCCGGGTTTCGAGGCGCCGGTCAACCTGGCCTACTCGGCCCGGAACCGTTCGGCGTCAATCCGCATCCCGACCTACAGCGCCAGTCCCAAGGCAAAGCGCGTGGAATACCGGACGCCGGACCCGTCCGCCAACCCGTACCTCGCCTTTTCCGCCATCATGATGGCCGGGCTCGACGGGATTCTCAACAAGATCGATCCGGGCGACGCGGTTGACAAGAACCTCTACGAACTCGAGCCGGAAGAGCTCTCCAGGATTCCGACCGTACCGGATTCTCTCCGCGGAGCATTCGAAGCGCTGGAAAACGATCACGAGTTTCTCATGCAGGGAGATGTCTTCACGAAGGACTTCATTGACAACTTCGTCGATATCAAGAAGGCCGAATACGACGCGGTACGGGTACGCCCGCACCCGTACGAATTCCACATGTACTACGACATTTGATCACGCCGCATCCGTAACGGAATTCGAGGTTCGTTTCGTCCGGGAGCGTTCGGTGACGAATCTCTGAGCAATCCGAGCCCGCGCTACAACCTTCCCAGCCAGTCGCTGAGCGGTCCCTGGAAAAAGCCGAGAACGACGGTCGCCGCCGCGAGTGTCCCGAGAATCAGCCGGCTGATCGAGCTGATCTCCGGCCATTCGCGGGAGCGTGCCGCTTCCTCAGGCGAAACCTGCCAGTACTGGAAAACCGCGGCCTTGATCCACCCGAAATAATAATAGATTGAAAGGACCACCCCGAAGACCGATACGGCCAACAACCAGTAAAGCCCCGCCTGGAACGCCGCGATAAAAATCAGAAGTTTGCCGATGAAGCCTGCCAGGGGCGGGATGCCCGCCAGCGACCCGAGCCCGACCACCAGCACTCCGCCCAGAAAGGGACGGTTTTTCGCCAGGTCGAGATAATCTTCGAGTTCGTCACCGGTCCCGTCTTCAGGCGACAGATGGGCCATCACACCAAAAACGGCGAACGATCCGAGAAGATAGGTAACGAGGTAAAAGACAACCGCCCCCATCGCCCAGGGCACGTAAAGCGAAGCGATCACACCGACCAGAAGGTAGCCGGCATGCGCGATTCCGGATAGACCCATCAGCCGCTTGGTGTTGCGCTGCGTCAGTGCCGCAATGTTTCCGTAGAGGATCGTCAGAATCGCGAGAAGGCTCAGCAATGGAACAAGGATCGTCTCCATAGGCTGAAACACTTTCAGGACCAGCGTCAGCAACACCGCGAACCCGGCGGCCTTGGACGCCACCGCGAGGAAGGCGGTAACGGGCGTGGACGCGCCCTGGTAAACGTCGGGCACCCAGATCTGGAACGGAAACGCGGCGATCTTGAACGCCACGCCCGCGATCACCAGGATCATCCCGATAATCGCAATATTGCTTTCAGGATGATTCTTAAGAAACGCGTTAAGGGCGCCGAAATTCATCGAGTCCGATGAGGACCCTTCCAGCAACGGATTGCCGGCGATACCGTAGAGCAGGGCGATCCCGAACAGCATCACCGCTGAGCTGAGCGCCGCCAGCACCAGGTATTTCAGTCCGGCTTCGAGCGCAATTGCCTGGTAACGTAGATAGCACACCAAAACAAAAAAACCCACCGTCACCGTCTCCAGGGAAATAAAGAACAATACGAAGTGGTTGCTCTGGGCGAGCAGCATCAACGCCGCCGTGACCACCAGCGCAATATGGAAAAACTCGACCTTCGGCACCTGCTTTCCCGCAAGCGAAATGGTCGCCAGGTGACAGACCAACAGGGAGCTCACCAGGAAGAAGACCCGCATCACCTGCCCCACTCCGTCGTGAAACAGCATCCCCCCGAATGTCTCCTGCCCGATGTATCCGCCGCCGGCGCGGAAAAACGCGAGAAACCAGACAAGCACCACAAGCTGCCCGATAATCGCAACCCTGGGGATCAGGACGTGTCGGTTCTTCGGAAGGAAAATCTCCAACACCAACAGGGTCAGTGCCAGAACTCCCAGGGCGATTTCCGGAAGGATTGCGCCCCACTGATTGGAAGCGGCGATCTCCTTGAATTCTATTAAATGGTCACTCATGGGAATGGTTATCCATCTTGATCGCAGTGCGGACCTCCGTTCCCGGCGGCGCACAACAGGTAGGCAATCTTTCCGCAAAGCCGTACGAAGCGGCTCCTTCAGCCGAGCCGGGCGTCGCGTCCGCCGCTTCAATCGCGACATCGCCGCCTCCGTACATCGGCGCCACGGTTTCGTTTATTCCGTCGGTGAGCGAACGTGGCCACAGCCCCACAAGGATCAGAAGCGCCAGCAGGACAAGTGCCGGCGTCCGCTCGAACCATAGTATGTCGTGGATCGTTTTCCCTTTCGACGCCTTCCTGAACTCATCCGTTTCCTCGCCGAAAAAGATGTTTCCGGCCGCGCGCAATCCATAGACAGCCGAAATCACGACCCCGAACACCGCCGGAACCACCATCCATTCACGGTACTGCCAAAGCCCGATAAACACGGTCAGCTCGCCCCAGAAGTTCGCGAGTCCGGGTCCCGGAAGACCGATGCTGGCGAGCATGGCCGTCACAAAGAACGCCGCCAGGACCGGAGCCTTCCGCGCGAGCCCACCCATCTCCCTCATATCAAAGGTTCCGGTCCGCTGGTAAATGCAGTTCCCCAGCAGGAACAGGAGGGCGACTGTCAGCCCGTGCGCGAACATCAGGATGACCGCGCCTCCCACCCCGACGGCGGACAGACACGCCAGACCGAGGAAACAGTATCCCATGTGCATGACGGAACTGAATCCGATCATCTGCTTGAGATCGCGTTGCGCAACGGTAACAAAGCCGATGACGATCACGTTTCCGAGGGCCAGAAGGGCGAGCAGGTACATCCAGCTCGCCGCTCCTTCCGGCAGCAGGGGCGCGCCGATTTGAATCAGGCCGTAGAGGCCGAACTTCTTGAGAACCCCGGCGTGCAGCATGGCCGCCGACGTGGGCGCCGCGCCATAGCCCAATGCAGCCCAGGTGTGGAACGGCCAGAGTGAAACGAGAATCCCGAACCCGAACAGCAGGAGCGCAAACGTGTGCCGCTGTGCAACACTGCCGATGCTCTGCCCTTCGAGGGCGTTTTTCAGGCTGATGATATCGAACGATGTCGCCCCGCTCTGCACGTAAAGCGCAATCAGCCCGACCAGCGACAGCAGCGCACCGAGCGAGAGGTAAATCGTCATCTTCATGGCGGCGTAGTGCCGCTCGCGCCCGCCCCAGATACCGATCATCAGAAACGTTGGAATCAGGGCGATTTCGTGAAAGAAGTAGAAAAAGAAAACATCGACAGAGGCAAAGATCCCCATCAACCCGCCGTGCATGAAAAGCAGCAGCGCCAGGTATTGCCGCAATCGTTCGGCAGGCGAAACCAGAGCGTAAAACCCCGCGGCGAATCCGGCGACTCCCGCCAGAACAAAGAGCGGCAAAGATATTCCGTTGAGTCCCAGTTTGAGCGAAATGCCCACGATGCCGAGGCCCGTCGGGACTTCTGTAAGGAACGCATAACCCGTTTCCGGATCGGGCGAGAACGCGAACCAGAGCCAAAGCGAAACCAACGCCGGAAACAGAAATCCCACGAACGCGAGCTTCCGGGCAAACACGTTGGCCGAGGTGCCGAACAACAGCAGAATGCCGCCGAAAATGATCGGAACGAAAACGGAGAGTTGAAGCAGACTTTCGGAAATCTCAGCCATAACCGGAAAAAGTGGGTTCAGAGAATGAAGCCAACAAAAAGCCACATCAGCACCACACCGAGAAAGATCCAGTACACGTACCCGTGCAGACTCCCGGTCTGGGCGGACTTGATGCCAAGACTCACAAACCCGATTATCCCGGCCGCGCCGCGAACGATCAGGCCGGAGATCACAATGTGATCGAAAAAATTAATCAGACTGGAAAAGCGCTGCTGAACCTTCACCACGTACCAGTCGTAAACGTCGTCAAAGAAGAAAGCGCGCGCCAGGAACGAATGTATCGCCGGCCGGTGTTGTTCCAGCCGATCCTTCCGCGCGCCTGCTCCGTAAAAAAGCCACGCCGCGACCAGGCCCGCGACAAGCACCGAAATCGACACTCCCGCCACCAGTGCAAAATCGCCCCCCTCGGCGTGCGGCACGTGCATCATGATGTCGTGAAAGATCGCCGGGTGCATGAACTCGTAGCCCGCCAGCACCGAAAAAATCGCAAGGATCACCAACGGGCCCGTCATCACCCAACCATTCTCGCGGGCATCACTCGCGGCCTCGCTCTTCGCCTCACCGAAAAACGCCGTCAGCCAAAGCCGCGTCATGTAAAACGCGGTCAGAAGCGCCGTCAACGCCAAAATAACGAACACCGCCTTGCTGTTCGCCCAGGCAAGATAAAGAATAGCGTCCTTGCTGAAGAAGCCCGCAAGTCCGGGCATGCCGATCAGCGCGAGCACGCCGATGGTAAATGTGGCGAATGTGATCGGCATTGTGACACGAAGGCCGCCCATGCGGTAGATGCTCTGCTCGTGATGGCAGGCGTGGATGACCGAGCCCGCACCCAGAAAGAGGAGGGCCTTGAAAAATCCGTGCGTTACCAGGTGGAACATCGCCGCGCCTATACCCGCCTGGATCGCCGTGCCCGTCTCTCCATCGAGAACAAGCGCTCCGAGCCCGAACGCGGCCACCATATAGCCGAGCTGGGAAATCGTCGAGTACGCCAGGATTTTCTTTATATCGGTCTGCGTGATCGCGCACAGGGACCCCAGCACCGCTGTCAGCGCGCCTACCCACATAATCACCGCCATGGCGTCGGGCGGGATCAGGAAGAAGATCCGGCAGAGGAGATAGATGCCAGCCGCAACCATCGTCGCCGCATGGATCAGGGCCGAAACCGGCGTCGGGCCTTCCATCGCATCCGGCAGCCAGACGTGCAGCGGAATCTGTCCCGACTTGCCGAGCGCGCTGCAGAACAGAAGCAACCCGATGCCGACGTGCAGAATCTCCGGATCGGCCCCCACCAGCGCTTCCATTTCGAACAGGTTGAGGGTCCCGAAATGCCAGTAGCTCCAGATGATGCCCAGCAGGAAACCGAAATCGCCCAGACGGTTGACGATGAACGCCTTTTTCGCGGCGGCCGCCGCCGAGGGCTTGTGGTAGTAATGATTTATCAGCAGGAACGAACTGAGCCCCACCAACTCCCAGAAAATGAACATCATGATCAGGTTGTTGGCGAACACGATCCCCATCATCGAAAACATGAACAACGACAACCCCGCGAAATAGCGTGCCTTGCCCGGATCGTCCTTCATGTATCCCAAGCTGAAGACATGAATCAGGAAACCGACCACTGCGACGACGAACAGGAGCAGCGCGGCGAGGTCGTTGAAATAGAACCCCATCGAGACCGTATACTCGCCAAAGGTCATCCAGTCATAAGAAAACTCTTCGCGAATATTTCCGAAAATAAGGTAAAGGGAACCGATGAGCACCACTGCGGCGGCCGCAAGGGACACGGCGGCCGCCAGTTCCCCCCGGCGCCTGAGAAAAGCGCCGATGAGACCTGCCGAAACGAACGGAACCAGCAGAAGGATGACGATCAGATGCTCGACGCTCATTTCAGTGCTTCAGATGATTGAGGGCCGGCAACATAACGGTTCCGCGCCTGCGGAAAAGCTCGACGACGATCGCCAGACCGACCGCTACTTCGGCGGCGGCGACGGTAATAATGAAAAAGACGAAAACGTTGCCATCCATCGTTCCGTTGAACCGGGAAAAACCCACCAGCGCCAAAGTGACCGCATTGAGCATCAACTCCAGGCACATGTACACCACCAGAACATTCCGGCGCACGAGAACGCCGACAAATCCGAACGTAAACAAGAGCGCACTGGTCGCCAGAAACTCGTGAATTCCGATATTCATGATTCAGATTTCTTTCGCCGGAATCATAATCCCTCGGTTCATACCCCCTCCCGCGATCCGGACGCATTCCTGTAGCGCTTGCTGATCAGGATCACTCCGATCATGGCCACGAGTAGCAGAAAGCCCGCCACCTGGAAGGGCAGCATGTACGAGGTGAACAAATGATAACCGTACTGGTTCGGAACATCGCCCACCGGCGCGGTCGTCGCCAGCGTGCGTTTCTCGGCGACTCCCGCAACCACCAAGTCTTCCGAGATAACAATGGACACAACCCCGACCAGGAGGAGCACGAAAGCCACCAAACTCGCCGCGGTAGTCAGACTTCCCGGGCTGACCCGCCGCTTCTCCCCCTCGTCAAGCAGCATGATCACGAAAAGAAACAGCACCACGACCGCGCCTGCGTACACAAGTACCTGAACGACAGCAAGAAAGTAAGCGGACAGCAGAACGAAGAGCGACGCGACCCCCACTAGCGACACAATTAGCGCCATCGCCGCGTTCACCGCGTTCCTGGTCAAAACGACACAGGCGGCGCTCCCCAACGTCACAATCGCGAAGATATAAAACAAAACGTCCACCATCATGGAAACAAATAAAACAGGAGATACCTGCGGGGAATGGCAACGACAAATTTCAAAACCCATTCGCCTTGCGGCTTGGCGCCGGAGATTCGGTGATTCGGTGATCCGGCTCAACGGCAATGAAACGCGGGAAAAACCGTTCGCCGACCCGGCTCGCCGACCCGGCCCGCGTGCGGGGGGCGCGGGTGAAACAGAATCTTCTCCGGGTCAACTTGAGCCCGCACGCCGTTTACCCCGGAAACCCGGGCACCGGGAAAACGACCGTGGCGCGTTCGATGGGACGCATTTTTATTCAAGAAGGTTTGAAAAGACTCGAGAAAATATCTGACCGTTCTTTCGTGCACCATCCACTGTTATGCCGCATAATGATTCCCTTTTATTTCGAATGTGTTAATCTGTAATCCGGTCATTCGATCCAACCATCCAATCTATTCGATTATGAGTAATCAGCCCTTGACGATCAGAGATAATCTTGAAAGCGAGTATTCCGATATTTACACACCGCAAGCTCTGGAAGCATTGAACGTCCTCTCGCACCTCAATCCGGAGGTGAAGGAACTGATGGCCAAACGGATCAGGCGCAGAGAACAGCGACGCATAGACAAAACGCGAATCGATTTTCTGAACCCGTCATCAACGATTCCCGGAACGGACATCATGGTAGAGGACGCGCGTCTGGGCCGTTTCGAAGGAGCACGAGTCCCGGACGATCTGCAGCGTCAGTGGATTCAGGGGACGGGACCCGCGGCGAAGCCGAACTCATTGGTGCGAAACAGCATTAGAAATGTCGCTTACGCACTGCTTTCCGGTGCGGACGGGTGGATGTTTGATGGTGAGGATGCCCTTGGGCAGACGAAGGCCATGTCTCTGGACAACCAGCGAAACTTGAAGTTGGCGATCGGCCGGGATCCACTTTTCCTGAAAGTGGCTGAAGAGGTCGCTGAGGGGATCAACCGATGGTCGGAGGTGTTTTTTGAGAAAAGGATTGTTCCCAACTGGAAAGATCAGATCGACGCGACGACCATTATCTTTCGAGCGAGAGGCCTTCACTTGGATGACCGGCATTTGCGCGATGCAAACGGGGTGGCAATGGCCGCTTCAATAACGGATATGACGCTATATGTGGTCAACAATTACAGGGAGCTTTCCAAACAGGATGCCTCTATTGTATTGTATATTCCCAAAATCCAGACAGCGGAGGAGGCGGCGCTCTGGAATCGGATGTTATCGGTTCTGGAGAAACACCTTGGTCTTGAGATCGGTACGATCAAGGCCTATGTACTTGTCGAACAGCTCGAAGCTACGTATCAAATAATGGAGATAAGGGCTGCGTTGGGAAAGCATTTTGTTGGTTTCAATACCGGCCGTTGGGACTACATCAACAGCGTGGCCGATGCAATGGCCTGGGACGAATCCTTTATACAGCCAAAGATCGAAGAGATTACGATGACATATGGTTATATGCGAAACTATGAAGATCGTGTCCGGAGGGCTGTCAATACGCCGGATATCAATGGCAACTGTACCTTGTGGCAGGGTGGAATGGAGCCCAATATTCCCGTTGGTTCCGACGAAGGGGTGGAGGCCGGCATGAAGAAGGCCGTTGCCGGAGCCGAGCGGGAGCAACGTGCCGGAGCCAGCGGCAAATGGGTGGCACACTGGAAGATGGTTCATATTGTACGCCCCGTCTGGGAGAAGGTTGGAGAGGATAATCAGATGGGACGTCGGTTTCCGGCCCTCGGTTATTCGAAGGAGGATGCCGATGGCCTTGTACTTCTGGAACCGGCGGAAACCTCTGTTCGTGGAGCCAGGAATCTGTTGAGTGTGGCGATTCAGTACGGAAATGCCTTTGGACAGGGCCTTCAGGCGGCGGCCCTCAAGCCTGCCGACTTCTTTGGAAACGAAGATGTCCTCTATTTGATGGAGGATATGGCTACAGGTGAAATCCGGTTGAGTATTCTATGGGAATGGGTGCACAAGGGAGCAAAACTCACCACCGATGATCCGGAATCCGGAACAAGGAAAGGAGGTCTGTTCAGCCGTGAGCTTTTTGAAAAGCTCTTGGCGGAGGAGTATGAAAAGCTTATCAATGCGGATGACCGGGATGTTTACGATGAATCCAAGAGAACCACGCTGCCCATTGCCCGGGAGATTGTCTGCAGCTATGTCCTCAACCGGACCAAATTGCCCTGGTTTATCGATCTGTTGAATCTCAACCTGAATAACGAGGATCTGGATTTAGCCAGAGAGCGGATTAACAAATACATCGATGCCTTTAACAAAGACGGGACCCGAATTACTGAAAACCTTGATTTCCCCGCTCCCTCAAGGCAACCGCCTGGTTCATGATCGTGCCGGCCAATCATTTAGACGGGTTCATTTATGAGTCCGGAGGATTCCGCCTTCATTGATGAACTGAATTGGTCTATGGACCGTGATGCTTTCAGCGTCGAATTGCGAAATCTGTTGCCGCTTGATGGTCATCGCATTCCACGAAGACGAAGACGGAATCACCGCCGAGGCACGGAGCCCTGACGATTAACCCGACTTCGCAGGCAAGCGGACCGGGATACTGCTATTGTCGTTTATCTTCGGTACCGGCGTCGGCTGGCTGATTCCATCTCGGTTGGCGTTGTTGTGGGTTGCGCCCGTTGTCGGGAAAGAATGCCTTCGTTTCGGCCTGCTGTGCGCCTCTTTTCTGACAGTCGCACTGGCAATCTACGGCTCAGCCGCGTGAAACGCGTTTGAATCGTCGCGCAGGTCAGGTCCGCCCGATACCTGCGGCATCACGGCAGCGTGACCTGAACGCTCCCGAAAGCGCGGGCGGCGGACGGGTCGAGCGGGATTCGCACGACGACCCGCTTCCAGTCAGCGCTGATCGCGGTGACTTCCGTTTGCCCGTTCGCCGGGTGCCAGGTGGCGAGATCGGTCGAGTACCGGGGCGTGTAGATCAGGCCGGTGTCCCGTCGCCGCACGAACTCGATCACCAGCGCCGGTTCCGGACCGTCCTCGAACGCAACGGCCGGAAGACCGGCGTTCCCGCCCGCGCCGCGTACCAGTCTCCGGTGGTCGGCTTCCGACAAATCCATGTTGAAGGCGTATTTGAGAAGGTTGTACACGCCTTCGCCAAACGGGTCGGCGTCGGGCTCGGCAAGACCGCCGCTCAGCCCCGCCTCGTCCATCGCCGCGTCGAAACGCAGGCGTTCCTTCAGGTTAAAGACGGCCACGATGTCCGTATCCGAATCGAGCACCACGGCCACCAATGCCGCCGTCCTCTCGATGTCGCCCGCCCAGCGCGCAAAAACCGAGTCCTCTCCGGCAACGGCCTCGATTTGAAGTTCGGCGCCCGTTTCGAGTTGGCCGATAATAGGAAATTCCGAAATGGTCTGGCCGCCGATCACAATCGAACCATGCCCGTCGCCAACAGTATCGATAAAATACATACGGTGACCGGGCGATCGGAAGAATTCGATCGGTGTGGGAACGAGACGATCCTCCGTATCCCCGTGGCCGAGCCGGCCGGAAAGGTTGGCGCCGAATGTGAACACGGTGCCGTCCTCTGAGAGCAATACCGTGTGGTTCGCGCCCGCAGCGATCTCAACGATCGTGTGCCCGGAAAGGTGTTCATGTTCGATCAAAACGGGAACGAGGCGATTTTCCCTATCTCCGTGCCCGAGTTGCCCCAGAATATTTCGTCCGAACGTAAATACGGTTCCGTCTTCCGACAGAAGCACGGAGTGTTCGCCTCCCGCCGAAATCCTTCTGATGTTATGATTCACCAGGTTCTCATGGTCGATCAAGGCCGGTAACACACGGACCTCCGTCCCGCCATGTCCGAGCCGACCGTATGCGCCGCTTCCGAATGCAAAAGCCTTCCCTCCCAACGAGCGCAATATTGTATGGATTCCTCCTGCTGAGATATCTGCAATGGCCTGTCCCGAAACGTCCCCTGCGGCGACCCGTACGGGCACCAGGCTGTTGGGCATATTCTCGCGCCCCAACTGCCCGAACTGGTTATCGCCAAAGCCAAATACTGTCCCGTTTCCGGAAAGGAGGAGCGAGTGCGCTCCTCCGGGAGACCGGCCGATCTGCCCACCCGTTCCGGCCGCGACGCTCCGGATAGTGAATCCCGACAGGCTGGCGTGCTCGATCCTGGTCGGTGTGTCCCTGGAACTTTGATTTCCGTGCCCGAGCTGCCCACCCCGTCCGGACCCAAACGTGAAAGCCGTACCATCCGAAGCGGTCAGAATGGTTTGGGACATCCCGGCGGCCGCTCCGGTAATTATGTAGCCGTCCAGCCCTTGATACTCGATCGGCGTCGGAACGAAGCGATTCTGGTTATCCCCGTGCCCCAACTGTCCCGAGGACCCACTTCCAAATGTAAGAACCGTTCCGTCAGCGGAAAGCAGTACGGTGTGCCGTAATCCGGCCGCGACGTCGATTATGGTGTGGCCGGACAGATTTTCGTGTTCGATGGGAATCGGCACCCAGCGGTCCACTTGGTCGCCGTGACCGAGCTGGCCCCACAGCCCCCGGCCGAACGTGTACACCGTGCCGTCCGCCGAAAGGAGAACAGTATGCTGCCCACCGGCGGCGAGCTTCGGTTCAACCATTCCGGGAACCACCGAGATCGTAAAAGCCTCTTCGTATGTAATGTAAACCGAGGCGGAGGATACGGCCGCCAGCCGGATGGAGTACTCGCCGGGTTCGAGAGGACCGGTGGTTCGCAGTTCATTACCGGAAACCGAGAAGTTCGTGTTGTTGTCGTCACCGGCACCCGAAGCCAGGGCAAAATGCAGCGTTTCGTCATCGGCGGCATCCACGTGGAGCGGGCTCACAGCCATCCCGTCGCCCGTACGCTCCGTCCCGATCGATTGGCGCCAGAGCACGATCCGCCGTGACCCGAACACTGCCCCGATTTCCAGGTCCTCGTCCAACGTCACAACCGCCAGGGGTTCGGTCCCACTCGCATCGAAGACCCAGCGGTCGAAAAACGATCCCTCTTCCGCCATCGCCTCGAGGTGATATTCGGCGCCGGTTTCCGCCTGCATAAGAATCGGAAAACTGGATACAGGTTCGCCGTTTACCAGAACGGTTCCTCCTCCGTCGCCGAGGCGCTCAATGCGAAGCATGCGGTTTCCCGGCCTCCTGAAAGTCTCTATGGGCGTCGGCACGAAGCGGAACACGGTGTCCCCGTGGCCGAGCTGCCCGAGCGCGCCCCGGCCAAACGTAAACACCGTGCCGTCCTCGGACCAGAGAACCGAATGGTCGCCTCCGGCAGCGATGCCGACGATCATGTGCCCGGTCAGGTTCTCGTGCTCGATCGCCACCGGCACACTGCGGGATTGGGTGTCATCATCCCCCAGCCAACTGTCCCCGAACGAAAACACCGTTCCCTTCGACGAGAGGAGGAGCGTGCGATAGGTGACCGCCGCGACCCGAATGATGGTGTGGCCTGCAATATTCCCGTGCTCGATCGGCGTCGGCTCCATACGGTCGATCTGATCACCGTGTCCCAATGCTCCACCCCATCCCCCGCCAAACGTAAACACGGTCCCGTCGGCGGAAAGAAGCACCGTGTGCCGAGCCCCGGCAGCCACATCCACGATGGTGTGTTCGGAGAGAAGCGGATGCTCGATCGCCACCGGAATCGATCGGTCGTCGGTATCCCCGTGTCCCAGTTGGCCGAAACGACCCGCGCCAAATGTGAACACTTCACCGTCGGGCGAGAGATAGACCGTGGCGTTCCGCCAACGGCAATCTTTGACTCGACCGCAACGACGCGAATCGTGAACGCCCTTTCAATGATCAGGCCATTCCCGCCGGTGGCGCGCAGCCGGATCGAATACTCGCCTGTCTGAAGCTCGTCGCCGAGGAGGAGTTCGTTGCCATCGATCGTGAAACGCCCATTGTCTTCGTCTCCCTCGCCGGACACCAAAGCGAAGGTGAACGTTTCCCCCGGTGGCGCCACGGCGTGAAGACGACTGACCAATGCGCCGGGGACAGCCCGTTCGGCGGCAATCGACTGGTTCCAAATCACTATTTTCCGCAATTTGAAGATGGCCGTCACATCTTTGTGATCGTCGAGAACCAGGCTCTGTGAAAACTCCGTGCCGCTCAGGTCCCCCGCCCAGTGATCAAAAAAGGAGTCTTCTTCCGAAATCGCCTCCAGCGCGAGTTCTTCGTCGCCTTCGCCCAGGAAGTAGTAGGGAAATTCGAGAACCGGTTCGCCGTTTACAAGCAATTGCCCCGATCCGGTGCCCGCAGCGTCCAGGCGAAGCACCCTCTTGCCAAGGAGATTCAGAAGCTCGATTCGTGCAGGCCGGAGCCTGTCTTCCTTGTCGCCCAGTCCCAGTTGGCCGCCGTCGCCCCGGCCGAAGGTGAAGACCGTGCCGCCCGATGAAACGAGCACCGTATGAGAACCGCCCGTTGCCAGACCGGTGACTGCATGTCCGAACACATCTTCTTGCGCGATTGGAGTCGGCACCAGGCGGTTGTCGGTATCCCCGTGTCCCAAACGCCCGTTGGCCCCCCACCCAAACGTCAATACGGTGCCGTCCTGCGTAAGCACCGCGGTAAAGGCGCCGCCTGCTGCGATTGAATCGATCGTGTGCCCCAATAGGCTTGCGGTGGGAACCTGGGTTGGCACAAACCGTGTGGCGGTATCGCCGTGTCCGAGTTGACCGCTTCCTCCGGCGCCAAAGGTAAACACGGCGCCCTGCGACGAAAGCAACACCGTGTGAGATCCCGCGGCGACGGCAGCGACGATGAGGTGCCCGGCCAGGTGCTCATGCTGGATGGGAGTGGGCTCAAGCCGGTTCTCTGTGTCTCCGTGCCCCAGCCTCCCGCTTACGCCGGAACCGAAGGTGAATACCGTGCCGTCCGCGGAGAGCAGGACCGTAAAACTCGCTCCGGCCGCCACATCGATAATCCTGTGGCCGATGAGCGAATCGTGCTCGACAGGTGCCGGAAGTGTCAGGTCCTGCGTGTTCCCGTGACCGAGTCGGCCGAACCCGCCCGAACCGACGGTGTACACGGTGCCGTCCGATCCGAGAAGAACCGTGTGCGAATTGCCGCCCGCCACTTTCGGCGCGACGTTTTCGGAAACGACCGAAACCACGAATGCGGTCTCGACAGTCCGGCCACCCTGGCTCGTCGCGCGCAAGCGAACGGAGTACGTGCCTTTCGTAAGCGAATCGGTTGTTTGCAGTTCGTTGCCTTCGACAGCAAACAGCGCGTTGTCCGCGTCGCCTTCGCCGGAAACAAGCCCGAACGTGAACGGATCGTCTTCGGCGCCGGCAGCGTGGAGCAGTCCGACAACGGCGCCCTCTCCAGTCTGCTCCGCCCCGATCGTATCGTGCCAGAGTACGAACGCGCTTTCCCCGAAGACCGCCTTGACGGTTTTGTCCGCGTCGGCGATCAACGTACGGGTTCCGCCGGTCCCGCTCAATTCGCCTAGCCAGCGGTCGAAATACGCCCCCGGTTCCGGCACGGCTTCGACCGGCAACTGCGCATCGGTCTCAAATTGTGTCATAAACGGAAACTCCGAAACTTCCTCGCCTCCGACGAGAAGCGTCCCCTGTCCGCCCCCCGCCGTCTCGAACCGCACCATTCTATGCCCGGCCAACCGGAAGAACCCGATCGGCGCAGGCACGAGCCGGTGCTCCGTGTCGAAATGGCCGAGCTGCCCGAGGATTCCCATCCCAAAGGTCAGCACCGAGCCCTCCGCGGTAAGAACGGCAGTATGGGCGCCGCCCGCAGCCACCTCGACAATCGTCTGTCCGGAAAGACTCTCGTGCCCGATCTGAACCGGAACGGTCCGGCCCTCCATGTCCCCTTGGCCGAGGCGCCCGAGGTTCCCCGCCCCGAACGTGAATACGGCATCCGCTCCGTACAGAACCGTGTGTGCCGATCCCGTGGTAATCCGGGATATTGCGTGTCCGCCGAATACTTCGGAGTCGATCGGGGACGGATCGAGTCGGGCCGAGGTATCCCCATGTCCCAATTGCCCTTCATTGCCGCGACCGAAAGTCAGGACGGTTCCGTCCGCGGCGAGTAGAACGCTGAACCGGGTTCCGGCCGCAACCTCGACGATCGATTTACCGGAAAGGCTTTCGTGCTCGATTGGGACGGGTGTCGACCGGTCCACGGTGTCTCCGTGGCCGAGCGCGCCCTCGCGTCCCTGTCCGAACGACAACACAGCACCGTCCGACAAATACAGCAGGGTGTGGGATCCTCCCGCGGCGATGCCGGCGATCGTATGTCCGGTCAGGTCTTCGTGCTCGATCGCAACCGGAACGTTGCGGTTCCCCGTGTCGCCGTGCCCGAGCCTTCCGTGCGATCCCAGACCGAAAGTGAAAACGGTGCCGTCCGACGAGAGCAGGACCGTGTGCGCCCCGCCTGCGGCAATACCGGTAATCGTGTGACCTGAAAGGTTTCCGTGGACGATCTTCGTGGGAACGTGCCGGTTGGCGGTGTCGCCGTGTCCGAGTCGGCCGTCGACGCCCGAACCGAAGGTGAAAACCGTTCCGTCATTGGAAAGGAGCACGGTGTGGTGGTCGCCCGCGGCCACATCGACGATAGTGTGCCCCGAAAGGGCTTGATGTTCGATCGCAACCGGGATTGTCCGGGACTCGGTGTCCCCGTGTCCGAGCTGTCCCCGGGTCCCGCGTCCGAAGGTAAACACGGCGCCGTCCGAAGACAGCAGAACGGTATGGAAGATCCCGGCGGAGACCTTTGCCTCCGGGATTCCGAAGTCCGTAACGGGAGCGGCTCGCTCCGATGCGGCGCGAACCGCAGTGTATGATAGCGCAATTATGCCGAAGACGGCAAGCAGGCGGAGGGTTTGGGATTTCATGGGTTTGAGGCAGGATTGACTGTTGGTTTCCCGGAGAACGATCGCCCCGAAGGAGGTTTGGGTTACACTGGCATGGGTACCGTTGACTAATACATCAAAAGTTTACCTGGTTCTTTCGCCCAAGTCAACGAACCGTTGGATATATCCCGGCGTCGTGAGCGCCTGGTTCGATCCCGAACTCTTCGAAATTGAGCCATCCGACGCCGAACCGGAAGCGCTGAATCTCACCCGGGAGAACCTCGCACTTCTGCCAAGCGGTGTCACATCGATCCGCGGAACGTAGTGTGCCTGCTTGCAAGTGCTTCCTGCATATGCCACTAAGGAACCCGACGCGCCGGGAAGAATCACGTGGAGGCACAATCCAGAGTTTCAATGGGGTCGCCGGTCCCATTCGAATACCGGAACGGGACATTTCTCCCGGAAGTGGGATTGTGGCTCGATCCGCGGCGGAAGTCGCCGCTCGCCTTTATTTCCCATGCCCACGCCGATCACGCCGGCCGTCACGATCGCGTGATCGCCTCTCCCGAAACGCTCGCGCTCATGGCGGCGCGCGGGGTCAGGCAGCGCGATTCGATTCCCATGGCCTATGGCGAGGAGAGCGAACTCAACGGCGGCCGCATCGAGCTCTTTCCCGCAGGGCACGTTTTGGGCTCGGCGCAAATCCGCATCACCACCGACTCCGGCAGCCTGGTGTACACGGGCGATTTCAAGCTTCGTCCCAACCGTTCCTGCGAAATCGCGGAAATCCGTCAGGCCGACGTGCTCATCATGGAAACCACCTTTGGCCTCGCCCGCTACCGTTTTCCGCCACTTGAAGAGACTGTCGGCGAAATCGTCGCTTTTTCCCGCGAGAGCCTGGAGGAAGGAGCGGTCCCGGTATTCCTGGTTTACTCGCTCGGCAAAGCCCAGGAAGTCCTCTCGATCCTCGGCGATGCCGGGTTCGAGGTCCTTGTACATGAGTCCATCAATCGAGTTACCCGGGTGTACCGGGAATTCGACCGTCCGCTTCCCCAGTGCGCGTGCCTGGACGAAGGGCGAGCCGAGGGCAAGGTGGTTCTGTTTCCGCCGTCCGCCCGGCGCCCGAAAGCGATCGCAGGCTCCGCACCGGTTCGAACCGCTGCGGTCACGGGCTGGGGGTTGGATCCCTCGGCGCGCTATCGGTACGGGTGCGACGCGGTCTTTCCGTTGTCGGATCACGCGGACTACGACGACTTGTTCCGATATGTGGAACGGGTCAATCCGCAGGTGGTGTACACACTGCACGGCTACGCCGAAGAATTCGCCCGCGACCTGCGGACACGGGGCGTCGAAGCCTGGTCGCTCATTTCCGAAAACCAGATGGAGTTGCCGCTTGACCTGTAAACAGTCCGGAGACCTTAACCCCGAATTAACCCAACCCGGCGGGACCGGCACCAAGAACGATCGGGCGAGGCAGCTCGCGCTTACCAGTCTCGGCCACAGCCGTATGCAGAGGCAAGACCAACGAAAAAGCAGGCCGCCGGCTGGCGACCTGCCTCTCACCCATAAACAAGGCTTCGTACAAGCCCGAATCAATCACCGTGCTTGATCCGGAAATCTGGAATCCGACGGGCAATCAACCTCATGCGCCGCCGGCGCCACGTTGGCGGCGTTCACCGCCGCCGGCACTACGTTGCTCCCGAAGTTCTTCCCCGCGGGCGGGTCGTTGGCGACGTTCAACGGCACCGGCGCCACGTTGTTCCCGAAGCTCTTCCAGATGGGCGGTCCAGGCTTCCAACTGTTCTTCGGTAAGGGCCTTCTCGATGACTTCGTTCATGGATTCTCGGAGTGCGACCATCGCTTCACGGCGCGACTCGCGATCCTGTGCGGCCTCCAAACCCTCCTGGAGTTCGGTAAGGGCCGCTTCGAGGTACTCCTGCTGCGGTTCGCTGAGTTGAAGCACCTCGTTCATCCGCTCGAGTTGTCTTTCGGCGAAGTTGCCGCCGCCGCGTTGCTGAGGGCCGCGTTCCGCCTGCGCCATGACCATCGGAGTAAAGCCGGCCAAACCAAGGGCTAACAAAAGGACGAAAATCTTTTTCATAACGTAATCTACAGTTTGTGAATTGATGGTTGTTGTTCGCGAACGGACCAACCGGTCCATTCCTAACAGGTTAAACCCCGCGCAGTTTTAATAGTTGCATATCATGTCTCATATTCAGGTCTCTTTCAATGACCCGAAAACGGGCCGCGGAACGTGCCGAACCTCCGTTCGCCACACCGGACTCACGAAGGCTCAGATTCATAAATATAATGTTTTCCCCTATTATTAGTTAGGTATTTGACTTATTGTGAATCGGGCGCGTCGATGCTACCGTGGAAGCTCATCCAATAAAAAAATATGGAAAACAACATCCCTCAAGGGGGGCTGCATGCCCCGGTGCAAGAAATTTCAACCCGCAAGGCCCCCATCGTTTTCCGCCGTAAACGGGGTCGGTGGCACGAGGCATCCCTGACCCGCTGGTTTCGTTTCACCCTGGAGGAAGCCCGCGAGGTCGCGCGAACCCGTTCACGAACCGCGCCCAAGGCAACGGTCGCAGCGGCAGTGCCGACCCGAGCGACTCAGGAGGTCGCCGACGGACCGAAACCCGCGGCCCGCGAAATCGGCGCCGCTTCGGTCTCCGACATCCTCGGACACGACAACCGACCCGCCTCCACGGCGGCCAAGCCGAAAAACGATGGCGTTCCCAGAAAGTTTCTCCGTTATTTCAAGCTCCTGCTCGACCTGCGCGAACACGTGGCAGCCGAACTCGAGCTCCATACCAGGGACACGCTCAAACACTCCAGCAGGGAAGACGCCGGAGACCTTTCGGGCTACAGCCTGCACACGGCCGATTCCGCAACGGATTCGTTCGACCGCGATTTTGCCCTGAGTCTGGTTTCGACGGAACAGGAAGCCCTCGCCGAGATCGATTCCGCCATCAGGCGCATCCACGACGGCACTTACGGGGTCTGTGAAGTCACCGGACGGCCCATCGAAAAAGAACGGCTTCTCGCGGTCCCGTTTACCCGCTTTTCATTCGAGGGACAAATGAACCATGAGAGGCATCCCAAGATGCACGTCCGCCGCGAAGGCGCGTTCCTGGATTCCTCCTACGAAAACCGTGCTTCCCCGACAGGCGGATTTGAGGAATAACCCGGCCTGATCAAGTACGCGGAAATGACGGCTTGGAAAATAGCTCTCTAGCGGAGGCGTCGTGGAGTTCAGTGGTGTCGGCTCGCCGCGTCCGACGATGACAAAAGTCGATAAGCGGGTTATATTCAGAAACCAAAGCGGGTGCCAACCCGTCGGAATCTGAAACGCCGATTCCGGTTGTTCCGGATGGGAAAACCGCCACTCTATCTATGCATCGTTTCCTTGCCAAACCATTGGACTGGCTCGTCATACGCGCAGCGACCGCATTCCTTCCGCGAAACCGGATCGATACCGAGCGCGACCCGGAGCTTGAGAAGTTCATGGAAGACCCCTTGCGTTTTCTTCTCGGGGATCCCGGTTCCCCTGAGCTCAACTTCTCCACTCCCCGCAATTTCACCTTCAGGTCCCCCGTTCGGACCCCGTGGCCGGAAAACAATACCGTCTCCGGAAAACTTTACCGGTGTGTAAACGAGTCGGAAAGGAATCCCACAGTAATCCTTCTGCACGGATGGAACGACAATCTCGGCTACACGTTGCGCCTCCCCTTATACGCCCGCCTCCTCAATCGATCCGGGCTGAATGCGGTGATCCCGAGACTTCCCTATCACGGCCCACGCCGACCGCAAACCCGCGGAGCGATGCGCGACTTCATTTCAAGCGATCCGGCCCGGATGCTCGAAGCGACGCGACAAGCGGTCCTGGAAATCCGCGCGCTAACCACGTGGCTCCTGGATCACAAAGCCGGACCCGTCGGACTCTCGGGAACCTCTCTGGGCGGATGGCTCGGAGGGCTCGCGCTCTGCTCCGATCTTCGCCTGCGTTTCGGCGTGCTGATTACGCCGATTGTCAGCATCGAACAGGCGATTCGCGACCTGCCGTTCTGCGAACCCGTTCGGAGGGCGCTCCAGGAACATCCGGTTCGCCTGAACCGGATGAACCTCGATGCACATCACCCGAAACCGCCGCCCGAACGCCTCCTGCTAATCGGAGCCCGGCACGACCTTTTTCTCCCGCCCGAAAAGCTCGAGAGCCTGGCCGCCGCCTGGGGAAACCCGCACCTCTGGCATTTCGATCACGGACACATCAGCGTTGCTTTTTCCGTCCGGCTTGCCCGAAAAATGGCTGAATGGATTCACCGGACCCTTGCCGGTGACCGGGAATAACGGTGATCCCTGTTATGGTCTTCTATCCCCAACAACGTTTCCCGCAATCCTCCTCCGTGCCTCCGAACGCTCAAGGGGTCTTCTCCTTTCCGTCCGACAAAGCCCTTCAACGTCCCCCCGCACCGCTTCGAAAGCAGCGGGAACGTCGACGCGGGCCGCTCAGTGAGGAATCACGGCGAGACCTCCGGGCCCACGTTTTTCAGCTTAGCCTTTGTGCGATTGAAAATTTCGGCGGGAGAACCGTCGGCTTCGACTGTTACCAGCAGATCCCGCTTGGAGTAATACTCGATCAGCGGGCGGGTATTCGCTTCGTAAGCGTCCATTCGCACCCGAACGGACTCCGGAACGTCGTCCTCCCGCTGGTACAGCGATTCTCCACAGTGATCACATACACCCTCGACCTTTGGGGGTTGCGCGGTGACGTGGAAAACGGCTTTGCAGCCCGGACAAGTACGACGCCCGCTTAATCGCGCCACCACCTGATCGATCGGCAGCTCGTAGTTCAGCACCGCCGTCAGGGCACATTCCTTCTCTTCCAGGAATTCCGAAAGCGCTTCAGCCTGCGCAACCGTACGCGGAAAGCCGTCCAACATGAACCCCCCGCCGCACATCAGACATCGCATCCGTTCGTGAATCAGCTCCAAAACGATCTCGTCCGGCACCAAATCGCCTCGCAACATGTAATTCAGGGCGCGCGTCATCGTCGGAGAGGCGGTTCCCTTCTCCTGAAGATCCTTCGCCGCCCTGAAGACGTCGCCGGTGGAAAGATGGCAGACACCATAGTACTCGCTGATTCGCTCTGCCTGGGTGCCCTTTCCGACACCAGGAGCACCGAGCAGCACAAACCTCAACGGATTTGCCCGAGTTACTTTCGGCAGAATGCTGCAGGGTACCCTGCCTCCTGTAATCCAGCTTGCCCGGTCGTTTTTTGTCTTCATGATTTCCTCTCAAAATCGCGGAAACGGCGTGCGCGCCTGTCCCGGCTCAAAGTCGTTTTGAAACCCCGATTCATTCGAGGTACGTTGCACGCGCCATCCGAATTCCAACAGGCGGAGTTTATCAGGCGGGGCCGGTTTCCTTCTACGTATTTATTGTCAAAAAATCGGCGTTTTCTGCCGGAAATCCGGCGGGGCTTCCGTTCTATCGAAAGCGGACGAAGATACGGCCGAAGTTCTTGCTGTCTTTGTCGATGCGATGGTACTTCGCCTTGATCTCTTTTTGATTGAGAAAGCGGAGGACCCTTTTCTTCAACTGTCCGCTGCCCTTGCCCGGAATGATCTCCACCAGGGAAATCCGTTTTTCGGCCGCTTCATCGATCACGCGGTTAAGCGCCGACTCGATTTGATCGCCACGGTTGAATATATCGTGAAGATCCAGTTTCAGTTTGGCCATGGGAGGAAAACCGCGGGCATTCGACGATTCCTGCCGTAACCCGAATCCCGCGGTTGGTTAAACGGCTTTTGCGCGGTTTCTGAACGGAGGTTTTCAGCTTGGGTTCAAATTCTCAAGAACAAATACCGGTCGCGGCCGTGGTGGTCCCGAACGGATTCGATGGAAGTGAACCCGCGCCTGCGAGCGAATTCAGTCAGGGAATCGTGCTGGGCGATCCCGGTTTCAAGCGCCAGCAGCCCTCCCCTTTTCAGGTGTCGCGGCGCTCCGGCGATGATCGTTTTCAGATCGGCCCGGCCGGATTCCTCGGCCGCCAGCGCCTCGCGCGGCTCGAAGTCCTTCACCTCAGGCTCGGCGGTCGTCCACTCTTCGGGACTGAGATAGGGAGGATTCGAAACGATCAAATCGAATGGGTCCGCGTCGTCGAGGGCGTCGTACCAATCGGAACAAAGAAACCCGGCGCGCCCCGCCATCCCGAGGGAATCGGCGTTCTCGCGGGCAAGCTCCATGGCGGCATCGCTTCGGTCGACGGCGGTCCCCGCGGCCTCCGGCCAATGCTTGAGCAATGAGAGCAATATCGCCCCTGTTCCTGTACCCAAATCCAGGATACGAATGGGCGGACACTCGACCTTATCGATGGTCAATTCGACCAGTCGCTCCGTCTCCGGTCGCGGAATCAGCGCCCGCCGGTCGGTCCTGATAGTCAGGCTGAAAAACCCGGTTTCGCCAAGGACGTACTGAAGGGGTTCGCGGGCGCCGCGCCTCCGAACCAGGGGCCGGAGCTCTTCCAGTTCCCGTTCCTGCATGGGACGCTCGAACTGAAGGTAGAGATGGAGGCGCTGGAGCCCCAGCACATGGGCGAGCAGCCACTCCGCATCGAGTCGCGGATTTTCGATTCCGCGCGTGCGAAAGTACTCGGTGGTTCGCTTGAGGACTTCGAGGAGCGTCAGCATGCGGGTATCGCTCGATTCAGGTTAGAACGTGCCGGCTGCGGCGCGAATCCTGCGAATGAGTTCCGTCGTGCTGTACCCTTCGAGGAACGGAACAAAACGGATATCGCTCCCGGTCGCCTCCAAAGCCGTTCGCTCGCCGGGGTCGAGCGTTTCAATCGTGTAATCCCCGGCCTTCGCGTAGAGGTCGGGTTTGATCGCTTCGATTTCCCGCACGAGACGTTTCCGGTCAAACACGAGAACCGCGTCGACACAATCGAGCGCCGAGAGCGCGTAGGCGCGCTCGGCTTCGCTCTGAACGGGGCGGGACGGTCCCTTGAGTTCCTTCACGCCAGCATCGTTGTTAATCGCGACAAAAAGAACCTCGCCCAGGGCTCGCGCGGTCGAGAGGAAATAGAGGTGCCCGGTGTGGAGAAGATCGAAGACCCCGTTGGTCAGGACAACCCGCTTACCCTCGGAACGACACCGCTCGCGGTAAGCAACGGCGCCCTCCAGCGTGTGGTACTTTGGGTTTTCCAGAGGATTCGGCTTCACAATAATGGCGTGGACTGCCCGTCCGGCCTATTCGAAAAACTTCCTGGCCTTGTCGAATATTCCCTTGCCGGCGGGACCGGCAGGTTCCTCGGCGTCGCCGCTGGCCACGGCAAACTCCTCCAGTATTCGCCGCTGTTCCCCTGTCAGAGAGGTCGGCACCTCGACGTGAATCCGCACGAGCTGGTCCCCATAGTGACCGCTTCGCAGGTTCGGCATTCCCTTCTTGCGCAGGCGAAAGACCGTTCCCGATTGCGTGCCGGGAGGAATCTTCAGGTTGGCTTTGCCCGTGAGTGTACGGACTTCGATGTTGCCTCCCAGGGCGGCGAGTGTGAACTTTATGGGCACCTCGCAATAAAGATCGTCGCCCCGCCTTTCGAAAACCTCGTGCGCCTTGACGTGAATGACGACGTAAAGGTCGCCCGGAGGTCCGCCCTTCACACCGACCTCCCCATTACCGCCGGAACGGAGCTTTGAGCCGTCGTCCACGCCGGCCGGAATGCGCAGTTTCACGCTGCTCGTCTTGACCGTGCGTCCCTGGCCGCGGCATTCGCGGCAGAGTTTCTCGATCTTCCGACCGGATCCCTCGCAATCCGGGCAGACCTGCCGAATGCTGAAAAACCCCCGCGAAGTCGTCACCTGCCCGTGTCCGCCGCAGGTGGGACAAACCATCGTTTTGGACCCGGGTTCGGCAGCGGAACCCTGGCAACGTTCGCAGGCAACCGGCCGACGGTAGCTGATCTCCTTCTCCACACCGGTGGCGGCCTCCTCGAGCGTCAGTTCCAGATCGTATCGAAGATCGCCTCCGCGTTGGGCGCCGCCGGTTCCGCCGCCGCCTCCAAAGAATTCCTCGAAAATACCCCCGCTTCCGCCGCCGCCGCCGCCGAAAACCTCGCGAAAAATGTCGAATGGATCGTGGAATCCACCTCCACCGCGCCCGCCGCCACCGAATCCGCCACCCGCTTCAAACGCAGCGTGGCCGTAGCGATCGTATGCGGCGCGCTTGTCGGGATCCTTCAATACCTCATAGGCCTCGCCGGCCTGCTTGAACTTCTCTTCGGCCTCCTTGTCGTCCGGATTCTTGTCCGGATGGAACCGGACCGCCTTCTTGCGGTACGCCTTCTTGATCTCCTCAGCCGAGGCATCGCGAGAGACCCCGAGCACTTCGTAATAGTCTTCCTTCTTCATGTCTCCTTGCCAGGATGCTTACTTCTCTCCGGACGACTGATTCGCTGACTGGTCGTCCTCCGACCCTTGCGCCTCGGATTCTCCGGCCGATTCGGCGCCCCGGGGACCGCCGGACAGCACCACCATCGCCGGACGCAGAAGCCGGTCATTCAGTGCATATCCCCTTCGAATGACGCGGACCACCCGGCCCTCGGGCACTTCGTCGTCCGGTTGGTATCCGGTGGATTCATGACGGTGAGGGTCGAACTCCTCCCGCAGGGGATGGATCTCTTCGACGCCGTTTTTCTTCAGGATCGAATCGATCTGGCGGTATACCATATTGAACCCCTCGGTAATCTCCTTCGCCTCGGGATGTTTTCGCGCCGACTCAAGGCCAAGCACAAAATTGTCGAGAACGGGCAAAAGGTCCTCCACCAGGCTCGCCGTGGCGTACTTACGCGCCTCCTCCTTCTCCCGCAACGACCGGCGGCGATAGTTCTCCATCTCTGCAACCGAACGCAGGTAGTGATCGTAGTTGCTCTTGCTTTCCTGCAGAGCCGCCGACAACTGCTCTTCCAACGAAGGCTCCTGATCTACGGTCACCTCCTGTTCCTCGTCGTCTTCCGTCGAAGCCTCGCCGCAGGGCTCCGCATTTTCGGATTCGTTGTCGTCCGCGGACGTCTTTTCTGTGGGAACGAGTTCTTCTTCGTTCATGATATTACGTTGTTTATCTTCGGGCATGCTCGAATTTATAATCCGGATGAAAAAAAATCAAAAAAGTGCTTCAGTCCAGGTTCGATTCCATGGAATCGTTTGAAAGCGGAACGGGGCGGCTCCTCACGGATCGGCGTTCCCGGCTTCCGGCTGCAATCCTCCGTCGGCCCCAATCTCGGATCGAACTCGCGAAAGAAACCTTTCCGGCACAATTGCAGTAAAGATCGCATCCGGATCAAAGGATATCCCGGCGGACGCAAACCGCCGAAACAGTTCCGGTGCCACACTCCGCAAAGAGGTCACATCCGTCAACTCAAGATCGATGTTGACACTGTATTCCTGAACCGATTCGCCGCCGTCCAAAGCGTAATCGACCAACACCACCCTGTCGATTACCAGGCGAAGCCGTTCGATAACCACCTCTTTCCCCGGATCCAGGCTCTTCCGCTCGTCCAATTGCTCTTCGACCACGCTTCGGAACTCCTCGAAATTGATCCGGCCCTCCGCGTTGCGCACCCCGGTAAGGCTGGGAATCTCAATCTCGACCCGTTCCACCACAATTCGATCCCGGAAGAAGGATACCGGCGACGCCTTGATTTCCATTCGCAACACGTCGATAAAATCCGGGCTGGGATAATGATCCGGATTGCTGATTCCGAATCCGGTCGCCGAAACGGATCCGCGGAACGGATTGCTGTTCAGTTCCTCCACACGGGTGGGAAAGCCGGTCTTGGCGGTAATCCCGTATTCGACTATATAAGAAAGAAAAAACATAAACATAACGGCAAGCGCCAGCGAAAGCAGCAGAAAAAAGGCGATGATCCTCGTCAAGCACCCTGCCTTTCTGCGGATTGCCATAATTGAAGTGTTGGAAGGGCGCAAGACGCGCCGCGACCGAATCGATCACTGTGCAGGGATCCTCCCGGCGGCGCAAGAGTGAAACCGGTCGGTCACCAGCACCACCGCGGGAGCGCCGGCAACGAACGCGTGCTCGGAGGCGCGGGGCAGCAGTACGGTGTCGCCTCGCCGAAGGGCGGTTTCACCGTCCCGGCTTTCCACCTCCCCTTCCGCGACGTGCACGAGAGACGCCGTCTGCCCGGCCGGGAAAACAAGGTCAGCCTTTCCGGGGCCGAGGTGCATCTTGCGAATGCGGAATTCCACGCAATCCGCCAGAATGCAGTCCTCCCCGCTCGCGCGAACGGGTTCGGGCTCGATGTCGTTGAAATCGATACAGGCGAGCGATTCCTCGATATGGAGGGTGCGCTTTTTCCCGTCGAGCCCCACTCTTCCCCAATCGTACACGCGATAGGTCGTATCCGAGTTCTGCTGAATCTCGAGGATCAGGTTTCCGCCGTCGATCGCGTGAATACGGCCACTCGGCACAAAGATCGAGTCCCCGCGTCCCACTTCGAACCGGTGGACGAATTCTTCGAGCGCCTCTTCGCCCAGAGCCGCCTCAAACCGTTCACGGGTCACCCCGGCTTTTAAACCCGCGATCAGAGCGGCTCCGGGCTCGGCGTCCGCAATATACCAGTTTTCGGTCTTCGGTTCGCCGTCCAGTTCGGAGGCAACCGTTGCGGGCGGATGCACCTGGAGACTGAGACGCTCCCGGCAATCCAGCCACTTGACCAGAATCGGAAACGCCCGCCCGGGATCGTAACCCGGCCCCATTACCTCGTCCGAATTGCGCCGGAGAACTTCCCGCAGGGTCAATCCGCGAAACTCCCCGGAGGTGACGACCGACTGAGCCTCGGGCCGGTCCACCACGTCCCAGCTTTCTCCAATAGGCGCGTCCGCCGGCAACGTGCGCCCAAGCTTCGATTCCAGTCCTCGCCCTCCCCACACTCGCTCCCGGTATAAAGGTTCAAATCTAAGCGGTTGAATCATCAAAAAAGAGTTAATTTTCCCTTTCCATCGCGGTCAATCCACATTCGTGCTTTCAATTCCGTAGACAATTGAACTAAATTATCACCTTTAATGGGAAAAAGGAAGACATCGTCAGGAGACTCCTCAACTGCGTCTCCAACGTTCAATCAGCCCACGAAGGCGAGGTGCCGCCCGTTTATAGGAAGCCTCGTCCTCGTGCTCGGGTTGATGGTGCTCGTGTCGCTTGCGGACTTTCATCCCGACCAGGATGTCGTAAATACCACCGACCCGACTGGTGAAAACCTCGTCGGACGCTTTGGCGCCAAGACCGCGTTTTTCGCCTTCTACCTTCTCGGGGGAACAGCCTGGCTGGTGCCGATCCTTTGCATCTGGGTGACATGGATGCTGTTCAGCCGCTCGTACCGGCTGCGCTATGACAAGATTATCTCCCTCGTGGTCGCGGTCATCACGGGTTCCGGTCTTCTGGCGATGCAGGAGTCCGTCTTCGTCACGGAAGGCATTCACACCCAGGGCCCGGGCGGTGCGACAGGTACTCTGCTGTACGATCAACTCCTGAGGTACAATATCGGTGTATTCGGCTCACTCCTGTTGATGGGTATGGCCTTCGCTTTCAGCATCCTCCTTATATTCACCCGGGATCTCGCCAAAGCCGGCGAAGGATTCTTTAAGAATTTCGGCGAGCGGCGCCGGCAGCGAAAGGAAAGAAAGGCAAAGATACGGGAAGAACGCCGCCTCGCAAAAGAAAACGCGGCGAAAAATGAGGCCCAAAGAATGCTGGCCGCGGAGCTGAACAACAAGGGGGACCCGAGAAAACAGTTGCCCCCGCCGCCCAAGAAAAAGAAACCGAGGCTTCGGGACGTTGCGTCGTCCCCGAGGGACAATCCTCCGGAAGACACGCCGCTGCCGGCAACCCAATCTCCGGTTTCCGCCAAAGCGGTTCCGTTGAAAATCGTAATGGGCGAAACCACAAAGAAAGCCCGCGCCCCGGCCCTTCCCAAGACGAAAGGCAATTACCAGTTTCCGGAGCTCGACCTTCTCGACAAGGCCGAAGAGCATCCGGAATCCGCGACCGCCGAGGACCACGTCGAAACGGCCGAGAACCTCGTCCGGACGCTAAAGGACTTCGGTGTCGAGGTCACGATGGGAGAAGTTCACACCGGCCCGGTCATCACCCGGTACGAGGTATTCCCGGCCGCCGGCGTTCGGGTCGAACGTATTCTCAGCCTCGACAAGAACATCGCGCTGGCGCTGAAAGCGACCGCCGTCCGGATCATCGCGCCGGTTCCCGGCAAAGGCTGCGTCGGGATAGAAGTCCCCAACCGCCACGCAAAGCCGGTCCGCATCCGCGAGATCATCGAATCGGAGGACTGGGCGAATTCGCGGGCTGAAATCCCCATCGCGCTGGGCAAAGACGTCAGCGGAAAGCCGTTGATCGCCGACCTCACCAAGATGCCTCACCTGCTTATCGCCGGCGCCACCGGGGCCGGAAAAACGGTGTGTATAAACAGCATCATTACGTCGCTCCTGTACCACTCAAGCCCCGAAGACCTTCGTTTTCTGATGGTTGACCCGAAGATCGTCGAAATGAAGGTTTTCAACGACCTGCCACACATGCTGATTCCCGTCGTGACAGAGCCGAAAAAAGTTCCCGGCGCGCTCAAGTGGCTGATCAACGAGATGGACCGTCGCTACCAGATTTTCGCCAAGGTCGGCGTACGCAACATAGCCGGTTTCAACACTCACCGGAAACGCGAAGCGGAAAAGGCCGCCTCGGACGCCCGGAAAATCGCGCCCTCCGACGATGACTTCTACCAGATCCCCGAAGCCGTCGCCCCCGATGTCGAGGTTCCCCGTGACGCCGACCTCGAGATTCCTGAAAAACTTCCTTACATTGTCGCGATTATCGACGAGCTCGCCGACCTCATGATGGTGGCGCCCGCGGACGTGGAATCCGGGATCGCTCGCCTCGCCCAACTCGCCCGCGCGGCGGGAATTCACCTCGTCATCGCCACCCAACGCCCCTCCGTCAATGTCATCACCGGGGTCATCAAAGCCAATCTCCCCTCTAGAATCGCTTTCCAGGTCGCCTCGAAGGTCGACAGCCGCACGATCCTCGACACAGGCGGCGCCGACCACTTGATCGGGCGCGGCGACATGCTTTTCTCCCCTCCCGGCAGTTCGCGCCTGGTCCGCTCCCAGGGCGCGTTCATCTCGGACGACGAAATCAACCGGATAGTCGAGTTCCTCAAACAGAACGGTCCTCCCCAGTTCGCGGAAGATGTGCAGAAACAAATCGAGGAACCCGAAGGAGAGGGAGATTCGGCCGAAGAAGACGACGACCTGCTCCCGGAAGCGATCGACGTGCTTCGTTCCACCAAACGCGCCTCCACCTCCATGCTTCAGCGCCGCCTGCGGGTGGGTTACAACCGTGCGGCGCGTTTGATGGAGATAATGGAGCGACGGGGAATCGTCGGTCCTGAAAACGGATCGAGTCCACGCGAGATTCTCGTCGATCTTGAATCCGACTGATCAGATTTTTGTGGTATTTTTTTCTTCGGCCCTATAACAAGGAGTCGATATATGCAAACTATCGGAGACAGACTCGAAGAAGCCCGCAAGAACAAGGGAGTTTCACTGCGGGAAGCGGCGGAATCGACGAAAATTCGAGGCGAATACCTATCGGCTTATGAAAGCAACTCTTTTGACATTGATCTGCCTGAAATCTACATCCGCGGATTTCTGCGAAATTACGCCAACTATCTCAAGCTTGACGCCGCGTCGATCCTGACGGATTACGATTCCCTGTCCTCGGGAGAGCCGTCCTACACTTCTCAGAAAAAGGACGTCCGCAGTGAATCCTACGGACGAATGGACCTTGGCGAGGGCCAGTCAAGCTTTGCGGAGGGCACAGAGTCCGGGCGGCCCCAGCCGGAGGGAGAGGAGCCCAGGGAACGGCGGAGAGATAGCGCTTTCAGCGCGTTTGAG
Source organism: Opitutales bacterium (assembly GCA_007130045.1). Taxonomy (GTDB): domain Bacteria; phylum Verrucomicrobiota; class Verrucomicrobiia; order Opitutales; family T3Sed10-336; genus PXDC01. The sequence continues at coordinate 88,746 of SLTG01000001.1, forward strand.
GTGGCGGACAAGGCCGTCTATCTCAAGGTCGGCGCGATCGTTGCCGGCGCCCTTGTGCTCGTCGTCGTGCTGTTTTCAGTCGTCCTCTCGGTCATCCGCTCCGACCCCGACGAAAGGCCCGGAACCGCCGCCGAAAACGAAGCGGGAATCCATGAGTTTTTCCTGGTCGCTCGCGGCGATATCGACAATGTACGCGTCACGGAAGTGGAAACCGACGAGTTGCTATGGGAAGGTCCCCTTGCCGTGGGCGATCGCATTTCGCTCCAGCGAAGGGGACAGGTGGATATTGTCGTGAGCCAGGCCGAAAATCTCCGTATCGAAGAGGGAGGCCGCGGCGGCAATCTTGACGGAACCGGACGCGGCAGAGTCCTCTGGGGACAGTAAACCGGCGGCATACGGAGTTTTTGCGGACTTGGTTGACAAAACCCCCGCGAATGGCCGCGAGGACGGGAGCCGGGCTTCAGTTCGATCGTCGCTGAATCTTCTTCAGTTGGCACGGTGGAAAAGCCAGAGGGCGACCGCCAGCATTAGAGCATTCGGAAGCCACGCGGAGAGAGCCGGATCCATGATTTCACGCTCGCCGAGCAGCCGGGTTGTGTTGTGCATCAAGAAGTAAGCAAGAAACAGACCGATGGATTTCAGCACCCCGATCATCGGGTTAACCCGCACACCCGTCACGGAAAAAGGGATCGCGATGCCTACCACAATCAGGCAGCTCAGTGCGCCCGCAAGGATGTCGTGATACTGGACCGCGTACTGATTCCGCTCCGGGCCGTTGCTATCGGCAAAAAATTCAAGGACTTCGCGCAGTTCAAACAATGACAGGTCGCGCGGTCTCCTGTCCAGCAGCAGCATGAAGTGCGGCGATTCAGTAAACGATTCGACGGCCAACTCATCGAACACCGGTGATCGCACCGCCCATCGCGTTTCAGGATCAAAGGTGATATCCCGCCCATCGCGGAAAATCCAGTGCCCCCTGTCCTCGTCGAATTCCGCCTCCCGCGCCATCACGCGCCGAACCACGCGCTGCTCCTCGTCGAGGACGGAAACCGTGACCCCGAATCCTCGCTCCGCAAAAGCGCTGTAGCGATTCATGAACCAGATTCTGCCGTCGCGCCGGTTGTCAAAGGCGACGTTGCGCGTCACTCCCGCCCGCTCGCCTTCGCCTGCTTCCGCCTGGTGAGCGAACTCGATCCGCTCCCGGAGTACACGCGACTGCTCGACGGACCACGGGACGAGCCGGGCGTTGAAAAAGAGGTAAAGCGCCGAGAAAAGGATCCCGGCCACCCAGATCGTCCAGGTGATTCGGAACAGGCTGAATCCGTTGGACCGCAGGGCGACGAACTCGTTGTTGCGCTGAAACTGCCCCATGATGTAGAGCAGCGAGAGCAATAACGACAACGGAAGCACCACAGGAAGGAAGCTCGGCGCGAGCGTCCCGTAATAGCGAAGGATCTCTCTCAGCCCGGCCTCGTATTCGATCAGCCGGCCGAAGCTGCTGTACATGTCCTCCAGGAAGAGAAGCCCCAGCGTCACGCCCAGCATCAGGGTCAGGACCTTGAGCCACTCAGCGAGAATGTAGCGATCGACAAGTTTCAATATTCCCATCGGAAAAGGATTGCCGCGCACGAGCAAGCCGGAAATCAGGGAACCGAAAGGAGTCCGCGCAACCAGGTGCATACATTCCACTTCGCCTCGAATCCTCAAACACCGAACGTTGTCGCCGTTGCATTAAGTTCCTCACCTCTCCCCCTTTTCCGTCCCGTGATCGTTTTCGTAATCGTGGAATGCAGGATACGGCGGGCTGTCGCCAGCGCCTATGAAAAAGAATCTTTTTTTTGACATTCGTCGAACACCATGTCAGCTTTTGCTCATGATTAAGAAAATTACTACATTATTCGCCGTTCTCGCCTTCGCATCGTTCTCCAGCGCCGCACTTGCCTGCAACACTTCGTGTGGGGACAAAGACGGCAAGGACAACACCGAAATCACAACGCCCGCTTCCTTCGAGGTCGCCAACTGCGGATGCGGCGGAGGCAAAGATCGCGACGGCGACTGACGCCACCCGGATTCTATTTCATTTCAAAAAGCGGATGCGGCCGCCCCGCATCCGCTTTTTTTTGTCCGGGTGATTCCGGAAACGACGAGGTTTCCAGGTTCTTCATTTCCTCGTCTTCGGGACAGGGCCGAATGCGATTCCGTCGTTTGAAATCTTTGAAGGTTGGCGGTTTACCCGCGCCCATTGCCCTCTGGGCTGTCCTTCGACAGATTGAGGAGGAACATGCAAGCGTCGATCCGCGGCTGGCCGACTTCGATCGTCAGGAGTCCGTCTTCGACCAGTTCGGCGACTGCCTCGTCGTGCTCCTCGCTAATCTGGTTCACACATCGGCTGACTTTGCCCGGCCGCACCAGCACCGAAACGAGAGTCAGCATGAAAAAACACATTGGCAGCAGGGCGAGAAGAAGGCTGGTTCCCAGCATCGAGAACGGCGCGGCGGGAAAGCGTCCGGACACCTCCGGCTCACGTCCGAACACTTCTCTCGCCGCGCTGAAGAAATCAAGGTACAGCCCGTAAATCGGCCAGGCAAAAAAGGCCCAGAAAAGGAGAAACCCAATCCCCCCGCAGAGGACGACGGCCCGGCGCGAGGGCGCCCAGCGTTCAACCGCCGACTGAAAGATATCGGATGAACGCGCCTGCAAACTGCTCAGTCCGGAAACTTTTACCTCGATCCGTTCGGAACCGGGAAGGGGTTCGCCTTTGTCCGCTCCGAGTTCGTGGCGAAGGACGAACTCCAGCTCCTTGACCTGCGGGGTCACTTTCTCCCGAACCGCCTGTTCCACGAAATCGCGAATGCCGCCTTCGACTTCCTTTGAAAACTCCGACGCGTTGCGAAGATTCTTCGCCGCGGCAAAGGCCCCCGACAGAACCGAGGGCACGCTCCCCATCAACGCCAGGGGAATTCGATCGACCGCTCCGTGGAGCAGGTTGGCGAGCGCGAGGACGGTGCGCCATGGAAAAAGAAAGTATGGCGTCCGATGCAGGAGCGTCGCCCGCAATCGCTGCCGCACCCCCGCCTTGAGCACACGCTCCGATCCGAGCAGGTGCCCCAGCGTCTCCCGCGGCAGGGTCGTCTCGAACTCCCGCAGCGATTCCAGCGCCCGCCGGCTGGCCGGGAGGCGTTCAGAAATCAAATCCCCCACGTCCTTTTTGAACCGCCGGTATTTGTGATTCAATTGCGATTGCGGCAGGTCCTGCAAACGCCGCGGCCCGGCCGCCGCGCGTATCGCTTCCATGAGCCTGCCCGCATCCTCGCGGGAGATTCGCGATGCGACAGGGTCCACCGCCGCTTCGTCGAGCCCGGAATCGCGTATGCACACCGCGCGGCAGATCCCGGCATGAGGAAGGTCTTTCGCGAGCCTCGTCTGAAATCCATCCAGATCCTCCGGCGACGGCGCTTCGCGAACGAAATTGACCACCGGCAGGATGAGCGAGCCGTCCGCCCGGGAAAGATAGTGGACAACGGCCTTGTCCTCGATCTCCCGCTGCGCGACCACGAGCACCTTCACCAGCGCGCTGTCGAGCGCCCGGACGGCGGCGTCCGCGCGCCGCTCTTCCGCCTCGTTAAAGCCCGGCACATCTACGAGAGTGTACGGGAAGCCGAGATCCTCGAGATCGCTTTCCGTGCAGCGGATGTGCGCTTCGCTCGCTTCCCGCAATCCGAACGGCGGGTTCGGCCCGACCCAGGTCACCTTCTCCGTCGCATCCGCCCGGGCGTAACCGGTTTTCAATCGGCGACGCGTTTCCTCACTGCGAACGAACAGGGACAGCAACTGCGTCTTGCCGGAATTCTTCGGACCCGTAAACGCCACGGTCACATGGTCGATCCCGCGGTTCTCGACGATTTCCCGGCAGGAAAGCCGGAAATCCTCGCACATCCGGGCGACCGCCGAATACCCGTCCCAATCCAGGCCGAGGACGCCCGCGTGACGCTCCACCGCGTCGGCGAGTTCGTTGCAGGATTCAAGTAGTCTGCACGGCATGATGTTCCTTCTCCCACTGTTTAAGAATTGCGAGCAGCTTCTTGCGGGCCTTCGGATTCACGGCAAACAGACGCCACCCGGCTTCGCGAACGCCGTAGCTCGTGGTGTCAAGCTGCTCTTCCAAGGCGGGTTTGAAAAGCTCTTTTTCATCAAGCATTTCCTCGATGACCGGACGGGGAATCCCGATCCGGTCGCCCGCGATCGCAATAAAATTACTGAACTGCCTGCATCCGATTTTTTGATTCATCTCGCGGTCGAGCATTCGCAGGGTGCCCGCCGCCATTAATCCGCCGAGACCGAGCACGCCCATCAACTCGAGCGCGGTGATCCCCAGCACAGACGCCCCGCCGTCGAACGGAATCAGGATCACCGCCGCAAGCCCGACGAAAAAGGAGCCGAATATGCGAACGGTCGCCTTCAATTTGCTGGTGTTCTTCCAGATCTGCCGGGCCAGCGCGTCCCACTCCTCGCGGGTCATGTTCGTGCGCTCCTCCACGCGGTAACGCTCCAGAATCGCACGCGCCTCCTCTTTCCACGATCGCTCCGGACCCGCTTCCCTCGTGGCGACGCTCCAGCGGTAAAGGAGTTTTTCAATGTCCTTTTCCTGGATCAACTGCTTCTGGAGCCGGTTCTTGAGACTTTCGAATTTTCCACCCGCCCGGAGCCACGGAAAAGCTCGCGCCATCGCCTCGCGCCCCTGCCTCACCGCTTCGACCGCCCGGTGCACGATTCTACGGCGAAGGGCGATCAGCGGCTTCAGCTGCAACGGCGCCGTCCGCTCCATACTTTCCTTGAAGCTCATCACGATTTCCGGATCGATCTTGAGGCGAAGTGCCTGATCCCCGTCGTGCATAAGCTCGTGTGCGAGTTCGTGGAGTTCGCCGGCCGCGCGCTTCACCCGGACGCGCTCCGCGTCCGCCTTCGCATCGAGCGCGGCAAGCTGCTCACGGACTTGTCCGAGCAGGTCCTCCGCAATCTCGCGCTGGCGCTTTTGCCGGATCACCGCCGGGCGGACCAGGTCCGCCAGACAATGGATCGATCGCTCCTCCTGAATCCGGTCGGGACCGTTTCGTCCGGCATCGGAATCAATTCTGAAAAAACACGGCTCACGCGCGTCCTCCGGCTTCTGGAAATTCTCGTCCCAGGCCGGTGTGAAGTCACGACTGGCGGGAACAAGGAAGTCATAGGCGCCGTAGCAGAGGATACCGGTCTTCGTTCGCAACGCCTGGCATAATTCATCGTAAACGGCTTCGGGCGGTTCGGGCGGACGGATCAGGTTGATCGCAAAAATTCTGACAGCCTCGGGAATGCGCCGCCGCACCAGTTCCCCGAGATCGCGAATCTCGATCTGCGACCGCGGCGTCACGATAATCACCCCGGCGCAAATTTCGGACGCCTTCGCAATCGCCTCCAGACGCAGGTTCTCTCCTTCCTTCTCGTTCTCCTGCAAGCGTTGCATGTCCGGGCAATCCAGCAACGCCACGCCGTGCCGATCCAGACCTTCGTCGAATGCGACCAATGGACGGTGAAACGCGCTCACGTCGGCGTACTGCTCCCGGCTTTCGTCCGGATCTGCGGAAAGGTGCTCGGGCCGGTCTTCGAAGATAAACCCCAGGATTGTCTCCAGGCGCTCGAACAGCGCCGGATCGGATTCCCATGAACGCGGAATCCAGAGAACAAACCGCTGCGTTCCCTGCCGGCTTCCCAACCCGACCGGAACCCGTTCGCGATTCGGCGGAGCCAGAAAGGAGCGCACGAGGGACGACTTGCCGCCGTTGATTGGTCCAATGACGGCCAGAATCGGCACGTCGCTGAACTCGCGGGCAATCCTCGACGTCGTTTCGAGTCTTTCGTACGCCGCGGGCTCGATCTCCCGCAAGGCGTCCAGAAACCCCATTTCCTTCGTCTCCGGCCAGGTTTCCCCCACCAGTTGTAAGCCGGGTTCTTTAAGTCCGCTCCAGAATTCGTTAAGATCCATGCGCCGTGCGTTCTTGCGTTTCAAATCGATTGCTGTAGACATTAAAGATTCTGTTTGGCCGGTCCTCAATGCGAAAGCCGGATCCGCCAAAAACGAATTATTATCGTTAACGCCCTCCATGGCCGAACCTTATTCGCATCGAAATCTCCTCTCCATCAAGAATCTGACGAAACGCTACGGCGCCCTTACGGCCGTCGACGATGTCTCGCTTGAGATCCGGCCCGGCGAGATTTTCGCGCTGCTGGGCGTCAATGGCGCCGGCAAGACAACCATGATCGGGTGCATCACCGGATTGATCTCCAGGTTTGAGGGAGAAATCCGCATCGCCGGATACGATGTGCGGAAAGATTACCGCATCGCGCGCCAGCTTGTCGGACTCGTCCCCCAGGAACTGAATTTCGACGGTTTCTTTCCGACCGCCGAAACCCTCCGTTACCAGGGCGGCTACTTCGGGCACCGCGCCAATCGCGCCCGCGCCGATGAACTCCTCGAAACCTTCTCCCTCACCGAAAAGGCCGACGCCAATACACGCAAACTCTCCGGCGGGATGAAGCGGCGGCTCATGGTCTGCAAGTCGCTCATGCACAGCCCCGCTCTCCTCTTTCTCGACGAACCGACCGCCGGGGTCGATGTCGACCTGAGGGAAAACCTCTGGAACTACATCCGCAAACTGCGCGACTCCGGCACCACGATCGTCCTGACCACCCACTACCTCGAAGAGGCCGAGAACCTCGCGGACCGCATCGGGATTATCAACCGGGGTCGACTGCTGCGGGTTGATTCGCGCGATGAGCTTATGCGCCTCTTCGGGCGGCGCTGGATCGAGGTCCGCCTCTCCGGCCCCGTGCCGTCCGGACTAATGGACCGGTTGGACGACTTTCAACCTGAAACTCCCGCTCCGGACCGGCTGCGTATCACGTTTTCCGAGCCGGCGCACCACGGCTCGTGCGACGAAGCGCCCGTCAAGCGCCTGATGCGGGAAATCCAGCGCGCCGGCCTCGAGATGGAAACCCTCGAGGGCGGCAGGAATCGCCTCGAAGATATTTTCCGCGAGGTCGTTCATTCTGACGCGTAAACGCAGTGGCAATGATGAACCCTCCCGATCCCATGATTCAACCGGCTACCGAAACCGTTGCTTCAGCAGCCCGGAGGAGCGACGGCATGCCGCCACGCGAGGCCGAGGAAGCAGCCCGCCGGCACATCACCCAGGTCGAGCGGCGCGCCATAGGGAATCACGGATCGCGGGGAACCTGGATGCTGTTTCGGCGGGAACTGGCGCGCTTCATGAAGGTCGCCGGCCAGACGATCGTCAGCCCCGTCCTCACGACCATCCTCTGGTTTATCGTCTTCGGCTTTTCCCTGGGCAGCCGCCTCGATCAGATCAACGGCATCCCCTACGTCGATTTTCTTGTCCCCGGCCTGATCATGCTCAACCTGATCAGTAATGCTTTCCTGAATACGGGTTTCTCGCTTTTCATTTCGAAAGTCCACGGCTCCGTTGTGGACATCCTCCTCACTCCCCTCACACCGACCCAGATCATGATCGGCTACACCGCCGCGTCGGTGCTTCGTGCCCTGATCATTGGAGGCCTGATCTGGCTGGTCGCGGAAGTGATGGGCGCCTCGACCCTCCACAACCCGGCATTTACGCTGGCGTTCATGATCCTGACTTCGATGGCGTTCTCCCTCTTCGGGCTGGTCGTCGCGATCCTTGCCGAGGACTTCGACCACATCAACCTGTTCCCGAGCTTCCTGATCATGCCCCTGACGTTTCTCGGCGGCGTCTTCTATTCGATCGAGATGCTGCCGTCACCCTGGGACACCGTTTCCCTGGTCAATCCCATCCTCTACATGGTCAACGGGCTGCGTTACGGAATGACCGGTGTCACGGACGTCCCGGTCGGCCTCGGCCTCTTCCTGGTCACCGGCTCAGTCGCCGTCTTCGGCGCGGTCGCCTACTGGCTGCTGGCCACTGGGAAAAAGCTGCGCGAATGATCCGGTAACCGAAACCGGGATTCAGCCTGCACTCCTCACAGCCCTGGATCGAGGAGTGATCGATCCGGGCTACCGGGCAACCTCGTGCAGCAGGCCCATGTCGAAATATTGGCCGGCCACAGTTTCGTGACAACGAACGACAGGGGGCATTTCGAGCAGGAACAATATAACAAATCCGTAATCAGAATTATTATCAATGCGCCGCACACTCCCATTCCCTGTTTTCCACTTTGCGCTCATAGGATTCGGCTTCACGGGAACGGCTGAAGCCGTCGCGGAAGCGGTTCAAGTCAAGAACGACAAGCCCTGGTATATCGCCGCATACGCCGGCCCGGTCAGCTATACGCGGTTCAACGAGATCATTCGCTTCCAGACCGACTTCCGCGATTCCTACGTGGCCGCCCTCTCCGTGGGGCGGGTCCTCTACTCGTACACCCGGTACGCGCAGTGGGAACTCGAAGGACAGACGACGCGCCATTGGGGAAAACAAAATCACTCCGAGATCAATGCGGCATTGCTGCTCCGATGGAAGCGGTTTCCCTGGGACCAACACCTCAGGACCTCGGTCGCGATCGGAATCGGCCCCTCCTACGCGTTCGAGATTCCTCGGATCGAAGATGAACGGCACGACAAAGCCTCGCGGCGCCTTCTCTTCATGCCGTTTGAACTGACCGCCGGACCGAAAAGCGGCGCATGGGAATGCCTCATTCGCATCCACCACCGTTCCGGCGGATTCGACGTGGTGAGCGAAGCCGGCGGCTCAAACTTCGTCACTCTCGGCCTGCGCCGTTGGTTCTGAGCGGATGCCGTGATATTCGTTCCAGGAATTCCGGCAACAACCTCCCGTGAAAGCAGCTCACGCATTCTGATCACCTGCGTTCTCCGGCCGTGTTGTTCGGAGCGGAACCGGCTCGCGACGAACAGCCTCCCCAGAGGACGGCATTCGAGCGCATGGACAAGGCAGCACTCTCGGCGAACGGGCCAGGTACGTTTCAATGCACGACTTTATTGAGCGGATATTCGATGATGCCTTCGGCGCCGTACTGCTTCAACTCGGGAATAATTTGGCGCACGACCCGCTCATCGACGATCGTTTCGATCGCGACCCACCCGTCGGAGCTGAGCGGTGAAACGGTGGGATTGCGCAGGGACGGAAGTCCCTGAAGGATCTTTTCAAGGTCTTCACTTCGCGCGTTGAGCTTCAGCCCGACTTTCGATTCGGCCTCCAGGGCCGCTTTCAGGAGGAGCGCGATGTTTTCGATTTTCTTTCGCTTTGACGGATCCTCCCAACTCCGCCTGTTGGCGATCAGCTTCGTATTGGTTTCGAGCAGGGTTTCGACGATGCGCAGCTTGTTCGCACGGAGAGAATTGCCGGTCTCGGTCAATTCGACGATCGCATCGACGAGGTCGGGGACCTTCACTTCGGTCGCACCCCAGGAAAACTCCACTTCGGCTTCGACGCCGTGTTCCTTGAGAAACTTGCGGGCAATGTTGACGACCTCGGTCGCTATCCGTTTGCCCTGCAGGTCCTTGACCGTCTTGACCGGCGAGGACTCCGGAACCGCAAGCACCCAGTATGCGGGCCGCAGGGACGCCCGGTTGTACAGCAGGTCGCATACCTCGACGACGTCGGAATCGTTTTCAACCACCCAGTCGCGCCCCGTCAGGCCGCAATCGAAATACCCGTGCTCCACGTACCGGCTGATCTCCTGGCCGCGCACAAACCGCCCGTCCAGTTCCTCGTCGTCGATCGAGGGTTTGTAGGAGCGCGAACTCTTGCCAATCCTAAACCCCGCTTTGCCAAAAAGGCGCAAGGTCGATTCTTCGAGGCTCCCTTTCGGGAGTCCCAACATCAATAATGCCGGTGTATTTTTAGACACCCTCTTAGAAAGAGGAAGAAAGGCCCGGACATTCAAGTTTATTTTTTTTGACAATCTCTTTACTTTCCTCCTAATAAGGAGCAATCCTTTAGTCGTACAACTATCTTTCGTATTCTTTTCGTTTTACAATTAATTGAAACAACCCGAGCGCGACCCGACGAGTCCGCCGTCCTCCCCTAAACTCGTTACGCTATGAGCCGTGAAGCAAAACCAACGATCGTCATCGTCGAAGACGAGCCCGAACTCGCCAACCTGATATCCGCCAATCTCGAAGAGGCGGGCATGTTGACGATGACGTACAACAGCGCTGCCGCCGCGACGCGTTTTCTAAAGAAGAACTTTGCAAACCTCCTGCTGCTCGATCTCGGTCTGCCCGACCAGGACGGATTCTCTTTGCTCGAAAGCCTGAAGAAGAGCGCCATCGAGGTGCCGACGATTTTCGTCACCGGCAACCACTCGGAACTCAACATCATCAAGGGCCTGGAGATCGGCGGGGATGACTACATCACCAAGCCGTTCAGCTTTCCTGAATTGATCGCGCGCATTCAAGCGGTGCTGAGGAGAACGGAAACCCTCAAGGACCAAAAGGTCACACAGAACGCCAGCCTTGCCGAGGAGCCGTTTGAATTCTGCGGCGCCAAGGTCAATCCGCACCGCTTGGAGGTCCAGTACCCCAACGGGGAGACATCGACGCTCGGGCGGAAGGAATTGGGCATCCTGCAGTACCTTTTCTCCAATCAAAGCGTCGTGCTTTCCCGCAAAAGCCTGATCCACTCCGTCTGGGGTATTCATGCGGACATTCGCAGCCGTTCGCTCGACCAGTACATCGTCAAAATCCGTGATTCCCTCTCCAAGGGAGGGTGCTCGCTGGTGCCGTTCCGCACAATTCACGGCGTCGGGTACATTTACGACCCGGAAGACAAGAGCGACGCCGGCAAGGAAGACAAAGTGAAAGTTGGCGGCGGATCGCCGCAAAAAGGCTGAATTGTTCCGGTTCCCGCCGGCAGGACACCGGACTTCGGGATTTATTTTTAGGTGAATGACCGAATCGCCTTGTTTTCCGGGCGGCGCAGACTTATCGGAAGAAGGTCCAGCTTCACCAATCGCCATGCCGCACACGACTCCTCGTCCCGAACGAAAATCGCGTCCTTCCGCAGCAGATCTCCTGGGAGCAGTCGCTCTCATCCTGGCTCCACTGTGCCTGTCCGCCGACGATCTATTCATCATCGAAGCCAACGGATCTCGCGGGAGTGGCTCCAGCCTTCCCGACCTGATCCAGGATTTCCTGCTGGCACGGGGACAGTTCTCGGAACTGGAAGGGCAACCCGCGTACAACGCCGAGTTGACGTATGCGGGCGTTGCCAACGCCATTGAAATGGACGTTGGAACTACGGGACTCGAAGTTGTATTACGAATTCCCACGACCGGATTCGAAAGGACCTTTACAGGGACTTCACGGGAGGACGTGGAAAATCAGATCGAAGATTTCGTCAAGGACGACGGCGCCCGCGAATGGGGCCGGTTCAACCGCGAGATGGCGAAAAGATCCCTGGTCGCGGTCACCGACGGCAACCCCAACAGCACGACCGCCCACGCGGCGAACTCAATGTTTCAGGAGTTCGGCCGGCGCCCGGGCCGTACGCAGCTAGACCGCTCGATCGGGAGGGCGGCCGGGAGCCGGATCGGATTCTCCCTGATACCCGCGTACTCCCAGTTTGAGGCCGGCGACTTCGGCGGTGAGGTCTATTCGCTCCGATTCGCGTTCAAGGCGAAATTCACCGAAAGGATCGGCCTCGTTCTTCTCGCGCCCGCGAATTATGTCCGGGTCGAAGGGGCGGAAGTTTACCATCTCGGGGCCACCGCAGGCCTTCCATTAACTCTGATTCCCGATAGAGGGCGCGACCCGTTGTATTGGAAAGTCACCCCTTCCGCGGGAATAATCGGCTCGGGTTCGGCCGATTTCGCGGCAGGCGGTCTCGTGGAGCATTACGCGGTGACGAGTCTACTGGCCTACCAGTTGGGAAACTTCACATTGTCCATGGGTAACCAGTACGGGACTTATCGGGGCCGAAACTCCTCCTATCGCGATTTCGACATTCGCACCGACCTCGACCAGCGGATCATCAAGAATGGCCTGACGCTGTCCGTTCCCTTTGGCTACCGTTGGGTGATGGATGTTTACGTCGAGGAAACCCGTTTCCGGAAAGAGGCGGCGATCAACCGTTACAGAGGAGTCGGCGGGGATCTGGTGTTCCGTCTGCCGGGACCATGGGGCGTGGGACGAGGTTACCTGACAGCCGGCGGCGGCTACGACTTCGGCGACGACTACTCAGCGATCAAAGGCCGCGCAGGATTCGGGTGGCGATTCTAGTGTAGCTCGCCGGAAATCATGAAACCTAACGGAAGTTCCTGATTCGCGTCGTATCCCCCTGTGTCGTGCTTGCTTGCAAGCGCCAGGCTCGCGCAATCCGGAAAGCGTCTGCAAGCCCCGGCATGCCGGACAGGCAGAACACGCCACAGGAATTCCCCCCTCTGGGAGACACCGCCTCTTCCCCCTGTGAGATAGGTTACAACCCGCTTGGCGGGCTACTCTATCCCCACATCCTCGCCAGAAACGCGTCGAGCCGTTTGAGTACGCAGGCTTTTCCCAAGACGGTCAGGAGTCCGTAGAATGACGGCCCGACATTTGTTCCGGAGACAGCGAGACGGGTGGGATGAATGTATTCACCTGTAGCGGCGCCGGTCTGCTCAGAAAGAGCGCGCACTTTCTCCTCCAGAATGTCCTCGGTTAACGCCGAAAGCCCCTTCAGGACTTCGCGGATTTCAGTCAGACGGGCCTTCGGGTCGCCTTTATTGAGAACCTTCTTGCTCGCCTTTTCGTCGATCCTGAAATCCTCCGTAAAAAAATACGCGACGAACCGCGGGAGATCCTCAATCGAGCGCACTTTTTCCTGGCACAATTTCATCACCTGGTTGAAATAGCGTCGCTCCCGGCTGCCCCAACCTTCGATTTCGACTCCCTCATGTTTCAGCGCACCCTCCCCGACCAGGAAACTCCACGCCTCCTCCGTGAACCGCTCAACCGGCATTTCCCTGAGATACGCCGCATTCAGGAACGAGAGCTTTTTCTCATCGAAACGGGCGTTGTTGCTTTTGATCGCCGGCAAATCGAACAACTGGATGATCTCGTTGATGTCCAACTTTTCGCGATCGTCTTTCGGCGACCATCCCAGCAGACAGAGATAGTTGCGGACCGCCTCCGGCACAAAGCGTCGGCGCTGGTATTCCTCGATGAGCGACCCCTGGTCGCGCTTGCTCATCTTTCCCGGTCCGTTCTCTTTCAAAATCAGTGGAATATGAGCGTATACGGGAGGATTGACCCCAAACGCCTTAAACAGCTCGCAGTGCTTGCTCGTATTGGACAAATGATCTTCGCCGCGGATCACGTGCGTGATCCCCATCGTGAGGTCGTCCACCACATTGACAAAATGGAACACCGGCTGTCCGTTCTTGCGAAACAGCACGAAATCCTGTTCCTCCGCCCGCTCCACGCGGCCGCGAATCCGGTCTTCGATCACCTGCGGCGTCGCCCTCACCTTCTCGACTTCGCACTTTTTGTAGGCGTCGTATGCGGTGTGCCGCTCGCCCTCCAACCGGAAGTAAACCGCTCCGTCCTTCTCGTAAACACGACCCGCCCCCCTGAGCTTTTCCAGGTAATCCAGGTAAACTGACGAGCGCTCACTCTGGAAATACGGCCCGTGCCGCCCCCCGACCTCGGGGCCCTCATCCCAGTTCAACCCCAGCCAACGCATTCCATTGAAGATCACCGCAAGCGCCTCCTCGGTATTGCGCTCGCGGTCGGTATCCTCGATCCGGAGGACAAACTTTCCGCCCGTATGCCGGGCGTAAAGCCAGTTAAACAAGGCGGTTCGTGCGCTGCCGATATGAAAGAATCCCGTGGGACTCGGTGCAAAACGTACTCTGACTTCACTCATGGAAACCCGCAATTAGCGTCCGAATCGACCGGAAACGCAAACTGAAAAAGTTCCTCATAATAATACCCACTTAATAATCAAACGTACCTTTTCAGGTATATAGAGCCTGTCTGTTTACATTACCCCGCCAGCTTTGGCAGCGTTATGGAGAAACGATCCCGGGTTGATCTTTGCTTCAAAGGGGCCAAGTGTTTTCGCATCGCTGACATAAAGGAGAGCACAATGACTGAAAGTGAGAATGCTCCGTTGATTGAGCCGAGTTCCCTCCCGGGGTGGATTGTACACGAAGACGAACATCTCCTGGTGGTCAACAAGCCCGGCGGAATCGTTTGCCATCCCTCCAAGAACGGGCCCTGGTCAAGCCTGGCGGGCGCTTTTCGCGAATACCTTGGCGTCGAAACGCTCCACCTCGTCCACCGCCTCGACCGCGAAACCAGCGGTCTGATTTTGATGGCGAAACACCGCAAGGCTGCACGAATTACCCAGATGGCCTTCCAGAACCGTCAGGTGGAAAAGTCATACATCGGAATTCTCCAGGGCGACCTTGCCGAGCCGGTCCTTGTCAACCGGAAACTCGCCCGTGATCCGGAAAGCGCGGTTTATGTGAAACAGACCGTTCGAAATTCCAACAGCGCACAGGCGGCGCGCACATATTTCGAACCTTTGTCAAACTCCGCCGGATTTACTCTGGTCCGGATCGCCCCGCTGACCGGGCGCAAGCACCAGATCCGTGCGCATGCGGCATGGCTGGGAACGCCGCTGGTCGGAGACAAGATTTACGGATCGGATGACAGGCTCTACCTGGAGTTCATTGAATATGGGTGGTTACCGCACATGGCGGAAAAACTCCACCTCTCCAGACAGGCCCTTCACGCGCTTCGGCTCCGATTCTCCGCGCCTGAATTCAACGCCGAATTCGACGCGCCGCTCCCCGAAGATATGCGGGAGTTCTGCAATCGGCACGACCTACATGCGGCCGTCACCGCCCATCGGGCTCCTTCGACCGGACCAGACGGTACTTCCTGAGCATCACTGCGGCAATCCGTGCCGCCAACCGTTTCGGCAGGAAAGACGCCGCAGCCGCCAGGAAACGGTTTTTCCATCCGCACACACACATCGTCTTTCCTTTGGACAACGCATTAAGCGTGATATCAACGACTTCCTCCGCAGTCTGGCTCAAAGCCGGCGAAACGACCCTTTCCCTGGAGCCAGCTATCCGGAAAAACTCCGTGGTGGTCGGCCCGGGACAAAGCGCGAGCACGCCGATTCCCGTCGAAGCCAGATCCCTTTCCAGCGCCAGACTCCAATGCAGGATAAACGCCTTGCTCGCCCCGTACGTCGCCATGAAGGGCGTGGGCTGGAAAGCGGCGGTCGAAGCGACATTCACGATCGCCCCGCCCCTCTCGCGGAGAACCGGCAGAAAGTATCCCGTTAACGCGACGACCGCCCTGACGTTCACATCGACCATCGCAAGGTTCCCGCCAAGCCCGGTCCCGGGAAACTCGCCGTAAGAACCGAATCCACTGTTATTGATCAAAAGGAGCTTTCCCGGCGGAAGATCTTCAACAATGGCACGGCAAATGCTTTTCGTTTTAGCGAGATCGACAAGATCGCAAGGGTAATGCCGGAAGTCGGCGCCCGGAAGATGGAGCCTAGGTTCGGTACGAGAAAGATTGCAAATCACCAAAGATCTGTCTAACCTGTGAAACTGTCGGATGAATGCTTTACCAATTCCCGAGGAACCACCCGTGACAACCACGGTCGCAATGTCCTGTATGAAGTTTTCCAAACGCTTAGCCATAACCTTTTCTACCCCGCAATCGTTGGTTCAACCTAAACTAGAAAGGATAAGTGAAAATGAACGATAATGAGCTGATCATCTCCGGACGTCACCTCGACTTGACCGAATCCCTGAAAACATTTGTACGAGAGAAGGTCGACAAGCTATTTCGACACGAAGAGAGAATCGTCCGCGTGAGAATGGAGCTTGATTGCGATAAGAACCAGGACAAGGAAAACCCGTTTACGGCCAAGGGCATTATTGAAATCAACGGCCCGGATATGGTGGCCAGCGAAGCCTCGCACGACATTCACAAATCCGTTGACAACCTCGTCAACAAGCTGGACCGGATGATTCGCAGACGTTCACGGCTGAAGAAGGTCAAACGAAACCACCCGCATTCGATCGAACTACCGTCGGAACTGCCGAAAACCAGTCCGGCTTGAGGCGGCCGGAATCGTTTCGGAAAGGCGCGTTCCCAGTGGCCGCGCCTTTCTTCTTGCATAAATTTCAAACATTTCCTTGAAATCCGCTCCAGACCCCGGCACTGTTAACTTTTTCCGGGCACCCGTAGCTCAATTGGATAGAGCACCTGACTACGGATCAGGAGGTTATAGGTTCGACTCCTATCGGGTGTGCCATTTATAGAGAAGGACTTACGAAGCTATCTGAATCTGGCAAAAAAGATCACTGGTCCGGTTTTGGTCCGGTTCGAAAGTCTCTTCTCACCAGAGGTAAGTCCGATACCCGCTCATTCCTCTGCCGGGAAACAACCTTTCCCGGGATTGATTTAATCGTGTTTCTCCCAGCTTAAGCGTTATCGCCGCGAAGACGACACCTACCTGCTCTACAGTATCGGGCCGAACGGGCAGGATAATGGCGGAGAGGCGATGGAAAGACCGGACGAAGAGGACCCGATACGCCGGAAGGTACCGCGGACGGACCTCCCGGGAGATATCGTCGCGGGTATCAACCTGCTCCGGCCGCCTGAAGAGTAGAGCCGGGCAACCGCCACCTCCTCGCCCGCTTCCTCATCTCCCCTTGCCAGCGCGCCGGGCCGCCTGCAAACTCACCCCGCAATGGCCTTCCGTTTCTTCCGCCGCCTGAAACTCGCTCCCGGCGTGACGCTGAATCTCACCAAGCGGGGCGGCTCGCTCTCCTTCGGCCCGCGGGGCGCCAAGCTGACCGCGGGTACCAGCGGGGTGCGGCGGACCCTCGGCGTCCCCGGGACGGGGCTCTGGTACACCGAGCACGCGGGGGCGAAACGGGGCCGGGGCACGGGACGATCCCGGGGGTCCGCCAACCGGTCCCCGCCCACACCGACCGTCCGCCCCCGGGACCGGCTCAAACTCGGGTTCTTCAAGCGCCTGTTCACGCCGCAGGAGGAGAAAAATTTCGTGGACGGCATGCGGGAACTCGCTCTCGGTAACGCGGAAAAGGCCTACCCTCTTTTGGTGAAAGCCGCACACCTTCCCGACGCCGCCTTCATGGACGGGATGCAGGCGCTCAAAACGGGCCGGCTCGACGAAGCCGAAGAACACCTCTGCCGCGCCGGCCGGAAACATGCCGGCCTGGGAAGACTTTTCGAAAAATACGGCCTCGCCCTCGCGATCAGTCTGCCCGTCACCGAGCGCATCTCCGCCCAAACCGGGCCGTCCCTGCGCGGCATTCACCTCGCCCTGGCAGAAATCCACCAGGCCCAGGGGCGGTGGCAGGAGGCGGTACGGAATTTACGGAAGCTCCACAAAAACAACCCGGCCGATCCCGTCGTCACCCTCTCCCTGTGCGAGCTGTTGGTCGAAGAATCGGGGACCGAACAAGCTTGCCGGGAAGTCGTCGAATTGACCAAGACCGTCGACAACGAATCCGAAATCCACGCCGCCCTCCTCCTCTGGAAGGGCAAGGCCCTCCGGCTCCTCGACCTCCCCACCGCCGCCCGCGACACCCTCACCGCCGCCTTCCGCCGCAAAAAAGACCGCTCCGACGACCTCCTCCACGCCATCCAATACGAACGCATCCTCACCTACGAAGCCCTCGGGGCAAACAGCCGGGCACGGCAGGAGCTGGAGAAGTTGTACGCGGCGGCCCCGGACTATCAGGATGTGGCGGCGAGGTTGGGGGTTGCGGGGTAGGCACGGCCCGGTACCGTCGTCACAATGATCCGTGAAGCAACAGGGCACGACTGCGACGAGATTCGCCAGATCCTCGATGCAGCTTTCGCCCCGAGTATGATCGAATCCCGGATCGTCTCGGCTGTCGTTTCGGACAATAAACCGTTCTTCGCCTGGGTCGTGGAGATCGACTCCGCCATCGTCGGGTACATCCTTTTCACCCAGGCGACGCGGGGGTCGGAGCCGATCGGTTTTCACCTGGGACCGGTGGCCGTGTCTCCGGTGTTCCAGAAACAAGGTCTCGGTTCGAAGCTGATTTCAGAAACGCTCCAGATGGAACCGCTCCGCGACGCACCCGTTTTCGTGCTGGGCGATCCACGGTTCTACGAACGTTTTGGATTTAAAGAGACTACCAGCGCGATCTGCCCTTACGATGAAGGCAACCGGCATTTCCGGGCGCTTCGCTGGCGGGATGCGGGGTCTCCGTTCATGGTCGGGTATTGTGAGGCGTTTCGGATTGCCGAGCAGTGATTCAGGAATTCGGCACGACCATTGATAGGGACTCACACCAAGAAGTCCGAGGCCGAAATGATTAGCTCTCCCGCGTTCCCCGGCAACGCGGTAGTCGACACACCCGAAAAATGACTGTCCGGCGTTCGCCCCGCGCTTCGCAGTCCGCTTGACCATCGGCTCACCGCACCTTGGACATTCCGGAACGTCGCTCGTCTGGAGTTCTGTCGCCATAGGCTCTGCGGATGCGGTGCCATGCACGTCCTTTCCCAGAAACTCCGCCAGCCCCTCTCCATCAATCAACTCGATCGGTTTTCCGTCTGCGAACGCCTTCGCATCGTCGGTGTAGCCGTGCGAGGACACGAAGATTGACCGGTTCGCTTCTTCTCCGGTCACCACGCCGTACAGTTCCCGCACGGCCTTTACCCCGATCTTGGCACTTCGGTAATGCTTGCACTGGACCAAGACCTTCTCTCCCTCGCCTTTCAAGTCCAAATCCACACCTCCGTCCGGACCGGCCCCGCCGCGTTCGAATACTTGGTACCCCTGCTGGCGAAAGGCCTCCCCGATCAGAATCTCGAATTCACGCCAGGAAAGCTTTCTGATTGCTTCCAGGTTCCTATTCTGAGCGAAAAGGTCGTTCCGGCGCCTCTTCCACCGATGGGCCATTAAACCGGAAATGAGGACCGCCATGCCCAAAACTCCCGCGAACAGCGCTCCAATAAGCCTGAGTGTATCGTTAATTTCCCCAACGTCGCCGGGAAGTCCACCCGCCAGAACTCCCGCCAGAGCCAGGAATCCGGCATACACCGCCAGCGACACGATGATGGCAATCGGCATACACCACCAAACCGGCACCCGCCGGAACAGCCAGGTGAATCCGTCCAACAGCAAATCCAGGGGCGCCTCGCGTGCCATGGACAACAACTGACGCATTCTCGTAACGGGTGTCGAACTATTTGGTTTTTTTTGCAACAGCAACGACCGGAAGGAAAGCCCGTTCCTTGATGAGCTCGAAGAGGCCGGCATCGAGATCGATGACGTTGACTTGCCCGACCGCGCCGTCACCTACCAAACAGCGGAGCAACTCAAGCAAGCGAACGAATCGGAAGCGAACGACTGAATTTGGGATGACCCGGTCGGCCAGTGACCTGACCGTCCCTGCTCAATGTTTGCGAGAGCCTTCGTTCAGCGTAACGATCTCCTTGTTGAGCGATTCTCGGGAAATCGAGAACCTGCTATCCCTTAAGGCTAACATTACCAGTTGATGTGCGTCGAACGCGAAGAGGCATGGCTGTTGCTCCAGCCGGGATCGACTGATTCCATGTTCTACCGAAAGTGAATCCATTAACGCGGCCAATGCAAACGCAGCCATTCCGGCGTCCATACGGGACTCCTTTCCAGGTTTGTAGATACCCCTGACGGATTGCCCTTCCAGGACGCCCAAGTCTGCCAGTAGCGATATCGCGTAGCGTGTGGAGCGGGTTACCGGTTCTTTTTCGCCGTAGTATCCGGCGATCTTTCGCTTTATCTGCTCGCTCTTAACGGAACCCTGAAGCCGGTGCAGCTTTCCGCACACCTCAGCTACCTCCCGGAAAAAGGGGTACGTCGCCAGCAGCATATAAAATGACAGAGTCCGCGCCGTGTCCTCTGACGGGCTACGGCGGTAAAGTGATATACCATTGTCCCGAAGGTACGTCAGCTCTTCCCGCGGTTCCAGCCAAACCTGCCTGAGATAGCGCAGAGACTTACGGACGGATTCCTTGCCCGAAACGTCCCGTGCCAACATCCCCTCAAGCTTTGTCATCGCATCGGAAGTTGGGAGGCCCTCTGCGCTCAACCGCAAAGCCTCATAAAGCCAGGCAGCCCGTAGCGCCCGATTCAGCGTGATATGCAATCGCGGGGTCACCTGCCTGCCCTCCTCACGGTGATCCATGGGACGAGAACCTCATCCAGACTGGCGCCCCCATGCGCAACAATTCGTTCTCCTTGGCCGACAAAGGCACCTCGTCCGGCGGCGTACAAGGGAAAGAAAACGTTCGATCCGGCATCCCATCCGAACGTCTTCGCACGCCCTCCGAGATCCGCAACAGCCCGTTTCCACAAGGTTTGATTGGGATAAATGCGTGCGCGTTGCCCCTTGCGCTCGGCCAACACGCCTTCGTTAACCTTCCCTGATCCGATCGATTCCAAATTCCCATGGTCCGCGGACAGGCAGACGGTGAAGCCATTTTCGAAAAGTCGGTCGAGAAGGCGACCGAGGAACCCGGCGCGCATCCAGAGATCCAACTGCTGGTGCCAGCCGGACCATCCCAGAGTGCTCCCGTGCATAATTTCGTCGGGCTGACTCACCGTTATGCCGCAAACCCGGATCTGATTCGCGGAAAAATCCGGCAGCAGATTGAGGTCTTCAGGGTCTCCTTTCATCAGTTGGTGGTGAATCTGTCTGGGAAACAGGTTCGAATGCGCACTCCAGAACTCCCGCCACCGTCGTTCGTCGCAGTTTGTCCGCTGCACGGTCTCCGGGAAAAACCCTGGCGGCAG
>SLTG01000132.1 GCA_007130045.1 Opitutales bacterium
CGCCGAATTGTCAAGCCCCTGATCGATTCGGGGCATCGCGTGCTGGTGGTTGACGACGATCCGGGTTGGATTCGGAATCTTCGCAACGAGGGCATTCCGTGTATCCGGGGCGATGCGTGCAATGAGACTGTTCTTAATATGGCCGGCGCCCGCGAGGCAAAGCTGATTATTTCGTCCCTGCGAAGTGTAAACGATTCGGAATCGGTCCTGCGTTACGTCCGGGTGAGCCGGGTTCCGGTGTACGTGCGCGTGTTCGAACCCGGCGAGGCGGAACGGGTCAAACGGCTTGGCGGGACCCCTCTTTTGACGTCCGAGGCGGCGGCCGAACAGTTTGAGAAGTGGTTTCACCAGGAGATCACGCCCAAAACGGCATAGGATGGGGAATTTCGATTTTGTCCGGGATCATGCGGATCCTGATTGTCCGGGATGCGGCGGACGTGGTGTATCCCAGGCAGGTCCCGCCTCATTGATTTGATATTTTCCGAATTGCAGGCCATTTTCGTTCTTATCGTTATGCGTACCCGGGTGTTTATCCTGCTTTTGTTCCTGACTGCCGGAGCGTATCTCTTCTGGAAGTCCGGGGACGACCGGGGTGGGGAGGCGCGGGAAGAACCGGTGGTATCGCAGGAGCGTGCCCGCGAAGCACAACCCCGGACAGTGTCGGAGGCGGCTGATGTCGCTTTGTCGGACCGGGTTTCCGAACCGGACGGCGCATTTGAGGAGTCCGTTCCCCCTGGGACGCTGGAGAACGAAATGCTGGTGCGATTTCGGTCTTCGGAGGAGAGGCGGCGCTTCCTGGAGGCGATGGCCGGGCTGGACGCGGAACTGGCGGGTTACATTCCAGGCCTGAACGCGGTCCGCATTCGCTACGGCGATTCGACGGTGCGCGGCAGATTGCTCGGCCTTCTGCCGGATAGTGCGTTTGTCGGAAACAATTATTTCGTCCTTTCTCCGACCCTTCCGCCGCCGGTTGTGGATGAAGGCGCCGGCGCCTACGCAGGCTTCGGCGATCGGGCATTGCGCTGGCTGGGTGTTCCCGAGGACAACAGTTCATGGGGGACGGGCGTCAGGGTGGCGGTTCTCGATACAGGGACGTCCGAGCATCCGGCGTTTGGCGGAAAATTCATTCCCGAATTCAATTTTCTCGAAGATTTTCCCGATGCGATCAGCTATCATGGCCACGGCACGGCGGTGGCCTCTCTGTTGGCGGGGACCAACGGAATCGCACCGGGAGCGGATCTGATCAGCCTGAAAGTTCTCGACGGCGACGGCGCGGGGAACACGTTCACCCTTGCGGAAGGCATCGTGGAAGCGGTCAACCAGGGCGCGCGGGTGCTAAGCATGAGCCTGGGGACGTTCGGGGAGAGTCCGATACTTGAAGATGCGGTCAACTACGCCTTGCGGCATGGAGCGGTGCTTATCGCGGCGGCGGGAAACGAGGGAGTTCAGGGTTTGCCGTATCCTGCGCTCTATGACGGCGTGGTATCCGTTACCGCTGTGGATGCGAATAACAGGCGCGCGCCTTTCAGTAACGTCGCGCCGGAAGTCGATCTGGCGGCGCCCGGGATCGGGTTGAAAGCGGCCTGGGGCGTGGCCGAGGAAATCAGTTTCAGCGGGACGTCTGCCGCAACGCCCCTTGTGGCCGGGGCTGTTGCCGCCCTGCTTTCCCGGGAACCCGCTCTGAGTCCGGCGCAAGCGGTCGAAATTCTCATGGACAACGCCAACGACGCGGGCGCACCCGGGCGGAATCCGGAGACCGGCAGCGGTGTCATCAATATGGATCGCGTGCTTAACCGGGACGAGCCCGGGATCTATGATGTTGCGCTTGCTGATTTTCACCTTGGGTCCGGTGATGGTGGAAGCACCGTGCCGTTGCAGGTCACGGTTCAGAATCGCGGCACGGAATCCGTGGACGATGTTCGGCTGGGGGTTTCGATCGACGGGGAGGTCCGCGAGTTCAGTCTCGGCGCGTTGGAACGCGGCGAGGTCACGGCGGCCGAAATTTCGCTGCCGCTCGACCGTCTGCAATCAGCCGAAGGAATAGAGATTCGTTCCAGTGTGGCAGCGTTCGGAATCAACGACAGTCGTCCTGAGAACAACGGCAAGGCGGCAATTCTGCGGTTCGTGGCGCAGGACGACTAGGGCGAGTGGAGCGTCGAAAGCGTCACGGCCAGGATTGCGCGATCTCAAGATTGAGGAAATGGCGCAAGTCCGTTGTTGCCGAGAACGTCATGGCCGAGGGAAGGCCCGCGCGTGCGTAGAGCAGGCAGCTTACAAGACCGTTGATCATGGCGATGGCGGTGTAGGGGACGGTCACTTCGGACAACCCGGCCTCTCCGAATTTCCTGACGGTGATAATAGCGTGCAGGCACACCGTGAATACGATCGCAAGCCAGACGCGTCCGATCAGGCGGGCAAAGAAACCCATCGCCGCGGCGGTAAAGAAAAGCGTCTGAAAGCCGGCTCCCCACAGAATCCGGCTGATACACTCCGTCGGTGTGGAGGGGAAGGTGGAGGTCCAGAGTTGCCGGTCCTCACGCACAATGATGGCGTCGCGAAGCACGGGATCGAGTGCCTGCAGGATCCCGGCGACCACGACGCCGGTGACCACAGCGAGAAAGACGCCGGCCCAAACGGCGCGCCGGGCGGGAAATAGGCCGGCCATTCCGCCCTTGTGCTGCCAGGCGCCGGCACTTCCCGCGGCAATAGTCAGTACAAGGAATGTGAAAACAAGGAGGAGCGGAAACCGCATGGCCAACTCCGCCTCGAGAAGGCGGGGAACCGCCATCAACGTAGTGACGGCAGCAAGCGCGACTGCGCGTTCCAGATTTTCTTCTCGAAGGAAATCTTTCATATCAGAAAGTCGGTTGCGGCGATCCAGCGGAGGTGCTCTCGGGCGTCCTCCGTGCGGAATATGACAACCTAAATCTGTGATTTTTGAGGCTCGCGTCTATCCGATTCGGGTCGGGCGGGCGTTGGAACCCGAAATTGATGAATCGTTTACAAGACGCACCTTACCTCTCGATTTCTCCCTTCGTTCCGCGCAGGGGTATTGTCAGGAAAAAGGGGGGTACGGAAAGCCGGAAAACGGTTCCGGCCGGACCGGTCGTTTTGACCTCCAATGCCGCGCCGATATGGTGGGCGAGGCGATGACTGATTGCGAGCCCGAGACCGCAACCGCCGCCGGCGCCCGATTTGTGCGGCATAAACACGTTTTCGAGGATCTCGGATGGAATTCCGGGTCCCTGGTCTGTAACTTCGAAGACCGTTTCCTCGCCGACGCCCTGGATGTTCAGCGTGATTTGTTTTCCGGGCTCGGTCACCCGGAGGGCATTGTCGAGAAGATTGGTCAGGATCAGGACGATCAGGTTGGCTTTGTGGCCGGGAAGGTTGATCTCGGGTTCGTGATTCACGCGTGGCTCGTAGCGGACGCCGGCGGATTTTGCGCGAGAGCCGATTTTGGCGGTGATCATCTCGGCGAGTTCGCTCAGCGAGACTTCGTAGGAGGCCGCGCCGTCTTCATCGCGCAGGATCTCCACGATCTCGTTGATCATGTCCTGCATCCGGCGGGTCGTTTCGCCGGCCGCTTCCCAATCCTCCTTTTCCTCCGGTCCCGAGGAACCGGCGCCGGCGGCGGTGACAAACTGGTTCAGCCCGGCGAGAGGGCTTTTCAGTCCGTGTATCAAGTGAGCGGTAACCGCGCCGATTGCGGAGGTTTTTGCGGCCAGGCTGAGTTCCTGGTTGGCTTCCAGAAGGCTTTTTGTCCGGTTGCGTAGAAGCAGGTGTGCGCGGTTGAGGCGCCGGTAGGCGAAACCGGCGGCCAGCAGGAAAAAAATTCCGCCCAGGCCGAAGAGGGTTCCCGCCTGGAGCGCGAGACTGCGGTCCAGCGCCCGGAACTCCTCGGCAACCTGCGCTCCGTCCAGCGTGTAGTACGCGATTCCGGCGAGTTTGCGGCTCATTTCATTGAAAAGGGGAATGGCGACGTGGAGGAGCGGGGCTCGAGCCGCATCCTCTGAGGGAATGTATAATTCGAAGATCGATTCCAACTCGCCCCCCGGCTCGAAGTAACTCAACGGTTGCCTTTCTCTGAGGGCATTGAGTTGGGCGGAAGAAATCGGCCGCTCTTGTGCGTCGAAGGGCACGGCATCCTTAAACAAACCGTCGCTGTCGTGAAGACGGACCGCCAGCACTCCGCTGAGTCGGGACGTTTGCAGGGCTGTCATGAAAAGGTCCGCGGGCTCCGGGTCGCCGTTGTTCGAGGCTTCATTCAAAAGCATTTGGGCGACTGCTGTGAATGTTTGCCCGTCCCGATTGACGATGCGTTCGCGAATGTCGGACCTGAGATGATGGGTAATCGAAAAGACCACTCCCCCAAATATCAAAAGCGTAAGCAATGCCATTCCGATCCAAAGTCCCGGAGAGAGACGTTCGGCGGAGAACAGTGGCTTCTTTCGCGAAACGTTCATCCTGGTTAAAACATCCATTCGGCTCCCAGAAGAGCAGTATTAACCCGGTAGCTGGCGGAGCGTTCGTTTGTGTAAACATTATCATGCCGGTATTCGGCAAACAACTGCATACGATCGAATAATTGATATTCACCCCGCACGTCGGCGTTGACTGTCGTGCGTTCGAGCGTTTCGTCGTCCGGTTCCACGGTCCATTCATCGAATCGATAGTGTGAAAGGCGCGTTCCCGCGCTTATCCGCCACGGCGTCTGGCGAAAGATCAGGCGATGAGAGAGAATCGGTCGATGGAAATCAAAGAATCCGTCCTCGCCGTCCCGCGTAATCTCGATGCCGCCTCCGAAGCGGCTTTCCCATCGCCGGGCTTCGTCCCAGAAGTGACGGAGGCCACCGGTTAAGTTGTGGATAACGAACTCACGGCGTCGTCCCGCGATCGGTGCTCCGTCGGAATCCAGAGCTTCTCTTGTCGCGTAGCGCCGGTGTACGCCGCGCCATTCGAGGGTCAGGGTCGTGGCGGCGGAGGCGTTGTGTTCCCAGCCGATCCCAAGCCCGATTTCCCGGTAGTCGTCCAGTGGATCCCGGAGAAACACGTGCCGGCTGATGAGTTTGGCGCGGAGTTGGTCGGTATCGGAGGGTTCGTATTGCAGGGTGGGTTCAAAACGCAAACCCGCGCCCTGGAATCGGACGATTCCTAGATCTTCCTCGCGCGTTGAGACATCGACCAGTTCATCGTGATAGAAGGTGTCCAGAGGGAGAGTCAGGCTCCATTCGGTGGCCAGGTCGAAGGTTGCCTCGGCATGAAGTGAGAGCAGGCGTTCGTCATTCAGGTCTCCGTTGCTGAAGTAATGGCGGTTTTCCCCCATCAGGAAGAAGTGAAGGGCCGGACCTTCCTCCTCCGGGTTTCGCCAGAGCATGAAGTCGATGCCTGTGTGCGCGAAGAAGCTGTCCTGGCGCGAGGAGTTGCCGCGCAGGACGTTGTCATTGTAGCCGATTCCGGCCTGGACGGAGAATACGGGCATCCACGCGGGGGTCTCCATATCGAGGAATTCCTCCCACTCGCGTTCCAGTTCCTCCCATTCGCGTTCGATCTCCTCAATCTCCGCTTCCCAGTCATCCGGATCTTCTTCTGCGGCGGCACGGGCGCCGAAAACGAGAAGCAGGGTCAAAATTGGCGGGAAAAGCGAAATGGCGAATCTGGTACACATGAGAGATGTAAATGATGCCGGTGATTGCGGGACTCAGGAATCGTCGCGGAGAAGAATCCTCAAGCGAAGGAATCTATCATTCGGGCTGCTTCCGGAAAGGGTTATTTCGCCGCGCGTGATTGCTTCAGGGTTTTCCATGGTCCGAAACTCGATATCTTCCCAGGTTTCCAGGTCCTGCGAGACTTGCGGCGCATAAATGATGTCTCTCCTGGTCCGGTCGATCGGGAAGCCGAAAGCGAGGCCGGTCCCGGTGGATTCGAGCGGCTCCGGATACGGCGCGACAACCGGAGTGAACGGTGAAATGCCCAATGCGTACTTCAACAGATTCGGAACGCCGTCGCCAGCCGGATCCTCGTGGGGGGCCGTTGATTCGTCCGGGTTCCCCCCGGCGCGTTCGAGCCACGTTGGAAAGTACTTCTGTTGGCGTCCGATCCGCGTTGAATCGGCGGCAAACTGCGGCCACGCGCTCAGGGCCGGGGGACTTTCCCCGGAGAACGCGTAAAGGGTGTGGTCAAAGGAGCCGACGTAAACCATTCCGTCTGGTCCGATGACCGGCGAGGAGTCCACCCAGTCACCCGTTTCATGTTTCCAGAGGAGCTCGCCCCCGGCATCGACCGCGTAAAAATGATTGTCCCCGGACCCAAAGTAAACGGTGCCGCCGGAAGCCACGGCGGGAGAGGAATAGATCTCCCGCCCGGCCGCAAAGCTCCAGATCTCTTCGCCATCGTTCGGATCGATCGCATGGAGATTGCCGTCGGCCGAACCGACGTAAACCGATCCGTCCGGACCGATCGCGGGTGACGAATCGACCAGGCTTCCTGTTTCAAAGATCCATCGTACCCGTTCGTCCGCGTCAACATCGGAATCGACGGCAAAGAGGGAATTGCCCGAACCGAAATATACCGTCCCGTCCTCGGCGATAGCCGGCGACGAGAAAATCACGTCACCGGCGAAATATTCCCAGAGCAGTTCACCCTCGCTGCTGACGGCATAGAGGTAGCCGTCCCATGACCCGAAATACACCTCTCCTTCCGGGCCAATGGCAGGCGACGCCTCGATCCAGTCGCCGGTTTGAAAAACCCAGCGGAGAAACCCGTCGGGATCCAGGGCGTATAGGTAATCGTCTCCGGCGCCGAAATAAACGTTGCCGTCCCGGTCGACAGCGGGGGAAGAGAAGATGAATCCGTCCGCGTCGTAGAGCCAGCGCAGAATCCCGTCCGGTTCGACCGCGTAGATGAAAAAATCCCACGAGGTGATGTAAATGGTTCCGTCCGGACCGACCGCGGGGGAGGACTGGACCCAGTCATCGACAGGGAAGGTCCACTTCTTTTGTCCGCCAGGGGTCAGGGCGTAAAAGTCGAAGAGGTCGGTCTCGTCGGTCTCGGAATCGGTTTTCGCGCCGGATCCGACATAAACCGTCCCATCCCAACCGACCGCGGGAGGCGAGTAAACGGCGCCCTCCGTGGGAAAGCTCCACTCCAACGGGGCTGTGGTTTCAAGTGCAAAAAGCCCGCCGGATATTCCGGCGAGCGTCGCGGCTGTGATGGCAAGCGCTGTTCGCTTGGGATTCACTGGATTGATTCAGGTGGAAAAGTCATTTTCGCGATCACAATAGGGAATAATATCATTCGATCTTAAGGGATTCACTCTTGTGACGGCCAAAAAGCAAGGTGCAGGCGCCGTCTCCCAGCGCCTGCACCGTTGTGCTTCGAGCGACCCATTTGTCCTGAATGGGTAATTGTTTATGTGGCTCAGTCGCGGTCCGGGCGACGTTCGGCGGCCCTTTGCTGGGCGCGGTCGCGGATATCCTGGCGGTTTTGCCTCAACGCGTCGAATTGTTCGTCCCGGGTGTTCCGGAATTCTTCGAAGGCTACCCGGCGTTCTTCACGGGTTGCATCCTGAAGCTCCTGGACTGTCGCGCGCCATTCGGAAAGAAGCTCGTCGCGGGCGGCCCGAAAGTCATCGTTCAACGCCCGGATGTCATCGGCGAGGTCGCCGTCGTGTTCCGATGTCGATACGAATCCCGGCTCGTCATTTCCGTTCTCGGGAGGTCCGCGCCGTTCCCGGTGGGTTTCCCCGTGTTCGGACTTCATCAGTTCTCGGATCTGCTGACCCAATGCCCGCTGCTCCATGGCCTGTTCTTCGATCAGAGCCCGCATCAATTCACCGCGTTCTCCGCCGTCGATTTCTTCGTTGTTGGCGAGCGCCCGGCGCTCTTCCACGCGGTCCTGCTGCATTTCCCGGAACTTCTCAATCAGCTTTTGAAGTTGGTCGAGTGTGGGATCCTCGACGTCGTTTTCCTCCGCGGCGAGCGTAGTGCCGCTCACCAATAGCGCGGCGATGACGATGGCCAGGTATTTGTTCAGTTGTTTCATGGTGATTACCTCCTTGGTTTTGTTTGTTGGTTTGAATTGTGATTGAAAACGAATTCGGCATTTAATTGTGCATGTTGCGTGCCAGATTGCTGTATATCTCTTAATACATTGAATATGAGATGGAAGCGTAATTAGAGAGAGAAGAAGTGCCCAGGTTCTCCGACCGGTTCTGGGGAATATTTCCCAGAATGGCGCCCGCCGGATTGGGAAAGCGCCCCATGTGCGATTATTTTTCAAGCGGTGTGACAAATCGGGATGGGGAACCGCGCCGGTTGGCGCACGGGCCGAACCTGAAAAAAAACCGCGCCCAGCCGGCGATCGACGGGGCGCGGTCTTGATTGCGGATTCGGACGGCTGGATTAATGGACCTCCACGCGTGCTTCCGCGCGCACCTCGCGCTGAGTGTCGAGCAGTTCGTCGCGTTCGCGGCGGAGTTCCTCGAGCATTTCACGGCGGACCTCTTGGAGCTCGGCCCGTTCGCGGCGAAGCTCGTCAATCGCCTCCCGGCGTTCGTCCATTACCGCCCTGCGTTCCTCGCTCACGGCATCGCCGATGTTCCGGACGTCCTGACGGACTTCATCCCGCTCGCCGCGGATTTCCGCGATCGCCTCCCGGCGTTCCTCTTGTGACATCTCGTGGAGATCGCCGACCGTCCGGCGGGTCTCGGCCACCAGGGTGTCCCGCTCCGTACGAACCTCGTCAATCAGTCCGTCGACCGTTTCATTCGGGACTTCCGGTGTCTCCGGCTTGTCGGGTACATCCGGCTTGTCGGGAGGTGCCGGGCGTTCGCCGTTACCGTTGCTTTCGGAACCGACTTCCGCTGAAGCCGATCCGCGTACATGGGCTTCGAGACGGACGGAATCGGAACGGTCGGCGTTTTCCGAACGGTATTCGACGGCCGTCATTTGCTCGCCGGACGCTTCGGCAGAGACCTGCTGTTCGGCTGCGGACAGGGCTCCGGTGGTCGCCACGAGGGCGGCAACGCCGAGTCCGATCGCTATATTTGATTTTCTGTTCATGGTTAACCTCCTGTCGTTATTGGTTGAGAATTTATCCGTCATGGAATTCATGACAGCTCACAGTCTTTGCATTGCGCGTGCCAATTCGTGGATTTTCGGTATAAAATATTTGAGTGGAAAAGGTTGCGTAATGATGAATCGGCGGAGGGACGACCCTCGATCTCCCATTTCGGGGATGAGTTCCCCCCATTTTTCCGACCGGTTTGGGGATCCTTTCCCATCCGATCGGTCACACGGTTACGCGCGATTCTTCGTGGTGGTTCACTTGCGGCGATTGCCGAGCGGGACGCGCCGGAGAAAAAGCCGAGCACGCTCGGCATGGCGCGTTGATCGGGATTGGGCGGGCTTCGATTAATTTTTTAGGATTGCTTTTTAGAAGCTTGACCTCCAATGGCGAATAGGGCATTCACTCAAAATCAATTTGATTTCGGGGTGCCCTTAACGAGAAAAAAATGGAAAACAAAATGAAGTCTTCGATCGCCTGCCTGATTCTTGCCTTAACCGCCCTGTTGGTATTGCCGCCGCGGGTTGATGCGGTCATTGTGCACGAAGGCGGTCCCGGCAACGAGAGCGCCCCGGACAACCCGGACAACGATCCCGGTTGGGAATACGTGGGCGTTCTTGACGGGGACCTTCTCGATGGCACCGGTATTTACATTGGATCCCAGTGGGTGATGACCGCGGCTCACGTCGGGCCGGGGAACATCACGCTGGACAGCGGGACGTTTTCGGCGGTGGAGGGGACCACCCAACGGTTGCTGAATTCCGACAGTTCCGAGACCGATATCATCCTGTTCAGGATCGACGGCGATCCCGAACTGCCGAACCTCCAGATCAGCGAACAGACTCCGGCAGTGGGCAGCGACCTCATCATGATCGGCGCCGGACGCGACCGTGAGGCCGAGGTGACGCGGTGGGATTCGGATTGGAACGAGGATCCCGACGGCGATATCCACGGCTACCGGTGGACGAGTGAACGCACGATGCGTTGGGGCGAGAATACGCTCGCGGAGGGCGGGGTCTTCGAGGTGGACGGGGCAATGGGAACGGTGGAATCGTTCGCGACGTTTTTTAACGCCGACGAGGGCAGCGCACAGGCGACGTCGGGCGATTCCGGCGGCGCGGTTTTTCACTTCAACGGGAACAACGGCCAATGGGAACTGGCCGGAATGATCCACGCGTTCGAGCAGTTGAACGGACAACCGGAAAATACTTCGATCTTTATTTTTGACGACGATATACCCGAGAATGATCCCACTGCGGGAAATCAGACTCTTTCGGCGGACCTGTCCCAGTACCGTGATCAGATCAACACGGTCGTTCCCGAACCGTCCACCGTGGGCGTCCTGAGCGGTCTCGCCGTGTTCGGCGTCATCCTTCTGGCGCGGCGGCGGCAATCATAAGGAGTCGTGCGTCGGTTCGGGTCACTCCGTTGATTTCCTGCCGTTCAGGCGATAGCGTACGTAGTCCCTGGAGACACCGAGCAGCCGGGCGGCGGCGGAGACGTTTCCTCCCGAGTGGTCCAGAGCGTGGCGTATGAGACGATTGATCGCCTCTTCCAGGGAAAAGCCTTGATCGGGGAACACGAAGCCCGGGTTGAGCCAGTCTTCCGATTGCATTTTTGCGGTGCTCCCAACGGAATCGGATACGCCGAGGAGCTGCCGCAGCCGGAGTTCTTTTTCTTCTTCGAAGACGAAGGCCCGCTCGAGGACGTGGGCCAGTTCGCGGACGTTTCCGGGCCACGGATAGGCGAGGATCCGCTTCTTCGCCTCCGCCGAGAGTTTGGGCGCGGCGGATCCGTACCTTTTGGCGAGTTGAGCGAGCAGGCGTTCGGCGAGTTCGGACATGTCCTCCTTGCGTTCACGCAGAGGCGGGATCGCAAGCCGGTAGAGGTCGAGACGGTGATATAGATCTTCGCGGAACTCGCCGTCGCGGACCTTTTGCGTCAGATCGCTGTTCGTTGCGGCAACCAGGCGAACGTCGACTTCGATCGTCTTGGTGCCGCCCAGCCGCCGAATCGTCTTGTCCTCGATCGCGGTCAGCACTTTTGCCTGCAGAGCGGGGGAGAGGCTCGGGATTTCATCGAGAAAAAGAGTTCCTTCGCGGGCCGCCTCGAAAAGCCCGATCCGTTCCTGCCGGGCGTCTGTGAAAGCGCCGCGTTCGTGTCCGAACAGCTCGGACTCCGCCAGGGTTTCCGAAAGGGTGGAGCAGTTGATCTCGACGAGGGGACCGGAGCCGCGCGGACCGTGATAATGGAGCCATCGGGCGATCGAGGTCTTGCCGGTTCCCGTCTCTCCTTCGATCAGTACCGGGGGAAGATTCCGGGCGAGGCGCTTGTCCGCGGCGATGATTTTTTCCAGAAGCTGATGAAGGTCCGCCAGCGACGAGCCGAAGAAAAACGTGTCCTGAACCCTGGCGTCGCGATCTCTTCGATATGTGTCGAGACGGGACGCCTGCCTGCTCTTGCGGACGCGATGAATGATCAGCGGGAGTTCTTCAAGGTCGAACGGCTTGGCAAGGTAGTCGGCCGCTCCCAGCCGCATGGCTTCGACCGCGCTGCCGACCCCGCCTTCCGCCGTCATTACGATCACTCCCGAATTCGCCGAAAACGCGCCATCACGGAGAAGGTCCATCCCCGATCCGTCCGGCAGATTGATATCCAGCAGGGCGAAGTCGAAAGGCATTTCGTCAAGGAGGTTCCGCGCGGCGCCGAGGTCTTTTGCCGCGGCGACGTCGGCGCCGGCTTTCTCGAGAAAGCGGATTACCTGCTTCCGAAACAGCGCTTCGTCTTCGACAACCAGAATTGAGGTGTTCTTTAACGACGTCATACGTTACTCTTTTCACTATCGCCGCCGCATTTCATCGGGCAAGGGGAAAACCTGTCCGGCCTTGGGGTGAAGTGGTGGCCGGAGGAAATGCCGGCGTTGGCATCATTCTCGGTTCTCCACAAACTGTATCGGAGCACCGGCGCACCGATTCCCTGCGCTCACGCGCAGGCCTGCAAGTTGACGCACCGGCGCACCGTCCGACCGATCCCCTCACTCCCGGAACCGGCGATCCCAGTCGTATTCCCTGGCGGTGATCGTGGTCTCCATGCGTTGGATACGGCGGTCCAGGTTGTCGAAGGTGCGTTTGAGGCGCATAAGCGCCATCTTGCGGGAAGCGGAGTACGAGTTGTAGAATTCGAGATCCTCGTCGCTGTTCAGCCTCAACACAGGCTCGGGTTTCAGCAGCAGGGCGGCCACGAGATAGAGGAGAAGCGCGGGCCAGACGCTTGTGACGAATACCAGGATGACAGCGATTGCCCGCACCCAGAAGACGGGGATGTCCCGCGCTTCGGCGATGCCCCGGCATACGCCGAGGATCCAGCCGCGGCGGGAGCGGTAGAGTCTTTTGGTCGAGTAGGCGGCGGATTCATCAGTCATGTCGGCTCCTGTCTTTGGGTCTGTCGAGTAAAAGGGTTTCGAGCGCTTCCACCCGTTCTTCAAGGCGGTTGAGCCCCCTGTGGATTTCCTGGATCATGCGGGTCTCCTCCTGGTCCGATAGGCCTGTTCCCCGCGAGTCACCCTTGAGAATCTTCAACGCCGCAAGGAGGATTCCTCCGAAGATGGCCGCCACCGGGATGGCGGCGATAAGGATGAGGAAAAGGAGTGCTGGAGTCATGTCAATTGTGGTCGAATGCATTTCGGTGCGATGGGATGTGGTATTGTGCCGTGCGTATTGGTGTTCGGAGCGAGCCGGCAGTATTCAAGATGGCGCATCGGCCGTTCTCGGTAATCGGCGAATGTGGATTTGTGGCATTATGGCTCCTCACGAGACAAAGACAACCGAATCCCGAACCGGTGCGGTTCGGTCCCGGCGGGCGGTCAGTCGGCCGCCGGCCGGGTTCCGGTCGATGCGCGCCTTTCGTTCCGCAATGCTTCGAGTTCTTTTTCGATCTCCTCATCGTTTTGGAGGGTGGCGAACTCGTCCTCGAGGGATCGCCCCTTCGACGCCGGGCGACCGTAATTGACCAGGTCGGCTTCGGCTTCCATTCGATCAATGCGATTCTCGAACTTGTCAAACCGCACCATCGCATCCGACGTTTCGAACTTCCGAATGCCCTTTTGCGCGCGTTTCTTGCGTTCGGCGTGGAGGTGCCGCTGGATGAGGACGCGTTGTTTGTCGCGCGCCGACTGCAGCTTCTCTTCGAGTTGGACGATCTCGGATTGGTACTGTTCGACGAGGTGGGCACACTGTGCGACTTCTTCGTCGAGGGCCGCCGCACGTTCCGTGAAGCGGCGTTTTTCCACCAGCGCCTCTCGGGCAAGGTCCTCCCGCCCCTTGTCCACGGCGAGCGCCGCCTTCCCGCTCCAGCGCTCGGCCATCTGCCGCGTCTCGGTCGCCGCCCGGTCGATTCGCTTCCGCTCGGCCATCACCGAGGCGCACGAGGCCTTGATCTCCACCAGCGTGTCCTCCATCTCCTGAATCATCAGCTTGATCAGCTTCTCCGGATCCTCCGCCTTTTCCAGCATTGAGTTGAGGTTGGAACTTACGATATCGCGAAAACGTGTGAATACTCCCATGATGTGTTTCCTTTCGGTTTGGATTTGATGTTGCTTGTATAGCGAAAGCCGTGCCATTTCGGGTGGAAAATAATTAATCTATTTATATACAGTAACTTAAGAAATTTTTCTTGGGAGATTATTGTGGTTTACAATACTTGAAATTAGTATTTTAAACCATATAATGGCTTAAATGGCCAATTCGGGGAAAGGGGTTACGGAGGAGTCCGGCGAGTCGCGCGTGCGGTCTGCTGCGATGGTTCCGGCAACGCGGATGAGCATCGCCGACCGTCTCCTGGGCGAGTCGGAGCTTTTTCTGGAATTTCAGGAACGCCTTTCGCGCACGGCCCCGATCGACCGCCCGGTGCTTCTCGTCGGGGAGCGCGGGACGGGCAAGGAACTTGCGGCGGCCCGGCTTCACTACCTCTCGGGACGCTGGGGCGGCCCGTTCATCGCCGTCAACTGCGCGGCCCTGTCGCCGTCGGTTCTGGAATCCGAGTTGTTCGGTCACGAAGCCGGCTCGTTCACGGGCGCAGCCCGCCGTCGCGCGGGGCGTTTCGAGGCGGCCGACGGGGGAACGTTGTTTCTGGACGAGATCGGGCGGATCCCGATGGAGGTGCAGGAAAAGATTCTTCGCACGGTCGAGTACCAGCGATTCGAACGGATGGGAAGCTCCGAGGCGATCGAGGTGAACGTCCGGATCGTGGCGGCGACGAACGTGGATCTCCGGGAACTGGCGGCGAGCGGCCGGTTCAAGCGCGATCTGCTCGACCGGCTGGCGTTCGAGGTCCTGTTTCTGCCGCCTCTCCGGCGGCGGACGGGAGACCTCGAGTTGTTGGCCAATCACTTTGCCGCACGAATGGCGCACGAGTTGGGACGGCGTGACGTTCCCGCGTTTTCCCCCTCCGCCTGCGCCGCCCTCGGCAACTACGACTGGCCGGGCAACGTGCGCGAGCTCAAGAACGTTGTGGAACGCGCCGTCGCGCGGACCGAATCCGACCGTATCGAGCGCATCGACTTCGATCCGTTCCGCCCGCCTTTCGAACTTCGCCTTGAGCCGGCGGCGGGGGACGGGGGGCGAGGGGGGGGGGACGGGGGGCGGGGGGTGGGGGATGGGGGGCGAGGGGCGGGGGGCGAGGGACGAGGGGTGAGGGATGAGGGGCGAGGGGGGGCGAGCGGTGTGGGAGCGCGGACGAGTCTGCCGGAGGCGGTGCGGGAGGTGGAGCACCGGATGTTGACGGAGGCGCTGGAAGCGGCGCAGTTCAATCAACGCAAAGCCGCCGAAGCCCTCGGCCTCACCTATCACCAGTTTCGCGGCCTGTATCGAAAACACCGTGACAGTCTGGGGAGGGAGTGAGCTGGGATTGCGGATTTTGGATTGCGAAATTTTGGGCAGGAAGCGGGTGCGGTTGATCGCTCCGTGACGAGCGGGATCTCCCGTAGGCCTGTCCGTGAGGACAGGGAGTGCGGAGCATAAGATCGCCGGAATCGGAGAAGGCACCCGCTCCTCACGTCACACTGTCACCCGTCCCCGGAGAGTCAATGTATGCGAATGTCCGGTCAGCGGGCCGGAGCTCAATCCAAAATCCAAAATCCGCAATCCAAAATCATCCTCACTCTTCCAGGAACGTGC
This sequence comes from Opitutales bacterium, assembly GCA_007130045.1. Lineage (GTDB taxonomy): Bacteria > Verrucomicrobiota > Verrucomicrobiia > Opitutales > T3Sed10-336 > PXDC01. The sequence goes on from SLTG01000132.1 coordinate 15,240, forward strand.
TCTGTTTCGGAGGTTCTTCGGGAGGAGCGGGTTTGTTCTGAAGGTGGCGGGGTGGTTTGCCGACGCGTTCGGAGACAGCGAGTTCCTGCTCGCGGATGATGCGGTCGCAGATCTGGAGAACGTGGGTTTTCATCCACATATGGGTGTCGCTTTTCTGGCGGTAGTCGGCCCGTCCGTACGAATCGACTCGTCCGCATCTCAGGAGGGCGTCGTTCTGCGCGAACTCCGCCTCGTTTCCGGACTCATAGACCGCGTAGGCGCGACCGCCGCTCTTCCTGATCACACTGAAGACGGGCACGTCGCTCGGTCCGTCGGCGACGTAGATCATGTTCTTGATCGGGATCCGCCGGTCTTCGGCGGCGAGTCGGGCGTTGACATCAATGTCGGGGTTCTTGTTCGTGCCCTTGTTTATCTCGAAGATGAAGCGGGTCTTGATGGTGTTGTCCACCATGAACCCGATCTGGCTGACTTCGGCCTGGTCGTCGCCGTCGAAAAACTCCGGCTGCTGAAGGTAGCCGGGCGGCGGCGGCGACTCGATCAGCTCGCACCCGTAGATGTTCTCCATGTAGGCGGCGATACGGCTGCCGCGGATCATTTCCGCCAGCCCGGTCGAGATAACGTAGTGTTCCAGGCTTATGTCGTGCTTGCGGTATTCGGGACGCGAGCGCGCGAGGCCTTTCAGGATTTGCAGAAAGTCCGGAAGTCCCGGGAAAAATTCGAGGTCCGCGCCGAGTCGCCTGAGCAGGGCGTTGTTCAGCCCCTTGAAGATGCCCGCACGGACGTATGTCAGGAGGTGGTTGAGGTAAACGGTTTCACCGGAGACCCGCTGTCCTTTGAGCTGGAAATATTCGGGCAGCGTGTTCACTTCCTTCCAGAACGTTTTTTCGTCAACGTCGAAGTGGCGAAAAAGGGGACCCTGCATGTACCCGGGAATCAGGGTCCGGTCGAAATCCCAGATGCAGGCGATAATGTTCTGTCGATGAAGGGTTTCTTCGCTCATGGTCTGTTCCGGTATAAGCGACAGGGGGGCGAGTGTCGAGGCGAGAAGCCTTCCTTATTCGTGGCGACCATTTGAGCGGCGCGTGACGGTGACTTCCACGGACATGCCGATGTAGTCGTCGGGCCCGCCCTCGTAGGCGCCTTTGACAGGTATCGCCTGCGAGGGCTCGCGTACTACGGCGACGCGGATCAGGTTGGTGCCTCCGATGAGGGCGTTCGTCGGATCGAACTCGACCCAGCCGGCGCCGGGAAGATAAATCTGGACCCAGGCGTGGGTGGCGCCGCTTCCGACTGTTTCTTCGCCGTCGTCGTCGAGCGAAGGGTCGTAGAGGTAGCCCGTTACGAAGCGTGCTGCCAGTCCGAGGCTTCGTACCGCCTCCATCATGAAAAGGGCGTAGTCGCGGCAGGTCCCGGATGCGTTCCGGAGGGTAACCAGCGGGTCCTGCGTGCCGGGATCGTTGCGCTGCTCGTAACGGAACCCGGCTTTGATGGCCCGGTTAATGGAGTCGAGCAGCCTGTGGGTGTCCGTGCTGCCGGACGGATCAAGGAACTGGCGGGCCCACCTGTAAATCTTCCTGTCCGGATCGGGATAGCGGCGTTCGATGCTGCGCATCAGGTCCGGGAACTCCTCGCTGTCATAGACAAACGGGTACGTCTGGGCGAACGGCTCCAAGTCGTACGCGCTGACCAGCTTCCCGTAATGCTCGATCCGGAAAGCGCTTACCAGGCGCAGTTCCGAGGAGGGCTTCGTAAACCGGGCGACGGTAATCGAGTTGTTGAAGGGATCGTGGTAGTAGTGAACCTCGGCTTTCGGGGTGATCTTCATTGACGTATCCAAAAGACGAATATCATGGCTGTCCCGGGGACGAAACATCAGCCGGTGCTCTCCGAAATAGACCGGTCTGGCGTATTGGTATACCGTGGTGTGCCGGACGGTTAGGATCTTGGTCATGCTCAATACTTCATGCACCGGTTGAGGGCGCTGACAACGGCCTTGAGCGACGCGCGTTCGATATTCGGATCGGTGCCCGCGCCGTAGAACGTTCGTCCGTCGTTGCGTTTGAGCTGGATGTACGAGACCGCAGTCGAATCGGCGCCCTCGCCGAGCGAATGTTCCGAGTAGGATACCAGTTCGGTCCTTTCGAGGTCCTCGTTTTCGAGCGCATGGAAGAAGGAGGCGATCGGGCCGTTGCCGACGCCGCGGATTTCCTTTTTCTCGCCGTTGACCGAGAGAGTGGCCGTGCAGACGACGTTGTCGTCATCTTCGTCCGTCGCCTTTATCCGGAACTTTTCGAGCTTGAGCGGCGCGTCCGGGTTCAGGTACTCCGCGGCGAAGGCGTCGTAGATGTTCCGCGGCGTCAGTTCGCGTCCGGATGTATCGGCGAGGTTGTTGACGATCCGGCCGAGTTCCCTGCGCAATTCCTTCGGGAGCTGGAAGCCGAATTCCTTTTCCATGACGTAGGCGACCCCGCCCTTGCCGGATTGGCTGTTGATGCGGATAATCGCGCGGTAGTTTCGCCCGATGTCCTTCGGGTCGATCGGGAGGTATGGCACTTCCCAGCGGTCGCTTTCCGATTCGCTCATTGCGGCGAGACCTTTGTTGATGGCGTCCTGGTGGGAGCCTGAGAAGGCGGTGAAGACCAGTTCGCCCGCGTAGGGAACGCGCGGCGGAACCTCCATACGGGTGCAACGCTCGTACACTTCGCGGATGCCGTTGATGTCGCTGAAGTCGAGGTTCGGATGAACCCCCTGGGTGTACATGTTCAGTGCAAGGGTCACGATGTCGACATTGCCCGTGCGCTCGCCGTTGCCAAAGAGCGTTCCCTCGACGCGGTCGGCGCCGGCCATCAGTCCGAGTTCGGAGGCCGCGATGCCTGTGCCGCGGTCGTTGTGGGTGTGGAGGCTGATTACCGCTGATTCACGGTCGCGCATGTGCCGGCAGAACCATTCGATCTGGTCGGCGTGAATGTTCGGCGTACACATTTCCACGGTTGCGGGAAGATTGAGGATGATCTTTCTATCCGGTGTCGGTTTCCAGATATCCATCACCGCTTCGCATATTTCGAGGGCGAAATCGATTTCCGTGGTCGAAAAGCTTTCCGGGGAGTACTGGAGGATGACGTCGGTTTCCGGAACCGTCGAAACGAGTTCGCGGATGAGCTTCACCCCGCGCACGGCGACATCGACGATCTCCGGCTTTTCCATCCCGAATACTACCCTCCGCTGCGCCGGGGAGGTGGAGTTGTAGATGTGGACGATCGCACGGCGGGCGCCTTGAATCGCTTCGAACGTGCGGCGAATGAGGTCTTCGCGCGCCTGCGTGAGCACTTGGACCGCCACGTCTCCGGGAATCCGGTCCTCGTCGATCAGCCGTCGAATAAAATCGAATTCGATCTTCGAAGCGGCCGGAAACCCGACCTCGATTTCCTTGAATCCGGCCTGGACCAGGGTTTCGAACATCTCGATCTTTTCATCGATGCTCATGGGGATGGCGAGCGCCTGGTTGCCGTCGCGCAGGTCGACGCTGCACCAGATTGGAGCCCGGTCGATCGTCCGGGATGGCCACTGGCGATCGGGCAGATCGATGCCCGGGAAAGGAGCGTACTTGGTGATCGGTGGTTTTTGCATGACGGTTTACGTTGGAAATTAATGAAGAATTTCAAACGCGGGCGATGCAAAAACTGATACCTCGTACAAGGACGGCTGCTCTTCCAGCAATCACAGTAACCGCATCCCCGCGTTCCCGATTTTAAAGAAGCGGGCTTAGCGCGAGGCTAAGCAATAGGAGCTGATTGCGGTTACCATTCATTGGCTGACTGATTACGAAAGTTAAGATTTCCCCGGTCCCTGGATTTGTCAAGCGGCATTTTCCGGCCGAACCAGGGGGGGCGAAGCTCATCTTCGTGCAACCCCGCTTTCATTAGAGCTCTCCGGCGATTGGCTTCGCCTGTGCCGGGAAAGACCCACTGGATGATCCGGTCGTAGTCGCGGGCGGAGATGTCGAATAACCGGTTGAGGTAATCGGGTTTGTCCTCGTCCGGCCGGTAATACTCCGGGAGGGGTTCGTGTGGTTTGCGTCGCTGTTCGTTCATTCCGATTTGCGCGATCCGCCTTCCGGGGTTGCGATTACGAATCCACAATCATAAACCGGGTCGATTACGTTTGAATCTTCCCGGGTTTCGATCCATGATGATTGCTTTATGCGAATTGAAACACTGCCCGCGGGGCCGATCGAGACAAACGCTTATCTTTTGACTTCGGACTCCGGGGAATCCCTTCTGGTGGATGCGCCTCCGCAAGTCGAGCCGGCGGTCCGGAATGCTCTGAAGCGCTCGAATTCCCGCCTGGTCGCCGTCCTCGTCACGCACGGGCACTGGGACCATATCGGGGACCTGGCCGCAATGTCGCGGGGTGATGTCATGGTTTTCGCTCATCCCGGCGACAAAACATGGATCGAGAATCCGGAAATAATGGCCGCGTACATGGTCCCCGGGCTTACCGTGGCGCCCGCACGGGTGGACCGGTGGGTGGCGGACGGCGACCGGCTGAACCTCGCGGGCGCCGAAATCCGGATACGCCACGTTCCCGGCCACGCCCCGGGCAACGTCCTTTTTTATTTCCCGTCGCTCGATGCCGCCTTCGTGGGAGATGCCCTGTTTCACGGGGGTGTCGGACGTTTCGATCTTCCGGGGGGAGACTGGAATTCGCTCGAACGTTCAATCCGAAATCAAATCTACACGTTGCCCGACCGAACCGCCGTTTATTCCGGTCACGGCCCCGCCACCACCGTCGGAGCCGAGAAAAAAAACAATCCGTTTGTCCGGGGAGGCGAAGGGGAATGAATCCGGGTGCGCATTCACCCACCGCCCTTCCATTGCGAACAATAAAGTCATGAAGAAGCAGGAAAAAGAGAAATGGATGGGCCGGGCGCTGGAACTGGCTCGAAAGGCCTGGGGCGACACCCATCCGAACCCGATGGTCGGAGCCGTGTTGGTTCACCAGGGAACGGTTCTGGCGGAAGGGTACCATAAGCGCGCCGGCGAGGATCACGCCGAAGTTGACGCCCTTCGCGACGTCTCACGTCCTGTTCCGGACGACGCCGTGCTTTTTGTGACGCTCGAGCCGTGCTCGACTGCCGGACGAACCGGGCCCTGTACCGAGGCGATCCGGGAGGCGGGGGTGAAACACGTTGTCGTCGGCGCCCTCGATCCTAATCCGGACCACAGCGGCAACGGGGTCAAAGTGCTGAAAGACCGCGGGATCAAGGTCGAGAATGGTGTCCTGGAGGAGGAGTGCGAGGACTTGAACCTGATTTTTAATCACTGGATCAGCCGGAACCAGCCGCTTGTCGCCGGGAAGATGGCCATGACTCTCGACGGGAAAATCGCCTGCCGAACCGGAGAGTCCAAGTGGATCACCGGCGAAACCGCCCGGCAGGACGTCATGCGTTGGCGGCGCCTGTTTCCCGCGGTCGCGGTCGGAACCGGCACGGTGCTGTCGGATCAACCCAGGCTGACGAGTCGCATCGAAGGCGCCGACGAATGGTGTCCCGTGCGGATGGTGTTCGACGGGTTGTTGCGCACCGCCAACCAGCGCGAGTTTCCCGGTCTCTACACCGATGAATTCCGGGACAGGACCATCGTCGTGACCACCGAGTTGGCGGGGACCGGGTACGTGAGACGCCTGGAAACGGAAGGGATTCGCGTGTGGGTGCTTTCGGCGGAAAATTCGCAGGTCTCCTACGAATCATTCCGGGAAAGGTGCCGCCAGGAGAAGATCTACGGGGTTTACACCGAGGGAGGGTCGCAGCTCCTGAGCGGGATGATCCAGCATGCGGCGCTCGACTACCTCTTTGCCTACCAGGCGCCGGTTTTATTTGGCGATGACAAGTCCAAACCCGCGTTAAGGGGATTGCGCACCGAGGCGATCGATCAAGGCGTCCGGCTGGAGAACACCAGGCACGCCGTCGTCGGCGAAGACCGCCTCTTGCGCGGGTTCCTTCGCTATCCTCCGAAGCTCCAGGTCGATGAACTTTTATTTGGCCACTTCAAATAGGCACAAGGCGGACGAACTGGAGCGCCTCCTTGCGGAGCGCGGTCTCGAACGAGTATCGGTGCGGACTGCCGCCGATGCGGGCGGTATGCCATGGGTGGATGAAGACTCGAATACGTTTGAGGGAAACGCTCGGCTCAAGGCACGGGCGTTCAAGCAGCGCGCGGGAGATCGGGCCTGGGTACTGGCGGACGACAGCGGCCTGGAGGTGGACGCCCTCGGCGGGGCGCCGGGGGTCTATTCGGCCCGGTACGCGGGCGCCGAGGCCACCGATGCGGAAAACAATGCGCGGCTGCTCGGCGCGCTTGAAGGAAAGCCCGTATGCGACCGCTCCGCACGGTTTCGGTGCTGCCTCGTTTTGATTGCTCCGGATGGAACGGAGGAATCGTTCGAGGGTGTATGCGAGGGACGCATCGCGATGGAACCGTCCGGCAAGCACGGGTTCGGCTACGACCCGGTGTTTGTGCCCGCCGGATACGCTCGGTCGTTCGGTGAATTGGGCGAATCGGTCAAGAGTCGAATCAGCCACCGGGCGCGCGCTTTGGAAAAACTCGGCGCCCGCCTTGCGGAGATTGGTGACTGAAGGTCCGTGCGACCGGATTCTCCCGCGGAGAGTCCGTCGCCACAACAATCCCGAATTCCGCTATGTTTCGTGAAACAGCGAAGCGTTTTCGCCTTGCTGATTTGTAGTTGAGTTACGAATACGAGTCAGGGTCGATAAGAGGATTCAAGTGCGGGAAGCATTTGATTTATCCGCAATGGGTTGCGCCTTCAGGGCGCTTAATAAAGCGGAATTCCGGGGGGTATTCTCCGGTGTGTTTTTACCATTAATTTACCCCCTGCCGGTTGCGAAATCGTGTTCGGAGTTGGTATACTTAGTGTCCCTTAACTCAACAGGGTTTCCCAAACAATGAACGATTCTCTTCAAAACACGGCGACGCCTCGCTGGCGATCAAAGGCCGGTGTCAGTATGATCGAGGTGATCATCGCGGTGCTTGTCCTCGGTGCCGTCGTGGCGTCAACCATCACGGCGATGCGAAGCGGGTTTACGATGATTCAGCTCGCCCGCGACAACACAATGGCTTCGCAGATCCTTCAGAGTGAGATGGAGAATCTGAGGTTGATGAGCTGGAACGAGCTGATCCAATTGGAGGAAGTGGAACAGTTCCAGGTGGGCGAGGATTTCGACGCGTCGATTGCGGCCCGCTACGAAGCGACCCGCAGGATCTTCGAAGACGAGAATCGCGAGGGAGTCAAGGAGGTCGAACTTGAGGTTCAATGGACCAATCTAAACGGGGCGCAGCATAGGCGCGTTTACCGGACCACGTTTACAAAGAATGGACTCAATGACTATTACTACCGCGCACTCTAGCCGTTCCCCGGATTCCCGTACGGCGTTTACGTTGACCGAGCTCATGGTCGTGATGACCCTGACCGTCATCCTGACCGGGGCGATTTTCGCTTCGTTCGGATTCGTCATGCGCGGCAGTTTCGCGATCGCGAATTACACCGACATGACCTCGGAGGGGCGCCGGGGGCTCGAGATCTTTGCCCGCGACGTTCGCGAAGCGGAGGAAATCCTTCAATTCTCCGAGCAATCGCTGACCCTTTACCTGAATCCCCCGGATGCGGACTCGTACGAGGTGACCTACCGTTACAACGAGCAGGAAAACACCTTCGAGCGCGATGTGGACGGCGACGTCCGGGTGCTGATGCGCGACGTCCGGCTCCCGGACGGCGTCACGTCGCGTCCGGCTTTCCGGTTCCGGCGTTTTACCGTGCTTCAGGACGAAGCGCAGAACCACCTCGAGACCAAACAGATCCAGTTGCAGCTCTCGATGGTGAAACGTGTCCTTGTGCGGGACACGTCCGAAAAAGTGGTCTCCGCACGATACATCATGCGGAACAAGGCAGTTACCGAATAACAAACCCGATTTGAGTGTGGGAAGGATACCTGGAATGAGAAATATAAACAAAGATATGCGGGACACGCGCGGCTCGATTCTGATCGTCGCCGTGATCTTCGCCACGATCGCCGCCCTGACGATCGGCAGTTACATTCGCCTGGCCGGAACGGAAATGCGCCTGGCGAATACACAGTTTTATTCAAATGCGAGCCTGAACCTGGCCGAGGCGGGCGTCGAGGAGGTTCTTTATGCGCTTAATCAGGGTTCTTGGTCCGACAAGAATTGGGGCCAGTCCGACAACGCGAACACTCGCACCAACCGCTTCGAGGGGATTCCGCTCGGAAGCGCCGCCAACGGCGAGATACGTGTCCGCGTGGAGGAGGCGAGAAGCGACAATCCGACGGTCTTCGCGCACGGGGAAGTGACCGCGGGGGGAAGCAATTCGACGGCCAAGCAAATCGAAGTCAAGTTGCGGCG
>SLTG01000101.1 GCA_007130045.1 Opitutales bacterium
CGAAAAGTACCTATCTCCCATGAATAAAGGTTATAAAGGAACTCTGGACACGCAAAAGTATCGCCATACTGGCAGAGTTCTCCCTCACACATGTGAAGCTATTTTTGCGCGAGCCCTTAGCGTTCATGGTGATCCTCACGGCCCCAACCCGATACATTATTTCCCGATTAGGAAGCGGCTGATTCTATGCTTGAAATTACGGAGTAAATGTGAAAATGAGGTCGTAAAAAAATCTTCCCGATTTTTTCGAAATGTTGAACGAAATTATCTACAGCATTCTGCTGAGGGGTCAATATTCATATTATCGAAATTGGCTGGGGAGCACGGGTCCCCGAACGTAATCAGGGCACCGGAATCGAGAGGACGATTATCGGGCGCGGAAAGCAGGCTACTCTCCACTCCGTCACCAACACTCCGGTCGGCAATGTGTGAGGCGGGCGCGTTCAAGGCATATCCTGCCACGAGTTCACAAGTAAGTTGTCAGCGGGGTCAAAGGTTTGTCAGGAAATATGTCACGGGATCTTCTGGCGGCATCTGCAATGCCCCTGTGCCTGGCGAATCAATATAACGGGTCGAGATGATGAATATTCATAGGTCCACAACCAAAATTAAAACCATTATCCAGGATCCAGCAGCGTGGCGCTGCCTCACACCCAAAGAGCGCACGCATCTTGCGTGCGAAACTCACGCTGGAAGCGTGATCTACTTCTTTCAACGTCATTTGCAGAACTTGACTCAACTACAACAACTTTTTCGGTTTCAAGACTCTAAACAAAACGACGGCGAAATACGAGGAGCAGGACGGCAGCGCCGAAAATCGCCGCGGCAGTGGCCGGTTCGGGAATGACGTACAGGTTCAACGAACCGACATCGCCGTAGCCGTCCGGCACCCGGTAATTGATTCGAAAAATCGTCTCCCCCTCGGGGGCGAAAAACCCATAGCCCGCGGCATCCTCGGGGGCGGAATGACTCGCGGTCTCAATGGCAAGGAGCCGGTTGTCGCTGCCGTACAACCGGACTTCGGCGTTGCCGCCGCCTTCCTGAAACGCGGTGAAACTCACGGCACGAACCTGGCCGCGAAAGGCAGGCGGATCGACGATGATATCGAGGCTGTGCCTCGCGTCCTCGGGCCCCACCCGCACCACTCCCGTATCTCCAACCGCCGGGCCGCTCGCAAAAAGCCTGCCGCCCGGAGAGAGTGTGGCGGGATCTCCGCCAAGCGTGTTGACCTGAATCGTGATGCCCAGCGTCGTGTCGGTTCCTCCCGGGAAGTGCGCGGCGGAGACTCCGGGAGAAAGGATGTGCGTGCCAAGATTCGTCTGGGCATCGGCGGCCAGAGTTGACCCGGAAAAAGTTTCCACTCCGTAAAACCTGAGCCCTTGAACCGTTGATTGAAACTCCTGCTCACCGGCCGGGTCTCCGATATTGATGATCCGGTGTCCATTTGCGGCAGGAGAAGCGGCGGTCGCTGCAGCCGCCACCGTCAGTACTCTGATCAAAAGGGATTTCATCATTATTCTCCGTTGCTACTCCCCAACGAACTCCCCCGCCTCCGACAACAGGGGACGGAGCGTTTCGCCGTCATTCCAAAATTCCCGCTCCACGATTTCCCCCTCCTCCATCTCGGCATATGCTTTGATGTATCCACTGGGAAAATACGAAAGTGAAATTCCGTCCGCCCGGCCGTGTTTCATCTCGATCTCCTCGGCCAGCTTTCCGTTCTCATGCCAGCGACGAAACACCCCGTGAATTTGCCCTTCGATAATTTCGGCCTCCGACCGCCGGGCGCCGTCGGCGTACCACCGCGACCGGGCGCCGTGCGAAACACCCGCGACAAAGTGTTCGCGCACCTGGAGCACCTTGTTGGGATGCCATCCCTCGGAGACCCCGTGCAACACGCCCTCCACAAGTTCCGAACGGGATTTGAGCGTGCCATCCGGGTAGTGTTCAAGCATGACCCCGGTAAAGGGCTCGCTCTCCCCGGCGCGATGAAGGCGTCCGTCCTTTCGAACCAGTTCGGACAGCAGGGCCTGGGGCGGCGCGGGCACTTCATCCCGGGAGCAGCCCGAAAGAAAAAAAAGCAAAGTCAAGCCGCCGAAAGCAAAGAAAGCCGGTTTTAAAAATGAGATGAATTGCCGTGCACGCAATCCCTGAGTCGCGATAAAACGAGTAAGAAACCCGTTCCGGCAATCCGCAATCCAAAATCCAAAATCCAAAATCATATTGCCTCCTCACTGAACATGGAGCCGGAAGAAAACCGGTTGTCCGGGAAGCTCGCCGCGCGCCACCTCGACTCCGAGCCGGCGCACGTCGGGAGAGGTGTAGCTGGAGCGGGTCATTCCGGGTTCATCGATTGCCGGCAGGCGGAAGCTCACCGGCGTCCAAACCTCAAGGTCACTCGACCCCCAGATTCTGTAACTGCGCCCGCCGATGGCGAGAAACTCCAGGACGACGTCCTCTTCACGGACCTCGATGATGTCCAGCCAGAGATTGTCGGTTGGATCCCAGGGATACGTGCCGGCGATGTATTCCTCGAGATTAGTCATGCCGTCGCCGTCGAGATCGTCGCCGGGACGGATATCGTCCCGCGTAAGTCCACCGCCGAGCATCGCGATGACCATGTCTTTCCACGCATCGGGCAGGCCGTCGCCGTCGCTGTCGGTACCGAGTGTCAGATCGATCCGGGTTCGCTCCGCCGGTTGTCCGAGCACAGCAAAGTCGCCCTGCATCTGAATGGGCAGGTAGGTCGTACTGCCGACCCTCACCTGGATTCGAAACGGCGCCAGCGGAAACTGGGCGGTCGGCCGATAGAGATCGGGAGCAATGCCGGCGTCCATCGGAATGAGCAACCTGTAGTTGGTCCCCGGCTCCATGCCCGGTACAACCGTACCCGAAACCTGGGTACCATTCTCGGTTATAAAGATGAGCGTCGCATTCTCCCCCGCGAGAGGATTCCCCCATTGATCGCGCACCATGCCATAGATCTCATGGTGCGGCGCCGGCGGAAAAGCGTGGATTGGAAGAGATGGGAGGAAGAGCACGGACAGAGCAAAGTAGAACATGCATCCCGCATGTTTCCTACAGCCCTTATACCGGGAACGCGGACGGCTTCGCATCAGCCGGAGGCGGTTCCCGACAGGTGTCCGGTTTTCCGCTTTGCTCGAACCCCCCGGGGAAACCAGGCGAGTTGCCAGATCCAAAATCCTCAATCCAAGATCCAAAATCTTCATATCAGTTCCCCGAATACGAATAAGTCACGAAGTGCAGCTTGATGTCGTGCACGGTTTTGATGAAGCGACGCAGGCCTTCGTCGGCATCGCTGAGGAGGGTGTCGCCCGGGATGACGAGCTTCCACTCGCTGTTCCATACCGATCGGCCGATCAGGCGGTTGTTGGTGAACTGCGAAGGTTGCAGGGACCCGTCGGAGCCGTAGAGATCGAATCCGAAGACGTCCGCCGACGATACCGGACGGAAAGCCTGGTGTTTGCGGATGCTGAACATGTCCTCCGTCAGGAAATCGCTCGACTGCCACCATTGCAGCGTGGAGAGCTGGGAGGCGCCGATGTTGAAGGGGAGCGGAACGGTCACGTCGTTGACCTGCCATGTACGGATTCCGCCGGCATCTCCGAGCGGAGGACTGCGCATCGAATCCGCCCCGACCGGAATCAGGTAAATATAGGGCGTGGCCGCGAGCGCGTCTGAATTCAGCCAATGGGCGTCGGGATCGTCCGGCGAGTTTCCCCCGGCGAACTCGACACCGGCAGTATTCGCGCCCGGATCCGACATTCCCTGGTATCCTTCGAGGGCGACTCCGGCGGCGAAAATCTTGGTGGCGAAGGAGCTCGGGCTGAAGGCGTGATCGCCGGCGGCGAGCGGGTGGCCGAAGAGATTTCGCCCCGGAGCGATGGTCGTGCTGAAGCTGATCACGAGCCCGGGCACAGGAAACCCGTCGGCGCCCGCCTGCATCGCGTGCCGGCGCACGTCGGCGTCGTCGAGAATATTGCTGCGCCAGCTCGCCTGGAGGATGTCCTGCCAGTTGTCGCGGCTTTCCTCTCCGGGCCGGATTCGGAATTTCTCGCGGCGCAACGAGACGGTCGTCCCGTAGGCGTCGGGGTTGTTGAATCCGAGCCTTCCGCGCAGAACGCTCCAGTCGCCCATCATCTCGGCGAGAATGCTGGAGAGGCCGGGATCGCCGGTCGCGCTGCCGGCAAACTGCGGCTCCCCGTTGCTCACCACGCCGAGCGCGCGTGCGGCGACGATCCGGTCGATAAACGCCCGGCCCTCCGGAGTGTGCAGCAATCCCGTTTCGTAATCGTAGGCCTGGGCGGCCAGGAAGGTGTAGCGGGCGGCGAGGTCGAACAACGTCTTGTAGCGCTCCAGTTTCTCGTTGCGGAAGATCCGGAAGGCGGCGTCGCGCGTGCGGTAGCCCTGGATGACCGACGCGGAGCGGCGCCGGAAGATCTCCCTCTCCTCGAGAATCCGGTCGCCCTGGGCAACCGCCGCGCGGTACGCCCGTTCGGCGTCGTCGAGCGCACGCAACCGTTGATTCACGGTTTCTAGATGGCCGGCCATCGAGCCAAATCCCGCCCCGAGGGCCGCCACCTGCTCCTTCAATTGCTGGTCGCGCTTGAGCGTGTTATCAATGACGTTGAACCGGCGCCATTTTGCGAACGACTCCTGGGCGGCGGAAAACGCCTTTGTGGTGATAAACTTGGCTACCTTTGTCCAGTCGCTCGCCGTTTCAATCGTGCCGCCGGCCGCCTTGATTCCGGCCCTTGCCGCCGAGGCGACATCGCCTCCTGCCGCGAGGCCGGCAATAAAATTGGTCGGGATCCCCTCGAGGATGGCTTCCGACACGTTCGATACGGTTTTATTTGTGACGGTGCTTATCGCCTCGAAGGCCTCATACCCGAGCTCGACCAACTTCACCAGGTCGGCGCTCAGCATCAAGCGCCTTTCGATCGCCTCAACGTTGTCTTCCATTTCAACGCGCGCATTGAACAAGCGGACCTGTCTCGCCACGGATTCGTGGCTGAATTCGGCATCGGCGAGCGCCTGCGACAGCGCCTGGTGCGCGGCGATCAGCTCGGAGACCGCCTGCTGGACGCGACCCGGCGAACGCCGCCGCCCGGTCCAGTTTTCCGGTTTGCTGAAAAAGCCGTGCGGCCCGAGTTCGTATTGGATGAAGTGGTCGTCGAGGATGTATTCCCCTTCCTCGAATTCGAAGAAATCGAATTCCGTGTGGAGGTGCGTCTGCCAGCTCTCCGGAAGCTTCTGAATGTCGAGTTCGAAGACCCTCGTCTCGTCGGTCTGAGCCTGGCCGAGTCCGTCGGGCAACTCCGGAAGATCGACGTACATGAAATGCAAGAGGTCGGGGCCGTCGTAGCCGGAGACGTAGGTCCGTCCGGGGCCGATATCGTCCGGGTACGGCGTTCCATAGAGCTCGATCAGGGCGTTTGTGAAGGCGTGCTCCTGCTGGGCAACCGTCGTCTGGAATCCGGCGAGGGAGTCCTCCTCCGAACGCATCATCCGAGTGACATCCTTGGCGTCGTCGAAGGCCGCGACGGCGTTATTGAGGGCGATAAGCGCGCGGTCGTAAATCTGTTCAAAATGTGTCTGCCCGTCGGCCCCGACCACCTTCAGGGGATCGATGTCGAATGCGATCCCTCCCTCCGGAAGTCCGAGCGGAGTGAGTCCGGCCTCGGCGTTGTTGAGGTTGGTCTGGAGCATGCCCATAAGCACGGGCAGTTCGATCAGTTCCGGAACGGTGGTGCGGTCGATTTTCTGGATGCCTTCGCGCTCGGTATCTTCGGCCGGAAGGATCGCGTTGCCGACGACCCAATTGACGTAAGCCCCCTGCCCGGTACGCGTGGCCCAGTGGTCCATTCCCCAATAACGGGTCCGTCCGGTCTGCGTGTTTTCCCGAATGTCGGCAAAATGCTCCCAGCCGGTATCATCGCCGCTCTCGAAATCGCGCCGCCAGGTCAGGTCGAATGTGTGCTGCCCCGCCCGTGCGACGGCCGCGGCGGCGGCGGCGAACTTCCGTTCGTCAAAGTAATCCACGCTAACCGGCTGACCGAGGACCAGGACCGCCTCGATGCGCGGCACCCAGTCAAAGTTCTCGTTCATCAGCAGTGAATAGTAGCCCTTCAGGGCCGTGAGATAATGCCCGTAGGCGTCCCCGTGTCCCTGCGGGAACATGCGGGCGGCGTCGGAGGCGTCGATGATTCCGGTCGGTTCGCCGTCGGGTTTCTCCTGGATATTATAATTGATCGCGTAGATCACCTCGCCGGAATCGATGCCGCGGGTATAGTTCCACACGAGCCGGTTGTAAATCGGTTCCACCTCGACGCCCGGAAGGAGAAAATCGTCGCGCCCGCGCAACAGGGCCAGTTCCTCTTCCAGCAGGTTGGGGACCTGTCCCTTGAAGGCGAAGAGCGATGTGGCGACGTCTCCATGGGTCTCGTCGGCCGTTCCGATGCCGATCGTCGGATTGGCCGCGTCCGCCCACGCCTCGTTTCCGACGAACATGTAGAGGTCGTTCAAATACCCGGCCGCGAGGAGGAGGGCATCGTTGGCCGGCCCGTAGTTGATCCCCGCCTCGATGGAAAGCATCCGCCCGCGGCGCAGGACCGTTTCGTAAATTTCGATCAGACCGTAATCGTCGATCGTATCAATATTCAGGGCGATGTCGCCCTCCCAGCGGGGACCGGCCTGGGTCAGCATGCTGACATCGGTGGAGACCCGGTTGTTGAACAGATCGTCCGTTCGCTGCTGAAAGGGATTTATCCCTGCGAGAACCCGTTTGATCCAACCCTCGGCGAGCATGGGCGAAGTCCAGGGCGACCAGGCGTCGTCGGGATTCTCCAGGGACTCGGGATCCTCGACGTAAAGCGGGTGGTCCGGATGGAGGGGCCGGTACCGCACGACGAGGTAATTGTCCGAAAGCGTACGGACGCTCGCGCCGCCGAGAAGGTACCGCGGCAACCCGGTCCCGAACGAGGCCTCGCTCCACTGCGCCATTCCCTCATCCACGACGGGCGGCAGGCCGTCCACGGGAGCAGCGATGCGCCAGTCGTACTCGTATTCGTCGAAGCGCCCCCCGAGATCGGCGCTGTGTTGCATCGTCAATTCCTCGCTCAGCGGGTTGGTCGCTTCGATGACCTTGAGTTCGCCAGGAAACTGAATGGGCTCGATTCGTATGATATGAACGGATACCGGATCGCCGGACGGAGTAAACGCCGCGCCGCCACCCGACATGAGCGTCACGTAACCGGTTCCCGGTCCGCTCGCACTCAACGTGTACGAATCGACGGCGATGTTGTGGTCGCCGATTTCGACGACGTCGCCGATCCCAACCATCACGGTTTGACTCTCGTCGGCAACGAAGTCTCCCGGAACCGCCGGATTCTCGTGAAACGTCTCCACCATCGCGACCAGTCCCTCGACCGCCTGATCCCAGGCGGCCTTGTCGGCATCGCCCGCCGGGCAGAGATTCCGGATCGCCTGCAGATCTTCGCCGCGCGCCACGTTGAGGAGGAGGTAATCGGCGCCGAGGACCTCTTCCCGCAATTCGCCCTTGAAGACCAGGTGTCCGTCCTCGCCCCTGAGGGGTTCGAAGAAAAAGCGCTCCACCAGGTGCGGCGGGAGGTCGGGAAAGTAAAGGCGGCCCTGGAACCGGTCCGTCCGGACACCGGAGGGAAGATCCCCCAGGCCGACATCGGCGATGGAAATCTCCTTCTCGCAGGTCGAATCGTGCAGGACCGCGCTTGCGTTTTGCGCCTCCATATCCCGGGCGACCGATTGCTGGTAGAGGACCTGCAAGCTGCTCTGACCGCGGACGGCCGGGAGACCTTCCTTCGCCGTCATGAGGGTGTCGCCCAGGCGCATGCCCGGCGTATCGCCGGGCCAGTAGGGCCGGTAAACGATGTCGATCGAAGCGGTACCGCTCGAGTCGGGTTCGCCCTCGAATCCGCCCGTCGCGGTTTCGGGGCGCAGGTAGGGAACGATGCTGTCGACGGGCGGGACGTCTTCGTGCCCGGGCCAGGCGAAGCCTTCCCGGGTTTTGTAGTAGAACCGCATGGTGAAACTGTTCTCCGGACCCGGATCGGCTGCGAGGTGGGGCGGGCGTCCGACATGGGTCACCTGCGTTCCGGTGTACGGGTTGATGCTGGAAATCTCCATCTCTTCCTGTACCTGCACGGGGTCCTCTTCATTGACCACAAGTGTCCAATCCATTTCAAAGCTCGATCCATCCACAAGACTGAAGAGAACGAAGGAGAACCTGTATTCGCCGGTCTCCTCAGGCGTCCCCTCCAGGGTTGCGCCGACAATGGTCAACCAGTCGGGGAGCGCCGTGCCGCCGGAAGGTTCGAGCCACAGCGCCTCCGCGCGGTGCGAGGCGTGAAATACGTAGCGGAATGGCTCATCCGGCCGGACAGTCGCGGAAACTGGATGCTCGAAATCACCCGATTCGGCGTCATAGGTCCCGGCCTCCAGGGGAGGAGGACCCGCATGCAGGCCGCGGTAAACCCAGAAGGCGTCGTTGCGGTCGAGGATTGTGAAACGGCGGTAATGCCCAAACGAACCGTCTGGATGTTCCTCCTCGCTCCAGTTGACCGGCAGGTCGCCTTCATCCGCCACGACGGGTTCAACATTGTAGTTGAAAGCGTCCGCCCCGATCCCGTCGACCGGCGGCGGCAGCAGCGGCAGCGGCATGGGCGGCGGCAAGATTGTCCCCGCCTCCACCGCGTAATCGAATACCCAGCCTTCCTCGGGCTTTTCCCGCAGGACGCGGAAAGCGGTCATGGCCGGGCGATCGTCTTCGTCGATGTATTCGATCAGTACATACGGCTCGGAGGAGTAATCCTCCCCTTCGATGATGTTGAGGTCGTCCCTCAGGGCGTAGGCCCGCCCGTCGATCATGAGCGCGTGCTCTTCGTTCGGATTGTAGCCGGCAAGGTCCGGATCGTTCTGGGTGTAAACGAGTCCGTCTGCTTCCGCGTCGCTCAGCGCGCCGCTTCCGAGATTGCTCGCGAGCACTATCTCGGGCGCGTTCTGCGGCCACTGGACGCTGTAGCGCCCGATAACCGACGGCCAGTACACGGGTTGAAAGCCGCTCGCCTCGTCGGGCCGGTTCGAGCGGAACCACCAGACTTCGAGTTCGTTCTTCCCGGGGATTGCGTTGACCGGGATGATCGCCCCCTCGTTCGCCGCCTCGAATCCGGAGTCAAACGGATCCACGTAGGCAAAGGGATTGAAGGATGTGCCTTTGTCCTCCCGAATGTGTCCGGACCAGTAAGGCTCTCCGGGGCTGGGGGGACTTTCGTCTATAGGCGCTTCGATGCGTTGGCCCACATTCACTGTGCGGGTCTCCACCCGCGGGGCGGCAAACGGGTCGGTGAGGGAAAAGGTCCCCAGCTCCGGAATCCAGGCGGCGAGCATCTTCGGAGGCGGTTCCTCGTCCGGACCGGCGGCCGGCAGGCCGAGCATTTCCGCCAGGCGGTTGTGTGCCCACAGGTTGCCACTGAAATCCACACTCAAATCGTCGGCGAGCCAGGAGAACACCCGTTCGAAGGCAATGTTTTCGCCCGAGGTGAATCGCAGCAAGGTCCGGTGGGCGGGATATTGCGGTTCGAGATAGGTGTAGAACGCGAAGGTTTCGGTGAGCTTGGCACGGGGCCTGTCGAGCGAATCCTGGTACTCGATGATCGGCGTGTTCTCCATCGGCATGTCCACCGCCGTCTCCCGCGCCTCCTCCTCGCCGGCGACTGTCGGACGCATGTAGTGGCTGTAGCGGGTGATGTCGTCGGGCCAAACCATCCGGTAACGGACAAAGCGGAATGGCCACTGCAGGCCTTCCAGGCCTTCCTCGGTCCAGTGCATGAGAAAATCATTCACGTTCCGCGTCTTCCGTATGGCGTACACCTGCAGGCGCGCCCCTTCGACGTGGTGCTGGAAGGCGAATTCGTGGTCGCTGCTGCGCAGAAGAAGCTTCGGCATCAGATCGGAGTCGTCGGGGCTCCCGTCCGGCCAGGCGGTCAAACGCTCACCGAGTTCCACCGTGACGTCTGCGGGATTGACGCGACGGGTCACGTCGATGATCTCTATGCCGAGATGCTGCCGGCGGTCGCCATCCAGATTATCGCCGAGCAGTTCCAGCAGGATGCGCCCCTGCCAGTTGAACGCGTGGATGTTCCCGGTGTCCTGATTATAAAAGATCGTGCGCTTCTCGGAGAACGTTTCGCCACCCTCGCCCGGGGGGACGGGAGGCGACGAGCCCGGTTCCTCGTAGGCCTCCTCCACCGTCCGGGGAAAATTATCCGTATAGATGAAATTCACGGTCAAGCCCTCGGGAACATCCACCGTGATCCCGGAGTTGCCGAATGTTCCCTCCGTCCAGTACATGCGCCTGGGCGTTTTCGCCGCGCTTCCGGATACGATGTAATGTTGCCGCAGGAGCGGGTACACGCGCCCGTCGATGACGGCGACACCGCCGTCATCCGCGAATTCGTAATCATCCGGGTATTCGTCCAACTCATCCGCGCTGAGCGGTGCAGACCGCCGCCATTCGATCTCGATCGGTCCCGGCCGTATGGCAAAGACCGCCCGCGCGTGGCGGCTCCAATAATACGGAGCGTCCACATGGATGCCTCCCTCGATTTCGCCGGACGGCCAGTGCGGCTCGCGGATCCAATAGTCTTCCGGAGAGACCGGCGGCGTCCGTTCGCTCAGCGGCTCTTCTTGTTCGTCGACCTCCGGAACCTGGACGACGCCGCCGAAGAGAAACGCAACCTGCCGGCTGATGTAGGGAGCGCCGACCTGGGCGCGCGCGATATGGATCTGTTGCCCCGATGGTCCTCCCCGCGGCAGGACCTCCTGAGCGTAGGCGGAATAGGTGGCGTATCCGGAGGAACCGGACGGTCCCGGCCGGGTTTTCACGACCGCTCCGAACGAGACGAAGCCATTAAACTGGCCGTCGGTGGGCGGATTAAGCGTCAGCTCGCGTTCCGCCTGGTCGTCGCTCGTGGGGGCGCGCCCGTCCGACCCCGGCGGATTCCCGGATTCGGGTGAGATCGGCATCCCTCCACGCGAATGAAAGTTATAAAGGGTCTCCTGTTGGCGAATTTCGAACGGCGGAGAGAATTCCTGCGCGGTAACCACAACCGTGAGACAGAATGCGAGCCCCGTCAGAGAACCGGCGCGGAGGTGGGAGAAGCTTGTTTTCATCGTTCGATGCTCCGGTGTTTCGATGGGTTTGCGGCGATGGCTCAGTTTTATTGCCGTGCGCGGGATGCATCGAGAGCGGACGACACGGGAGCATCCGCACCCGTGAGCATCAGCGGCGCCATTCGTTCCTCCAGCGCCTCCAGGCGTGCCCGGTCGGAGGCGGCGACGGCTTCCTGACGGCGTTGCGCCTGCGTCATCTCCTCCAGCATTTTCTTCAATTCCCGGTTTTCCGATTCGAGCGAGGCCAGGCGCGAGGCCTGTTCCTCCCGTAGCGATTCGATCTGCTCCTGTTGCTCCAGAATGGCGCTAAGGAGGAGCGCGCTCAGGCGTTCCATGTTGATCTGCTTGTACCCGTCGTCACTGGTGGTGACCCAATCCGGAAACACCCGTTCGACTTCCTGCGCGACGAATCCGATCTCCGGTCTCGAATAGCGATCCACAATCTCCCGGCGCTTCTCCTCCCAAACCTGCCGGTTATCCTCGGGGGTCCCCGACAGGGATAGGTAGTCCGATTCAACGTTCCGGGTAAAGTGCCGGATGGCTTCCTCGTTCCAGTCCCACGTAACGCCCCTAAGCTTCTTTACCGTTTCGAGGGGCGAAGGAATCGCCACGATATTTTCCTTGAGCCGCTCGTCGGATGACCAGACGGCGTTGCCACCCAATCCCTCGATCAAGCGGCGCCTGGTGCCGCTAAATCGCACGTAAAACCTTCCATCTGCCCGGAGGTCTCCCGTGAACGTTCTGGTTCCACCAATGCTTGCCGGTAAACGTGATGCGCTGAAAGTCCCGGACGTAATCTTCGACGCGTTCAGGTTCGGAATCCGTTCCGCATGGAATACGCCTAAGGTCACACTTTCAGCGTTCAGCCCGGTCAGGTTGGATCCGCTCCCCGAGACGGTGTCCGCGCTCAAGCCTCCGGCAATCGTCACGTGGCTTCCGTCGGTCGTAACCAGACTTTGACCTTGATCATTCACCATTGACCGGGTCTGCGAAGAAAGGAACGCGTAGGGCGAGGTCAGGAGGCGCAGGCGAGGTAAAATATCGTCGTACACATCACTTCCGGCATCGAAACGGACGGCGACGCCGATAAACCGCTCGGCCGCATCGAACCCCGAAAAGACCGAGGAGAGATCGGGACGCGGATCGCTCCCAAACTCGGCCCCTTCCCCGAGAAGCACGCTGAAATATCCGTTGTCCACGGTGATCGTCTGTTGTTCGACCCACAGGAGGTTGCCGCCGGAAGAGGCGTCGAAGATGCTGAAGGTCACGTCGTAGTTCGCCGGCAGCGGGTTCCCCTCCCCGTCGGTGCCGAGCGGCACGCCGTCGGAATCCACCAGGTAGCCCTGGTAGGAGAGCAGTTCAGGAGGCCCCCCGCTCCAGACTGGTGGCGCGAATGCGAGCAAAAGAAGGACGGGAATGAATCGGGTGCAGGTTATGGTTTTCATGACGGAAGATTCGGATGGTTGTCCAGGTGTGCGGAAAATCAGTCGGAGAGTGTGGCGATATCGATGATGCGATTGAGGGCGAAGCCGCCGCGGACCCGGTATTCGCGGGTGGCGTTTCCCGCTCCGTGGAGGGTTACGGTTTCTTCGTAGGTTCCCGACAGGATGCCGCCGCCGGCGACGATGTCGGCGAAATGCCCCGCGGGCGGCTCGACACGCAGTGAAATCCGGCGGGTGATCCCGTAGGATTCCGCCCCTTGCGGCAACGGCTGCTCGAAGCGCGCGTCGAAATTGTCATGGTCCGGATGATACGTATGCAGGAAGGGATTCGAGGGGTTGTCGTCGTGAGCGAGAGGCACCGTCACCGCGATCTCGGCCGCCTCGTGCAAACGGCCGTTGAACGTCCACGAGCGGTTCTCCTCCGTCCAGGGCAGGTGGGCCGCGCTGATACGGCGGGCCGCCGAGAGGAGCGTGGAATCGAGCGCGCTTTCACGCCTGGCGAGGCCCACGTTATCTTCGTCCAGGGGACCGAAGTAAATCCTCTGCATGAGCGTCGCCCCGTTCTCCCCGTCGTCGTGAAGGATCAGGCGCAGGGGGAACGGGCGCGCGACCGGCCCGAAGGACTCGTCCACCGACTCGACCACGTAACCGCCGTTCTCGTCCTCCACCAGGGCTCCCGATTCCGTTTCGGCATAGGTGACGAGTTGATGTCCCACCTCGGCGACCAGCGCGTTGCCCACCCAGAGGCCGGTTGTGGAAGCGACCTCCGCGGAGACCGGCAGATCGATTGCCAGCATTCCCTGGGAATCGGTCACCTCCAGGATTCCCGCAAACAGATCGCCGGCCTCCCCGGTCATGGCGGATCGATCGAGACCGAGAACCACCTCGGCCTCGGAGCCCGGTTGTCCACTGGGTTGAAGAGTCCACTCTGCCGGCCCGTCCTCAAAGCGCCCAAAGTCATAAGTCAGATCGGACATGTCGAGTTCGCCCCGCCAGATGAGGGGAACGTTGCCGGCGATCGGCCGCTCGCCCGGCGGGGGCGATTCCGAGGAAATCAGGCGCGCGGACACCGTCACCGGCTGATCGATCGGATTGCGCAGGCGAATGCGGTGCTGCCCCGCAAGCGCGCCGAATCGCACCTCGCCCCTGCCTTGCAGATCGATCGCCAACGGGCCAAAATAGCGGTTGTATTCGTCGGCACGCACCCAGTAGGCCTCGCCGCGGTTGAGAGGCGTCTGCCGAAGCAGCGTCGGCCAGAGACGGGCGGGATTCTCGTCGTCGAACGGACCGCCCGGGTAGTGATAAATCTCCGCTTCGTTGTGGAGGGTGCGCGAGGGGCCAAGGAAGGTGCCCCAGGTCGGGGGATTCGTGCGCGGTGTCGGGATCCCGATGAAATTCAGCCCGGAACTCGTCCAGGAAACGTGAGGCGCGACCGGCTTCCCTTTGAGCGTCCACGTGTACGCGCCAACGTCCGACCGCACACGCACCAGGTAGGCCGCGTTCGGCGCGAGCCGCTGCAACGGTGACGAACCACCCCAGTAGCGGTCCCATCGCAGCCACTGCGTGCCGCCGGCCGACGGTTCCTGGGGACTTTCGATAAACTGCATCGTGCCCGCCGCCGGCATCCAGAGCCAGATCTCCTCGATCGGGTTTGACGAGTCATTCCCAACGATTTCGCCCAGCGATGCATGGGAAGGGTCAATGTGGAGGTAAACGGCGTTCCAACCGCCAACCAGCTCGAATGTTTCAGTTCGCCACTGCGCACCCAGAGTGTTCGCCGCGAACAGGCAGACCATAAAGAGGCCCGCACAACCACATGTTTGATGATTCATGACCCAAGCCGGTAGTATGAAATTTTCGGAACGACTCCGCAGAGGAGCCTCACATCAAATCCAAACGACAGCAGGGGCTCAGGTTGAAGGGCACATCGCCGTTGGACGAGACCGGCGGTAGCGAAACAGTGGCTATTCCGATGCTGGTAGAAGATTAAATGCGATACTAATTGTAATCAGTATTTGTTATATGTAAAACAAATTTTGACATTTTTTTAACGCCTCACCGAGGCCTCCGACCCCAAGTTGAACAAAGACGGAATCGGGCCAATTCTCTGGGTGTACGTCCCATACTCCTCCGGCTGGTTGAGTTCGTTGTGAGCGGCCTGGCGCACTCCGCCCCTGACCGCCGTTCGCGTGCTCTCCCGCGGGGTCCCGTTATCCGTTCGAAGGCCGACAAAGGAGGTTGCCATTTCGCACCCGCGCCCTTATCACTGTCATCATGACCTTCTTGGAATTTCTTCTACTGCTTTTGATCGCCGGTGTCTGCGGTGCTCTCGGTCAGGCCATCGCCGGATACTCGCTTGGGGGTTTTCTAGTGTCCATCGTCGTGGGGTTCATCGGGGCGCTGCTTGGCTCCTGGATGAGTTCCCGGCTTGGTTTGCCGGAGTTGCTGAGCGTTCAGGTAGGCGGCGAAGCCTTTCCCATTATCTGGTCGATCATCGGCTCGGTGGCGTTTGTGATCGTGGTCGGGCTTCTCACCAGGAGAAGGTGACCGCCTGGCCGGACCTCTTCGCCGGCGATCGAAGATCGAGGGAACCCGTGTTCCCGTGTTCCGCCGCCGGGATCGCGTATCCCGCATGCATCCCGTTGGGCAAGACAATGTGGATCACGTCGATGTTCGGATTCTCGCGATTTGGTCACAACTATCGAAAGGCGCCACATACTTATGACCTGAAATCCGGGCGAAGATCAGCGGTTCACCTGTCTGCGGAAACCAGAATAAACGTGATCGGTTTCCCCACCGGACTTACTTTCGATTGACGGGCGAGCTAGACACGTTTGCCTGAAGAAATCCGAGACCCGCCCGCCGCCGACGATTGCAGTCGCACACGAAAGCAGGCTCCGCCAAGATGCGAGTCCTCGATCTCCACCTTTCCCCCGTGGGCTTCCGCGCATGCCTGAACCGAAAGCAGTCCGAGCCCGCAACCGTCAGGTTTGGTTGAGATCAAAGGATCCATAATCCTTTCCCTGTCCTCCACCGGCACCCCGGGACCGTTGTCATGAACTTCCACGAGAATCTCGTTCCCTTTCACAATCAGTTTCACTTCGACCGTGCCCTTTCCGCCGGTCGCATCCGCCGCATTGAGCAAGAGGTTGAGAAACATTTGATGTACCAGGGCGGAACGGCCGCGGATCCTCAACTCCGACTGTTTCTCCAACAGAAAGTGACAGCCTCGCGCTTTCCTGTGAGATTCCAGCAAATCCATGACACGGCGAGCAACCCCCACCAGGTCGAATTCTTCGTCCACGTTTCCCTTTTGGCTGCTTCTCGCCGTGCCAAGCCGCGCAATCAGTCTTTTGAGATCATCGTTCGCCGTGGTCAATGTTCTCATTAACCGACTCCTTTCATGCTCCGGTGCCTCGTCGAGTTCATCGGTAACGTGCTCGATCACCATAAGGATGTTGTTGATATCGTGTGCCACCGAAGAGGCAAACAGGCCGGCGGCCGCCCGATGGTTCGCCGTAAGCAGGTTGTCGCGGTAGTCCGTCAGCGACCGCTCGTGAAGGGCCAGTTTCCGGAAAAGGAAAAACGCGAAGATGAATAGGAGCAGGCCGCTGACGACAACGAACGCCGCCCCTTTTATCTTTTCGATCCGCTGCAACTCGGCGACGGTTTCGGCATACCTGGCTGCAATGCCTCCGGAGAAAAGGATGTAGGTTAAAGCAACGGCAAAATAACCCAGGGAAAGCCAAAGAGCGAGACGCAACGGTTGACGCATTGCGTCCCCGGAAGCCCGCGTTCCGCGAAAAAGCGCTCTTTCTTTTACTTTTTCCTTCATATGGACATCCGGCTTTCGTTCACACCCCTCGACCGGACGCCGGAAGGAATCGGGCCGACGGTATCCAGAGCTGGGAATCGAAGAAGCAACACAATGCCTTGATATTGATTGAGAACGTTCACAATCAGCAAGCAGAAAACGAGTACACTATTTCCAGTCACAGAGGTCCTGTTCAGTCCATGTGCAACGCCGCGAGCACCGCCTACTTCGGCACCAAAACGTTCCGTACACTTTTCGCCAAACCTTCGAGACTGAACGGTTTCAGTAAGAAACCGTCGGGTTTATCCGTACCCATCTCGCCTGAGACGGTTGCCTGCGGGTAACCGCTCATCATCAAGACTGTGGCCCGGGAGTCGATCTTGCGTATTTCCGTCAATGCTTCCACGCCCCTCATATCGGGCATAGTCATATCCAGCACAACGGCCGAAATCTCGGCACGTCTCCGCCGGTATTCTTCAACGCCCGCGGTCCCGCATCCTGCCGTGACGACGGAGAACCCAAGCAGCTCCAGCATTTCCTTCGCGGTCTCGCAAACACCGGGCTCGTCGTCCACAACGAGAATAAGCCCGCCTTGTTCTCTTTGCTTCAAAGGATCCACTTCCTTTTTCGCGGCCGATTTCTTAGCCTTTGCGGCCGGAGGAAGATAGATCCGCACGGTCGTTCCTTTGCCGGGTACGGTCGTTATGGCGCACCCCCCTTTGAACGAGTTTACAATTCCCTGCACCGTCGAGAGGCCCAAACCCCTTCCGGTGAATTTCGTCGAGAAAAACGGATCAAAAGCCCGGCTGAGCGTTTCCCGGGTCATTCCGGCGCCGTTATCCGAGACTTCAAAAAATGCCGCATTCCCCACAGGCAATGCCGAGGGGAAGGCAAGCGTCTTCAAATCGCCCTTTCCGATTCGGCCAACTCCCGTGGCTATTCGAATCTCGCCGTCCTTATCGCCGATCGCTTCGGCGGCGTTCATGACAAGGCTCATTACCACCTGCTCGATCTGCGAAGCCTCGGCAATGACCGGAGGCACGGCCATGCCAGGCTCCACCTTCAGCGAAATGTCCGCGGTGACAACACCCCTGAGCAGATGATGAAGGTGCCCGATGACGTCGTTCAAATCCACCTCATGAAGCTCCATGCTTTCCTGGCCGGCGTATGCCAGCATCTTCCTGCACAACCCGGCCGCTTCCAGAGAACACTTTTCTATTTGTTCGAGATTGGCACGTACCGGCGAGTCCTTCTCCAATTTGCTCATCCCCAAATTCGCGTTGCCGAGAATCCCCGTGAGCAGATTGTTAAAGTCGTGCGCGACACCCCCGGCCAGAATCGTCAGCCCCTCCAGCTTCTCCCTTCTTTCGCGGCCGATCCTTGCCTCTTCTTCCCTGGTTATGTCACGAATCAGGACCAATGCTTCCCTTGTATCCGATGGGATGACACGCGCTTCAAAATGAAGCTCTCCGGCGGGAACCTTCAGGTAGTATTGAAACGACTGGAGAGATTCGGTGGCAAAGGATTCACGGATGTACTCCAGAAAATGATCTGCCTGCTTTTTCGGAAACACATCCGCGAGCCTCTTGCCAATCAATTCCTTTCTCGGCCGAAAGAGCTTCTCGTCTGAAGGAGTCAGGACGTCCAGAATTTCACCCTCCCTGCTTATTCGCATTATGATATCCGGAATAAGCTCTAGAATTTTGCTTGTATCCACTGAATCTGTCTTCCTCCCAAAAAGTCGTTCTGTCCACCGTGCCCGCTTCAGCCCATTCCCGAACCCTCGTCCCGGTGATTCGCCTAATGCGTCATAGGGGAATCCCTTGGTTTGTGTCAACTTCTTAATTGCATCCCCTTAAAGACCCGTTCTCCCGCTAATCCGAATGGCACTCAGAACACGCTTCCAGCGTGTTGTCTCCGGCTGGAAGCCTGCGCTACTTCGACCGAGCGCCTTATTTGAGCGCCATTCGGGCTAACTCCGCATTAAATCGACAGGTAAAATTCGGCTAATGACTCCGAATGGTGCAGATCGCGGGATACGAACCGCCCCTGTTTCCCTGTCCTTATGGACGGAACAGGTAGTTGCGCAAAAATAGCCAAGCATTTTTATTCAGCTTCCTTCCGCATTCGTTCCACGGCGTCGTGAAGGGCGTTGGTGATCCGCTCGTGGGTGGAATCACCTTTCCCTTGCCGCGCCAGTTCGTCCGGGTGAATCGGCTTGCCGATGCGGACGATGATTTTGCCGGGCTTCGGGATTGCCCGGCCGGGCGGGAGCGCCGCGTACGTACCCTTAATGTAAACGGGCAGAACGGGAGCGGGGTGCTGTTCAAGAATCAGGCCAAGTCCCGGACGAAACGGCCGCAGCTCTCCGTTCGGAGAACGCCCGCCCTCAGGGAACCAGACGAGGGGAGCGCCGCGCTTGAGCACGGCGGCGCCGAAGGCGAGGCTGGAGAGGGGCCCGCGCCGCGGATCGATCGGCACAACTTGTCCGAGTCGGCTCAGCGCTCGCCAGAAGCGGTTTTTAAAAAGGGCGTCGGTCAATCCCGCCCAGAAGAAAGTCCGGATTGTTCCGAAGTCGAAGGCGGCGATGAGCGCCGATCCGTCCAGGTAACTGACATGGTTCGGCGTCAGTACGTAGGGACCTTGTTCCGGAAGATTCTCCCGGCCGCGCAATTCGACGCGAAAAAGGCCGCGCATGAGGGCTTCGTGCATCCAATACAACGGTCGGCCGATCACTTCGTGGAAGGTTGATCGCGGTTCGATCCAGCGCAGGTCGGTCTCGCTCAGGACGGACTCGGGATCCTTGAGTGCCCGGCGCGTATCTCCCGGCGAACGGTCCTTCCCGCCGCCGGCCGCGGCTTCAAGGAGGTCGTGAACGGTACGGGCGCGCTCGATGACTTCCTCGCCGAGTGAAATCCCGAGCCGTTCCTCCGCCGTGCCGGTAAGTTCAACCCATTCCATCGAGTCAATGCCGAGATCGCTGTCGAGCCGTGACTCCGGCTCGAGACGGTGGTCGGCATAGCGTTCGGAAAGGAAATTCCAGAGCTTCCGGGCCGGTTCGTTATCGAGAAGACTTTGGTCTTCGGATGACATTTCCTCAATCGGGATCGGACCCTTGGGCGAGGATGCGTCCGAATCCTTATCCTCGGATTCGAACCGTTCCGCCAGTTCGTGACGACGGATTTTTCCCATCCGGGTGCGCGGAAGCGCGCGGCCGCTCAGTTTGAAGGCCGACAATCTCTGGTAGGACGGAAGATTTCGGCTGATTCGTTCCAGTGCTTTTGAGACATGCTCCCGTGCGTTGGATTGAGGTACGCTTTCATTGGGGACCAGGAGGGCGACGAGCTTGCCCTCTCGCTGAATGATCCCCGCCTCGTCGATCTCGTCGCAATCCGCGTAAACCTCTTCCAGCGTTTCCGGCGCGATGTTTTCCCCGCCCTCGAGCACCAGCATCGTGGAAACGCGTCCATGCACCGTCACGTAGCCGTCGGCGTCTATACGGCCAAAATCCCCGGTTCGGAACCATCCGTCGCTAAACGCTTTTTCCGTTTCCTCGGTCAGGCCGTGGTAGCCCGCGAATACCCCGGGTCCGCGGGCGAGAATCTCGCCCGCGTCTCGATCGCCGTTGGCGTCTGGATTGCTTTCGTCGCCCGGGCGTGACGAGGTGTCGATTTTGAGTTGCGTTCCATTGACCGGCCGGCCCACGGTATCAAACCTCGGATCTCCCGGAGAAAGAATGGTCAGCAGCGGGGAAGTTTCGGTCAGGCCGTAGCCGATCGCCACATTCCAGCCGAAAGCTTCGAGTTGTCGAGCGAGGTTCGGATCGAGGGGCGAACCGCCGGAGGCCATCAGGCGCACGTTGCCCCCGAGACGCCGGTGCAGGGAACCGAAGAGGAGACGCCCGAGACGCAACCCCAGCCGCTTCCGCGCGCCGCGGCTCGTCCTTAACGCCGCGCGGAATACAATGCGGGTCAGCATCCCGCTGTGTTCGGCCCGCTGACGGATCCCGTCCACCAGTGCCCTATGGAGGCGGGGAACACCGATGACGACCGAGGCTTGGCTCTCCCGGATGGCACGGACCAGTTCGGGGCCGGTGAGCGCCGAAGGCAGGACAACCGGCAAGCCGGCGTGCAGCGGGGCGAGCAGTCCGCAAACGAATGGATAAACATGGTGAAGGGGAAGAGGGAGGAGCATGCGGTCGCCATCTCGAATCAGACCGCTGTCGAGGAGTACTTTGAACTGGTAGGCGACATTGCGCCGCGACAGGGGAACCCCTTTGGGCGGACCGGTTGTTCCCGAGGTATAGAACAAAACCGCCCGGGATTCGGGATCGGACGTTTCCGGGGCGGCGGCTTCGTCCGCATCAATGCTCCGCCAGGCATCGTCTCCGTCCTCGCTGTCGAGACGCAGGAGCATCGGTTTTTCATCGGGATTCAGTTTCTCAAGACGATGTGCCCCGCGTTCGTCCGTAAAAAGGCGAATTGGACGGGAATCGCCGAGCGCGTGGAGCAATCCTTTGTCGGGCATCTGCGCGTCGATCGGAACGACGGTTCCGCCGGCGCGGAGGATGCCCAGTGCAACCGCGATGTAGGGCGCCGAGGGCGGTGCCAAAAGGGCGACCGGTGCTTCAGGTTCCAGGCCCTCCCTGCGAAGACCGGCGGCGATTCTGCCTGCGGTCGCGTCAAGTTGTTCGAAGGACCAGTGTTCGACGGATTCCCGGCCGAAAACGAATAAGGCCGTCTCCTTTCGGTTTCCGCCCAGCCGCGTGAGCGACACGCGGGGTTCGGAAGACTTGGATTCCTGGATGCTCTGGTTCATATCTCGGCCCCCTGAAGGTACTGTTACCTGAAGGCGTTTGTCCGGTCAAGGCAGGCGCGTCGAACATGGAGGTATGAGGGGCCGGTGGAGGTCATTCCACAAATGGATGATTTTCGTGCGGCGGTAATTGAACTGCATGAGATTTTTATCCTGGACGAAGCTGTTTGTTGAACGGAAGCGAAAGAGTAAACGAATTGTTAAAATCGCGCTTTCTGATCGAAAGGGATTTTTATGGTTGATCCGCCAAAGGTCGGATCACTAGGAATTCCCGCGTTTTTTCGGAAACGCATGTCTTGTGTGCTTTTTAGTATTATGAACTGGAATACTCGAACTGAATTCCCGATTTTTTGTGATTGAGAAAATGCGCAGTGTATGGCTCCTTCGTGCGGGCGGATTGTTTCCCGCCATTGCGGTATTGGCGGCGGCGGGTTGGGCGGAAGGCTCCGACACGGTGACATCGCTGGAAGTCACGAATCCGGGCGGCTTTGTGCTGGCCTCGGACGCCGGCGACGAACGGGAGGGGTACGACCGGGATCGCCTGAATGTCGGGACGGACGTGACTTTCCGCCGGGACGGCGCGCCGGCCGGGGAGGTGGACTACCGGCTGGTGTACCGCC
Source organism: Opitutales bacterium (assembly GCA_007130045.1). Lineage (GTDB taxonomy): Bacteria > Verrucomicrobiota > Verrucomicrobiia > Opitutales > T3Sed10-336 > PXDC01. The sequence goes on from SLTG01000101.1 coordinate 21,921, forward strand.
TGCTCGACGACGAGGGTCAGCCGCAGCGGGTCGGCTGGCGATTCGATCTACAGATCGGGTACGTACAGGTGTATGAGTCGGTGAAACCGATTATCGTCGATTTTTCCTCTTCGAATGTGCGGACGGGCTCCTTTGAACACCGGATCGCCGTGCTCCCGCCCAATCCCCTGTTTATCGACGGGCTCGGCGGGCGACTCGATCACACGCGGCAATATACGGTCGAAGTCACCGTCGAACGCGACGTGAGCGGGGACGAAAACTGGGTGGAACGCGGCGGCGGCGAGACCGATCCGGAATACTTTATTCATTTCAACCATACCGACCCGGACACGCCAGCCGACCATGTCCTGATCCGGCTGGACGAGATTTCGTACACTCGTACCTACCTCGTCGATACGGTGGAAGAGCGGGACTCTCTGGAAGCGCGGATCAACTACCGCATGTGGCGGTGGGACAATTTCCTGGACTCCTCGCCGACAACGAAGAACATCGAAGTTACGTTTGACTTCGTGCTCCGCGAGGCGGGATCCGGCGAAGAGGTGCCGCTGGAAAGCAATTCGACGACGGCGACCCCCTGGATTTTCGAGTTCCAGAATGTGTCGCCCAGGCAACCCTACCTGCGCGTTACGTTTCACACGTTCGATCTCGTTCCGGTCGCCGGCACGCGGCTGGATTCGCCGAACGAGGAGTACGTGCTCGAGGTGGTCGCCTCTCACGTCGATGTGCCCGACGGCGATCCGGTCGAGACGAACCTCCTGGAGACGCCGGCGGAGCGGCTGCTCCATTTCAACGGGACGCTTCTGTTCGGTGACTTTTCGGCCACGTTCGACGAGCTCGGCAACGACCCCGAGCCGGGAGCGACGGGTCTTGGGTACGTGGCGAGCCAGGTGGAAGTGCTCGAGGGCGGGGGTCGCGTGGACGGCCACGAGGACTTTCTTTTCAACGAGGACGTCCTGCTGGACGTGCAGTTGCTTGCCAACGGCGACGCCCAGGTCGTGGACGGGCGTGTCGGGTTGATTCCCGAAACCATCGATGAAGAGGTGGTCATGGGAGAAATGGCGGGTTGGCGGTACGCGCGCACGGGCTTGGAGCTTCATCCGGGCGGCGTGGAGGGCGGCGTGTACCTCTTGTTTCCCTACGGCATGGGGTTCCGGGATACGGTTATGGAGACGGTGTTCGGCCCGCGAACATATATTCCGTACATGCCGTTCACCTCGGAAACCTACAACCTCGATCTCGAACCGGCAAACAATCTCGAACGGGACATGAGCGGGATGGATCGCGACTTCTGGTTCTTTGACGAATCATGGCCGGTGGCCTTCCGGGCGAACGCGATCGAATGGAACCGGGAAACCGGTGCATTGACGATCGATGCCGTGGAGGTCGAGTATGTTCACGAACACGCCGTGTCGACGATCGAGGATCAGGAGGAGTACCTGGTGAATCCGGGGGAAGCGCACCGGGCTTCCAATAAACGCTATTTCCGCTCGGCGGTATCCGTCGGGCAGGAGGTTGTCTTTGAAACCGCTTCGGATGGTACGGTGCGCTCGACGTTCACCGTTCAGCTCGCAAACAGCGGCGAATACCGCCCGCACTTTCCGGTCGGGCACCGCGTGGAATGGGACGGGCCCGCGAACGAGAGCCGGATCGAGGTCGTTGGCGGCAGGGTGGATCCCGAGTCGAGCCACCTGAGCGGGGTCGCGGAGGTGGACCTGGCCTTCAATCCGGATTGCCCGGACGGCGGATGCGACGACGGTACCGGCGAAGCGAGTCTTGTGTTTAATCCCGACAACGAACGCGTGCATTTCACCGGTAACGGAGGATTGCACGCTCAGGGAGTCATGGAAGCGCCCACGGAACTCCACTGGGGTTATATTTCCGCGGAGGCCTTCGCCCACGAGACCGACCCGTTCCTCGAGGCCCAATATCACGCCGCGGGCGTGCGTATGGACGCGGCTTTCTATGAGGGCGGGCTTGTTGACGGCCCCTCCGCGCTGCTTCTGGCGGGAGTGGACCCGGACGACAGGAAATCGCTCGAGCTTCCGGACACTCCCGAATACCGCGCGGGCCACGGGGATTATTCCGGACTGAACTTCCGGGTGGACGATGAGCCGGGCGCAATGAACGCGGTCAGTCTCATCGGCGGGGAAACCGCGGAATTCGAATTGACGAAACGCTCGAAGTTTTACGCGCGCTTCTCGGGGGTCAGCGGTATATACGAGGCGGTCCCGGGAACGTTCCCGCAGGAAATGACGATTTACGGGTACGAGTTCGAGTTCACCAATTTCGGGCTTTCGTTCCTGTCGAGCGCCAACCGGGAGTCCCGCACGAACGGGCAACTCGACCTGCCGAATCCGAGCGGGTTCGTGCAGGAGTTCGAAGAACTCACGCTGACCTGTCTCGGGGATCTGGACCGGGCCGATCCGCCCGAAGGGGATCGGGACACCTTGAGTTACTGGGCGGCCGAGTTCCTGGCGCATTCGATACGCTTTGTGACCGATGACGCCTGCGAGGACGATTCGGTCCTCGCCCTGGGCGTCGAGACCGGAGGGGACGCGTTCGCCGAGCGGTTCGCGGGAGAACTCGGGATCTTTCCGAACGGGGACCTCACTTCCGCCGCGGCGCCGAACGCTCCGGAAGGGCTCGACTCGCGCCTTCTCGCGCCGACGCTCGTGCACTTCGGCGGTCCCGACGAGGAGACCTACGTCCTCGAGCCGGTGAGCACGGCGTATTTCAATCCGGAAGCCACGTTCGCTGATTCCGGATCGGCCCAGGGCTTCCTCTCCCTGGCCGGGCAGGTCGGGGTCCCGTTCTTCAAGGCCCTGAAAGTCCACGTTCACACGCGGGGCGATTCGGACCTCGACGAGACGAACGGCGAGGCGCCGCACCTGGCCGGCGGCTGGCCGGAACACGGATGGCAACAAAACGGGGAATCCTATCTCACCTCCAGCGGGTTCGACCCCGAAAACCGCGGATTCCCCGGAGGAATCGCGCTGGACTCGTACCGGGGACTGTCCGATCCCGAGTTGCAGTACCTCGTCCGCGCGCGCCAGAACTGGCTGGAGGTCGTGCAATTCGACTATCCGCTTCGCTGGGACCGTATCACGCGCTCGTTCCGTTCCTTCGAACCGATTGCGAGCAGCCTGGTCGTCATCGAGGCGGAGCATCAGATCGAGTACCTGAGCGCCGAAAACGCCGAGCTGACCTTCGGCGCGAGTTACGACGGCCTCCCGAGAATCTCCCTGGCCTCCGCGGCCTACAATATCGCGGACGAACACCTCGGCGTCGCCGAAAGCATCGCGCAGGCCGCCGGCTCCCAGGTGCGCGACGCCATACTTGCGGGAATGGATGACCTGTCCTCCATGCTCCGGGACCGGCTCGACGATTTCCTTGAGGAAACGCTCTTCGCTCTGACCGACGACTTGATCGACGAAATGTTCGAGACGTTGGAGGATGCTTACGACGATCTCCGGGACGAAAGCGACCAGGGGGCGGCTCTACACGAATGGGTCGAGGAGTACCGCGACCAGTTGAAAACCTTCCTGTTTGACGCCGAGGACGTGGCATCGTCCGAGTTGGTGGGGGTATTGCAGCAGCTTTCCGGGGGAATCGAGCAGACCGGCGGGGTTTTCGACGAAATCGACGGCCGCCTGAGGCGGGTCGAAACGGCGATCGACGGCCTGATCCGCCAGGTGCGGATCGACGAGAACGGGGATCTCATTCCCGCGACCGACGCGACCGCGTTCGAGGACTGGCTGGAGGGACAGGGAATAAGTGTTGATGTGGAAGCCATTGTGGGCGGGTATCCGGTCGACGCGGACGGAGTGATTATCGAGGAGGTCGAGGGCTACTTGCAGGACTGGATGGCCGAAATCTTTGGCGACACGAACGGCGATTGGGTGAGCGGTCTGCTGTCGCGCGCCGTCAAACGGGCCGGCGACGAACTGGAGTTCGGCGAGCGGGAGATCGTTCCCAAGCTCGTCCAGGAATTGCTCGATCAGCTTTCGCCCGACCTCGCATCCAACCTCGGCCCGCTCATCGACAGTGCGACCGAGGAATTGAATGCGAAACTCAACGGCCTCCTGGAAGAGGCGGAACCGACGCTGCAGAAGATAGAGGAAACACTCGCGCGGGTCCGCGACCAGGTCCGCGATCTCCGGCGCGAGATCGCCCGGTTCGAAGGCATCGCCGAGGAGATCCATGACCACATCGACGGAGCGCAGGATGAAATCGAGTCCATCGCCGAAAACGTCCGTGAGCGCCTGGAAGGGTTTTTCGACGAGTTCGAGACGGACCGCCCTGCGAACGAAACCTTCGTGGGTGACGGCCTTTCTCCGTTCGAGGACTACGATGCGGAGGAACTGAAGCAACTCGTGCGTTCCGAGCTGCGGGACCGCTTTTTCGAGACGGAGATGATCGCGGATATTCATGTGGCGCTCAAGCAGCGCGTTTACGATCTGGACGCGACCGCCCGCGAGGCCATCGACAGCGGGTTTCAAAGGTTGAACGAAGTCCTGCGGGAGCTTGCCCGGGATTACCTCGCCGAAATCGATGATACGATCAATCCTCTGCTCGACACAGTCGGCGATTACGTCGGCGCGGGCGAACTCAACGGTTACGCCCATATCAACGGGGAGGCGTTGCGCCGGTTGCGGCTCGACGTCCACCTGGAATGGGCGGTGTCGGAATCGATGAACTTCCGCGGGTTCCTGCTCATCGAGCAGATGAACTCCATGGGCTCCGACGGCTGCGGTCTGGAGTTTGGCGACGACGACCCGGCGGTGACCGAGGTGAAGATGGGCGTGGAGGATATCGGTGTCAACGGGCTGCCCGGCGACGGGGTACGGGTGGGCGTCGAAACGAAGTTCAGCTTCAGCACGGATCCGTTCTCGGTGGAGGGGCTCGGGGGCTCGCTGACGATGACCGACGGCACGATCGATTTCGAAGGTTTCTCGGTCAGCGAGTTCGGAGCGGCCGTTGCGTTCGGTCCGACCGAAAACTACCTGTCTGCCGCCACCAGGGTTGCGTTTTCCGACTACGAGTTTGCCGGCGGGCTCTTTTTCGGCGGCACCTGCACGCTCGACCCGATCGCTCTTTGGGATCCGGCGGTGACCGAGGTCATAACGGAGGGAGAGCAATTCACCGGCGGATACGTGTTCTGCGAGGGGTCGCTCCCCATTTCCGAAATGCTGACCGGGGTTCCGGCAAGTTGCATGTTCCGGATTTCCGCGACCATCGGGGCCGGCGCCTTCTACTTCAAGGAGGGGCCCACGTTTGGCGGCCGGCTGGTCGGCGGAGTATCCGGGGATGCGTTGTGCGTCTTCTCCATTTCCGGGCGATTGGAAATGACCGGGGTCAAGCAGGGAAGCGATTTCAATTTCAGCGGCCAGGGGTCGGTCGGCGGATCCGTGGGCAAGTGCCGGTTCTGCAAAAGCTATGAGAAATCGATCCGGGCAAGTTACAAGGCAGGACAATGGAGTATCGATCGATGAATAGACGAACGGGAATTCGCGGGGTCACTCCCATTCGAGCCGTTCTTGCGGCGTTGTTTTTGCTCGGTGCTTCACTTGGAAGCGCCCAGGAAGATGAATCCGGCCGCATGGCGTTCACCGCCGGCCTGGTTATCGAGACCGTGGATAAGGGCGAACCCTGGGCGTATGTGGCCTGGCGAACGACCGAACCGGATCTGCTCTTCCAGCAACCGGTTGGCGTGTTCGCGAAACCGGGTGTTCCGGAATCGGCGGGCGCGTACGAGCGCGTTTCGGTTGTCAACGTGCAGACCGAACCCCCGGTTCTCTCCGCGATCGTTTCTCGTGCCGAACGGCTCGGAGAATCCCGAGCGGAGCTGGAGGAGCGTGTCGAAGCGGTGTTCCAGGACCTGATTCCGAACCCGGACTGGGGGATCGGCGAAAAGCTATCCGCCGTGATCCTGGGTGCGATCGCCGACCCGGTCGTCCAGGAGAATCTCCTGGTGCTTTCGGAGGGAAGTCCGGCCCTGTCGATGGCCGTGGGCAGGGCGTATGCCGCGCCGCTCGACGAGATCACCACCTACGAGATTCGCGAGCTCGACGAAACCGGCACGGAGACAGTCCGGGTTTTCGGTCGCGCCACCGTGGACCCGAACAACCCGGAGATTCTGCCCGCGCCCGGGGCGCCACTGGACGTCACAGCACCGGGGGCCAAGGGCCATCTCAACGTCCGCCTTCTCTGGTCCCAGCCCGAATCCCTCCTTCACCGCATGCCCCTGCACGGCGGTTTCAACGTCTATCGTGTTGAGCGCGAGTTTGCCGAAAGCGAAGGCTGGAACAGGGAACCGCCCGATTTCGCGAACCCGGAGTCCAATTTTGAAAATCCGGAGAGGATTGACGAACCGGGGTGGGATGCCGTTCCGGAGGTGGTACGGGCGAACCGGCTGCCGGTCCTGGCCAGAGAGATCCTGACGGAGGCCGACGTGACGGAAATTGCGGGCACGGATCCCGAAGACCGCGACGAGGACCGGTTTTTCTATACGGACGACAACGACCGCGCACCCGACGGCGCAAACGGATTCGAGGACGGCGAGCAGTTTTATTACTTTGTCACCGCAACCGACCTTCTCGGCACCGATGGCGTTTCGTCGCCCGGAACGCTGGTTACCGTCTGCAGCAAGCTGCCTCCCGTCGCCCCGGTCGATGTCGGCGTGGACAACGTGTTCGAATACGAAGGCGGTGAGGGCGAGCAATTTCTCCGCGTTCGGTGGCGCCAGAACGACGAGGATGACCCGCGTGCGGAGGCGGCGAATTACTATGTGTACCGCTGGGACAGTATTCCCGAGATCCATGAGAAGGCGGGCGATCCCGCGGCCAATTTGATAGCGGGTCCGATTCCCCACGTTCCCGGCCGGGAGTTCGGCCGGATCGACGATACAGGGGCGGGGGCGCCAACGATCGAGGAGGATGCCGGACGGACGTTCTGGTACACGGTCCGGGCGGAGGACAATTCCGTGTGCGGCGGAAATCTCTCCGGTAACAGCGGCCCTGTGCCCGGCGTGCTGCGCGACCGCGAGGGACCGGGTTCGCAGAGCGGGGGATTGGAAATCAGCTGCCTCGTTCCGGAAGTCCTGGAGCGGCAGCGTCCGAACCTGGGGGGCGTTGCCGGAAGCCTGTCCAGCATGGAGATTCTGATTGAAGTGGAACGCACCCACCCGGCGATCGAATGGGTCGAGTTTTCGTACCCGTTCCACGGTCAGATTCACTCGCTCGGCCGGGTCTACTTTGAGGACGGCGAGGATACGGTCGAATTCCTGGAGTCGATCAACGTGGGCGACAAGTACGCGGGACAGGGGATGTTGCTGCGGGCTCGCGCCGGAACGAATAGCGGGGATGTTTCGGCTCCCTGGCAGGAGCAGATTCCGCTTTGGCCGGGGGGGCGGACGGATCTCGGGCTGGAGGCCCGGGCGGAGTTTGTCCGCGGTGCGAAGGGCGAAGATTGTTTCACCCATACGAGCCGGGATCCCGGCGTGGCCGACGGGAGCAACGACGTCCAGCCGGTCGGCGGATTCATGGAAATTCCCGAGGGAACGCGTGAATGGAAGCTCTACCGGCGTGTGGACGAAGGTTCGCTGACGCTGATCGACCAGGGCGACGACAGCTACGAGGATGCGACCGAGATTCCCTGGGAGGATGCCGCCATGCCGGCGTCGGCGTTCACGCGCCTGTGCTACTACGGGCAGGTGTTCGACGAGCACGGAAACGCGGGACCGCTTGTTCGGCTGGATTGCGTGGATGCGAAACACTCGGACCTTCCCGTGCCCATCCTGGCATCCGTCACCGCCCGGGAAGAGGACGGCGAGGGCAGGCGAAACATGCGCCTGCGCTGGTTCTGTCCGCCGGCCGGCGTCGAGCGCTTCGAGGTCCTGTTGACACCGGCCGGCCGCGCGGCGGAAACGGAGTCCGATTTATTGCAGGGACCGCTATCCGTGGAGCCGGTTTTGCTGCCGCTAGAAATGGGTGACGGCGGGGACGGACCGTTCGGGATCGTTCCGCTGTTTTTACGCGAACACCACATATTCCAGACGCCGCGCATTGCCGGCGGCTTTGGCGATGGAGCGGAGTTTGTCGTCGATGTGGCGGTCGAACCCGGAGTCGAATACGAAGCCGTTGTGCGCGCGGTCGGTCCGGGGCCGTTCGCGGTGGATGAAAGCCAGGCGAGCGGCTACGAGCCTCCGCAGACGCGGGTAACCGGTTCCTTGAGCAATCGCCTCGCGTTTTCCTGGTCGGCGCCCGATCCGGACGCGGACCCCGAGGAAACGCCCTGGCCCGAAAGACCCGTGCCCGATGCCGCCGAGCTCGCGCAGTTGAACGAACGAATCGAGGCCGGCAACTACGAGATCGGCGACGAGCAGTATCTGGCGATCAAACTCGGGGAATTCCGGTACGAAGTGCAGTTGAGCGATATTGGGTCCTTCCCGTTTCCCAATACGTTTCCTCCGGGCACGAGGCCCGAGCAGATGCTTTTCTCAATGGGCGATTCCGGCGATGCGAACGCGGATTCGGGGCTCTTGCCGTTTGTCGTGTATCGTGTGCCGGTCTCATCCGCGGGTATCGGCGTCTTTGGGGACACGCCGGTCCCCGCAACGTTCACTCAGGTTTCGCCGAGGATCAACGAACTGGCGTACGAAGAGAATTACGAGTTTACCTTCGAACATGAAACGATTGTGGTGAACCTCCTTCGCGATTCCCGGTTCATTTTCGAACCGATCGAAGACCCCGATGAGGAGGGTCCCACCCACCGGGTCTTATTCATCGATCACCACCCCTTTATAGGCGGGACCGAATACCGCTACCTGCTGGTGCATTTCCGTCCCGACGGCGAAATCGGCCGGGTGTTCGTGTCGCCTCCCTTCAATCCATAAACGAAGCCTATGCGGGAGCTATGAGATTTCTGATTACAATAATTTCGGTTGTCCGGGCCCGTGTCCGTCGTGGGCGAACACTTCGGGGGTTGGTTGGTTGCGGCGTGGCGATTTGTATCGGGTCTTTCATGACACCGCATTCGCTGCCCGGGGCCTGGGAAACGCCCCAGGTGTACCGGTCGGATGCGGAGCTGTTCGGCTCGGCGGACCTGAACGACAGCGGGCATCCGGATATCCTGCTGATCGAGCGGGAGAGCGGTGTGTTCCTGATCGGGGAGGGCGGCCCTGGCGGCGCGGTGGCCTGGCGCGAGGCGCGTTCGAGCGGCATACTCGGTGCGGACGACGCCTCCTTCGGAGCGTTCGGGGACGGAGGAGGTTTCGGGTTCGCCGTGGGCGGGCGTTCAGCCAACCGGATCCATGTATTTCCCGGCGACGCGCCGGCACTGGCCGCGTTTCCGCAGGGAGTCGGTCCGGGCGCTTTCACCGGGATACCGTCCGCCACGCTGAAAACGAGCGAGGACGGGCTCCTTGCCTCGACCGTTGAGAACGGGGAGGGAATCGAAGGAATCCGATCCGCTCTTCAGCGCCGTCAAGAAGGGTTTGCGGAGATTCAGGCGTGGCAGGAACAGGCGGCGTCCGGATTCTCCGGATACGCGTATTTCGAAGAGGGCGCGGGCGATACGGTATTCGTGACGCGCCTGGATTTTCCAGAGGGGGCGCAGGCCGGAGCGGTGTTTGTGTTCGAAGCCTGGAACGGTTCCGGAATGGAGGTTCTAACGGAACTTCAGGCGCTGGCCGGCGAACGGGCTGTGTTCGGAAACTTTGGCGACGGGGGAGGCGGGGGATTTGTTCGTTTTGTACCCGGGGCGACGGGCCTGACCCTGTATGCCGTGAGCGCAGGCAACGGCGACGTCGATCTCAAACCCATGGAGTTTCTGGATACTAAGGAACCGGTGGAATCGGTCGTCCGCCTGCCCGGCGATCCGGCGCGTCTGCTGGTCGTTTTCGACGGCGGCGCCGGCGCGCGGGTTTTCGAATTCGATTCCGATGACGGATTCCTTTTGATCGACGAGCTTGTGCCGCCCGGCGGCACCGGTGTCTTTACGGGGGGCGTTCCGTTGGCGGACGGCGACTTCATGCTGTTTTCCGGAGCCGAGCCGGGGGGCGTTTCCGAGCTATTCCACCGCGTGCAGCCGGACGGCGAGGGCGGATACGAAATAACCGATACCGGGGCGCTCCCTTCGCGCGAAGCGGGATTCTTCGGGGCGAACGTCTCCCTGTACGACGGGGATCCGCTGGCGGATCTCGAGTCCCGTTTGCTCGAACGCCGGGGCGCCGGGGCATGGAGCGTGGAAGGCTTCCTGGAAAGCGACGACCGGACCATCGCCTACGTGAGCGTATTCGACGGGGAGTCCGCGGGGTTATCCGATCCCCTGCAAAGGGATTTCGGGCCCGCGCCGGACGACGCGACGCACGTTCTGACGAATCAGCCCGCTGCGGCCGCGGCGTTTTCGATGTACGATTTTGAGCCGGTTGCGAGCCCTGCGGTGGATCCGCCGCGCGTCGCGCCCGTCGGCGGCACCTATGACCGTTCCGTCAGGGTGTCCTTCGAAGTCCCGCCGGGTACCCAGGCCTATTACCGTTCCGGCGAAGGGGGATCCTGGGAGACCTACCAGGATCCTTTCTGGCTGTTCCAAGACACGGACGTTGAATATTACGCCCGCGCCCCGGGCGGCGCCGCCTCCGAGATCCGTACCGCACGGTACCGTTTTTCCGTGGAGCCTCACGAAATGGATTCGAATGGGAACGGGGTTCCGGATTTCATCGAAATCTCTTATGGATACAATCCGCATGCCGCCGATGCGAGTGACGGGAAGACCAGTCTCGACCGGATCCTGGACGCGGCTGCAGGCAACGGAGAGGAGCGTGCCGACGTGCGTTCCAGCTTCGATGTGGTGGTGGACGTGCGCGCGTTTTTCGACGGGGGGACAACCGCCCGACCCGAGCCCGGCACGAGAGTGCGGATCTTTGACGCGGGGGGCACGGCGTTGTCGTCGGGGCGTTTCGACGAGGCGTCCGGGGAGTTTCCGCGTGTTCGGGTACCCGAGATTCCCGCAAATCCGGCGGCGGGTCTGTACGTGGGGCGTTCGCCGAACTTTTACGGCCTGGACGGGATTGATCGAGAGGACGCGGTCGGCCGCGAGGGGCTCTCGGTCCAATCCGTTCCCGTGCTGCAGGCGCCGGAGGTTGATTATGAATTCGGTCAGGCGGGCGGCGACCATGCGGATGAAGTGGATGCGTGGACCGACGCGGCGCTGGATGCGTTTCAGCACACGGGACGCCGGGCGTTCAATGCCCGTATGGCGCCTGTGGATACGTTGCACGCGGCGATCCTTGAGAGAACGTTTGCGTTGTTGCTGGCGGACGCGGGTGAATGGGAAACGGAGGAAGCGGCCGGTGCGACAATGTTCCCCTTCCGGTCCGGAGATTCGGGGCGCTTTCGCATTACCGCGGCGCACCTGCGGTCCCTGGCCGATCCGGGCGGGGACACGGCCGGCGGTGTTTATTTTCCCTCCGAGATCGTCGATGCCCTGCGGGACGCCCTCGACTCGGGTGACGGGGCGGTCACGGCCCTGCGCGATTTCGCCAACGCGGTCCATCACATCGGTTCGACCGAGGGGGGCGACGCGGCCGCCGGCAATTTCCCGGCGCCGATCGAAGTTTTCCGGGCTCTGCTGACCGGGGAGCCGATTCCCGGGGACTACGGAGACGAAGGGGAATGGAGTGAATCCGAACTCGACGCCCTGCGGGATACGGCGGTCGCCCTGGTGGATCTTCCCCAACCGCGGATGCCGGTCGAGCGGGGATTCGCGGTGGACGAGGATTCGTTTCTCGGCGTATGTCTGACGGTGTTTTCGCTGGAGGACGGATCCCCGGTGAGCCTCGTCCGGCGCGACGGCAGCCCGTACCGTTTCCCGGGCGCGTTTCCGCTTCCCGCCGGAACGCGGATTCTCGTGTACGGCTTTGAAGAGCCGGTGCGCTCCGATTGTTCGGGCGAGGCGATGGAAGTGCTGTCGGTTTGGGTTCTGGAAGCTCCCGACGTGATTCCCGGCGACGGGGACGGGAATCTGCTGTCCGATGACTGGGAGCGGTTTTTCTTCGGAAAGACCGGCGTCGATCCTTTTGAAAGTCCCGATGGCTCCGGCTATTCGGCCCTCCAGCAATACCTCGAAGGAACGGATCCCACCGATCCCGGCGACGTGCCTGCGGAACCGGTTGAGGATTTGAGGCCTCCCTCCGTACGGATCGCGATGCAGGAGGACGGGTCCGTGCGGCTCGATTGGGACTGGTCGGAAAAATACGCCGACCGGATTGGTTTTGTGATCGAATATTCGGACGGTCCGGGAGGAGATTATCACTCCCATCCTGTGCCGGCGGAACAAACGGGCAACGGGGAGTTTCAGATTGAACTGCCCGGATCCGCCGACGAGCGGCGGTTTTTCAGGGTCGTGATGACGCTGGACTCCTGAGGGGAGGGCGGCGCGGGGCTTGCCGGTTGCGGCAGCTCGAAAAACGGCGTACCGTCTCCCGGGGCGACGATGGAGAGAGTGTGGGACAATCCGTTGTTGAGGGAGCGGGCGAAGGACCGTTTCACGTGGTCGACGGTGTTGCAGTCGCCGCTCAGGTGGGCGAGGTACACCTGTTTCCATCCGGCATCCGGGGTACCTTCGATGAGTTCGCGGGCGGATTCGTTCGAAAGGTGGCCGTGGCGACCGGAGATGCGCTGCTTGAGGGACCAAGGGCGTTTGACGTGGTTCTTGAGAAGGTCGCTGTCATGATTGGCTTCCATGACGAGAACATCCACGCCCCGTATCCGCTCCCTGACCATTTCCGGGATATAGCCGAGATCCAGGACCCAGCCCACGGCCGAACGCGGCTGAAAAAGGTCGCCCCCGCCCGTTGTGAAAACGAATCCCACCGGATCGTGGGCGTCGTGGGGCAGGGCGAAAGGATCGATTTCGAGGTCGCGGAAGGTGAACCGTTGACCCGTCTGGAAAATCCGCCAGTCGAGCCGGGTTTTTAAACGGGTTTGGACCGCCTCGGCGGTGAAGGCGTTGGCGAAGACTTTGAGATGCGGGTGCCGGGAAAGCCCGCGCAGCCCGGCGACGTGATCGCCGTGTTCGTGGGTGATAAAGACGGCGTCTATGCCGTCAATCGACTCTCCGCAGGCTTCGAGCATTTCGCAAATGCGGCGCGCCGAGAATCCCGCATCCACAAGCACCCGCGAGTTTTCCGTCTGCAGGAGCGCGCAATTTCCCGCGCTGCTGCTTCCGAGGATTTTGAACCGTATCGGCATCGATAACGAGAGAAGTCGATCGGGAGAGGGGACGCAAGGATTATGATCGAAGGCGCGCGGGTAAACCGCGTGATCTCCGTCAGCGACGGCGCTTCGTGAAACGTCCGGTTGACGTTTGCCCGATTCTCCCTTTTCTTTAAAGGTTTTATGGCGGAGACAGCAGCAGCGATCGACAAAAAGCGGATTCGGGGCCGCTCCCTGAAGGGGGAGGTGCTCGTGACACGGCGCGCGTATTTCAACGCCGCGCACCGGCTGGACAATCCCGATAAGTCGGAGGACTGGAACCGCGAAATGTACGGATGCTGCAACAGCGCGCATTGGCACGGGCACAATTATTGGGTCGAGGTCTCCGTGGCCGGCGAACCCGACCCGGAGACCGGATACGTCATCGACCTTGCCTATTTGAAGAAAGTGATCAACGAGGCGATCGTCGAAAAGTGTGATCACAAGAACCTGAATCTCGATGTCGATTTTCTCGAAGGAATCATCCCGTCAACCGAGAACCTCGCGGTCGCCTTCTGGCACCAAATCAAACCGTACATCAATCAGGGACGGCTTCACTCGGTCCGCGTCCGCGAGACGGATTGCAACAGTGTTGAATTTCGGGGCTGATTCCCGCACTATTCATGAAAACGGCTGACAATAAACTTCACCTGAACGGGAACGACCGGCAAGATGACGACCGGATGGCGCGCGATTACGACGCGTCCTTCGTAATGAGCGACGATTATTACAAGACACTCCCCGACGTGCAGAACGCGGCGGCGGAATCAATCCGGGGCGCCAGGGTCGGTATCCAGCAGGTGGGTATCTCCAATTTTCGTCTTCCGTTGAAGTATGCGGTGTCTTATCGCGACGAGCCTCTGATGCTCGAAACCAGCGTGACCGGAACGGTGTCGCTGGAGGCGTCGCGCAAAGGGATCAACATGTCGCGGATCATGCGCTCCTTCTATGACTACAAGGAGCAGGTGTTCTCCCCCGAGTTGCTGAGGGAAATTCTCGATTTCTACAAGCGTTCGATGGATACGTTTTCGGCGCAAATCAAGCTGAGTTTTTCGTATCCGATGATGCAGCAAAGTCTGCGAAGCGACCTGAGCGGCTTTCAGTATTACGACGTCGCTTTCGAGGGTGTTGTGGACCGGGACGACCGCTTCCGGAAGATCCTCTATTTTGACTTCGTTTATTCGTCGGCCTGTCCCTGCTCGGCGGAACTGGCCGAACACGCGCGGGACGTTCGCAACGTTTACGCGATCCCGCACTCGCAGCGCAGCAAGGCGCGCCTCCGGGTCGAGGTCGAACCCGAAGCCGAGGTTTCGATCGAGGACCTGCACGCCCACAGTCTCGCCGCGCTGAAAACGGAAACACAGGTGATGGTTAAGCGGGAGGACGAACAGGCGTTCGCGGAAATGAACGGCGCCGCCGTCAAATTCGTCGAGGACGCCGCCCGCCTGCTGCACGAGCAGTTGGCTGCGGACAAGCGGATTCGCGACTTCGAGGTTGCCTGCGCGCACCTCGAGTCCCTCCATTCCCACGACGCCATTTCGGTAATCGCCAAGGGAATTCCCGATGGCTTTCGCGCCGACTTCAGCGATTTCAAAGACCTGATTTGCTGAGCACGTCCGACGGCGCGAATTTCGATTCGATCGTCGCCGGCCACAATCTCTACAAGTGCCGTTTCGCCGCTTCGAGGACGGCTTCCACCTCGATGGAATCCATCGAGCCGCCGCCCTCGGGCGGGCAACGCGGAGGCTGAAGGATCGTTTTAGGGGCGTTGAAGACGGGGCCGGTGCGGCGGGGATTGGTCGGGCCGAAGAGCGCGACGACCGGCACTCCGAGCGCATTCGCCAGGTGCATGCCGCCGGTGTCGTTGCAGACGACCACCCTGCAGCGACGGAGTTCGACGGCAAAGTCGTCGAGAGTGGTTTTTCCCGCCAGATCGATGACCGGTTCATGTGGAAAGATTTCTTCGATCTCGGCGGTAATCTCCCGGTCGGCTGCGGTTCCAAAGAGACGGATCTCGGGCGCGCCGGGAAGCTCCAGGAGGCGGCGGATAAGGGCCCTCCATCCCGCAATCGGCCAGCGCTTCTCCGGGGTGTTCTCCGTTCCGCAGATCAGGCCGACGATGAATTTCATCCGATTCGAAGGAGACTCGTCGCCCGTTCGGTATTCGGGAGGCGAGAAATCCAAATCGCTATCGAGCCCGAAATGACGGAATAATCGTTCCCACACACAGGTCTGGTGCATCCGGTTTTCATCTATTTCGGGGGGCAATCGCCATGCGTCGGTAAGAAAAGGACGAGGCCGTCCGGATCGGATCATTCCGAAACGCTGCGGGCATCGGGTGAGCATCGCTTCGAGGTCTCCTCTGAATGAATTTGTAAGGAGAATATACGTATCCGGATATTTGTGACGAAGTCGGTGGAAAAAGCGAAAAGAAGGCGCTTCCCGCTCCGGAAGGGACAGGGTTTCGTCGGCTACCCCGAACCGCCGTAGCAACGGGAGAAACGCGCCTTTGCCGATGACCGTAATGCGCGCGTCGGGGCGCGAAACCCGAAGGGCTCTCAAGAGGGGAAGCGCCATAACGACATCTCCCAGCCAGTTGGGCATGCGGACCCAGAATCGTGTATTCCGGGGAAGCTCCTTCCATCCGCGCAGCCCCCTTTCAAGGTCGAGAAGGTTCCGCTTCTGGGAGAGGCGGAATCGTTTGTGCGCCCGATTCTGCGTCCTCCAACGCTCGTGGAGCCACAGCCATGACGAGCAAACGTCGTCTTCGCCGGCCAGGAGATTTTCCAGCCATTCATTTGCGGCAAGAGTGATTGCGCCTGCGGAATCCGAGCGGGGGGTGATTGTGTCTATGACAAGCTGCGAGCGGAGGAATCCGGTCCGTTTCGGGTAAACCCCGATCAACCGCGCATTGAATCGCCGGGCGAGCATGTCCGGAAGATCGGTCGCGGAGGCGATTCGCCCGAGGAAGGTGATCAGGGCGCCGCGCCTGCCGGCATTCTGGTCGAAGAGAATACCGAGAACACCGTTGCCGCGCAGGATCTCCATTCCGCGGGAGAAGCCTTCCTTGCGTGAAAGGAGTTCAACGCCGAATCTTTCGCGGGTCTCTCGTACCCACTTTTCAAAGACAGAATTGTCAAACGGGCGGTAAACAGCGCCGAGTTCGGGCAGCTTTTCGCCGTAAACCAGCGGAATCAACGTGACGGCTTCAGGCGATCCGATATGGGGAATGAGGACGATGGTCGGCGCGGTTTGGTTATACAGCTTCGCAAGATGCACTCGCGATTCCTCCGGGATGTCGAGACTGGGGCGGAGCCGCTTTTCGTCGAGGAAGGGAAGGATGATTGCGAAAACCCCCGTTTCGATCATCCGGCGGCAGGATTCGAGTCCGAGTTTGCGGCGTTCATCGCGGCCCTTGTCCGGAAATGCGTGGTGGAGATTCGAGCGGATGATCCGGCGCCGTGAGGAGGGAACGAAGTAGAGCAGTCCCCCGAGGATCCAAACGATGGATCGGAGCAACGGCTCGGGCAACGAAGCCAGAAGCGAGCCGGTGAATTTGAGAAGGAGGAGGCGCATTTGGAGAGGGAGAAGGACGGGTGATCACCCGTGCGCCCGGCCGGCATCCGTATCGATGCCGAGATTGGCGCGGATATTCAAGGCTTTCCGGAGGGCTTCGTCACGGGACGGATCCAGAACGCAAAAGTGCCCCATTTTCCGGCCCGGCCGCGGTTCGTTTTTCCCGTAGAGATGGAGTTTCGCGGAAGGCTCCGAAAAGATGGTGTTCCAATCGGGCTCGCCATCGTTCCAGAGGTCGCCGAGGAGGTTGACCATGACGACGGGTGAGAGAAGTTGCGTTGAACCCGCAGGAAGGTTGCAGAGCGTGCGCACCTGTTGTTCAAACTGGCTGGTGACGCACGCGTCGAAGGTGTAGTGACCGGAATTATGGGGGCGCGGGGCGAGTTCGTTGACGATCAATCCGCCCTGGGAGTCGAGGAAAAACTCGACTGCGAGAAGCCCGGTCAAACTCAGGTCGCGAGCCAGTGAGCGCGCGATCGATTCTGCTTCCTCGAGGATCGCGGGATCGATCCGGGCCGGTACGATCGAGACGTCGAGAATGTGACGGGTGTGAACGTTTTCCGCGGCGGGAAAACAGGAATAGCCGGAGGCCGGCGAACCCGCGCAGACGACGGACAGTTCGAATTCGTGGGTTATCCAGCCTTCCAGCACGGCTCTGCGGGGTCCGAATCGCTCCCATAATTCTCCAGGCGGCTCGGGCTTGTCGATTTTGAGCTGGCCTTTGCCGTCGTAACCAAAGTCGGCGGTCTTGAGAACGGCGGGCGTTCCGGTTTGGAGCAGGCCTTCGCGGAGGGCCTCGGGTGAATCGATGACTGCGAACGGGGCGACCGGGTAACCGTTGCGCTCCAGGAAGGTTTTCTCCCGTTCCCGATTCTGGCAGATGAGGAGAACCTCCGGCGACGGATGCACCGGTCGCGCTTTGCTCAGCACGTTGAGCGATGCGGCCGGAATGTTTTCGAATTCGAAAGTGACCGTCGATACGCCTTCGGCAAAGCGGGCCAGCGCGGACTCGTCGCGGTATTCGGCGTTGATTTCGAGGTCGGCGACCTGCCCGGCCGGGCAGGCAGGCGAAGGATCGAAGACGTGGACACGGTAACCCATCTTCCGCGCTTCGATGGCGAACATGCGCCCCAACTGGCCTCCTCCCATGACGCCCAGAGTACTGCCGGGCGCAATCATGGCAGGGTGCTGTCTTCGACTTTCCGGGTCTGCTCGGAGCGGTACCGGCGGAGATTTTCGGCGATGGCGGAATCGTTGACCGCGATCTGTGCGGCGGCAAAGAGCGCAGCATTCACGGCGCCGGCCTTGCCGATGGCGAAGGTGGCCACGGGCACGCCGGCGGGCATCTGAACGATGGAAAGCAGGGAATCGACTCCGTGCAGTATCCTGGATTCGACGGGAACCCCGAGGACAGGGAGTTCCGTCAGGGCGGCGACCATGCCGGGAAGGTGCGCCGCGCCGCCGGCACCGGCGATGATCGCGTGGAGGCCGCGTTCCCCGGCTGTGCGGGCATACTCGTACATGCGCTGCGGAGTGCGGTGGGCGCTGACGATCTTTGTCTCGCAGGAAACGCCCAGGGCATCCAGCGTCCGCGCCGCGAACTCAAGCGTCGGCCAGTCGGACCGGCTTCCCATAATTATCCCCACGAGAGGGCGTTTTTCGTTCTTCTCGGCCATGGACACGTTTTGCTATGGAGGGTGCGGGGGCTCAAGCTTATATTTGTGGCGGGTTTCCCCTCAGGAGGGGGAAAACGCTTCCCGGCGAGGATGGAGTGAAGCGTGTCGGCCCTGGGTGGCGATCGGCACAGATGCGGCTTTTTCGGACACGGATTGGCGAGTTGGAGGGCTCGCGGGCTGCGATACGGCTTGCGTGAATTATCGGTTCCGTATTACCGGTAAGGTCAATGCCTGAGAACCTGTTTTTTAGAAGTTTTGGTGAAAGCGAAAGCAATACGCCGCCGTTGATCATCTTGCACGGGCTGCTGGGGTCGTCGCGCAACTGGGCGACCGTGGGAAGCAGGTTGGGCGCTGAACGGCGCGTGTATGCGCTCGACCTCCGCAATCACGGCCAATCTCCGCATGCGGGCGAACACTCCTATCCTTTGATGGTTGAAGACGTCCTCGCCTGGATGGATGCCAGGAAAATCGGGCGGGCGGATTTTCTCGGTCACAGCATGGGGGGGAAGACGACGATGCGATTGGCAGTGGATTATCCCGGACGGGTCAACAGGATGGTTGTCGTCGATATTGCTCCCAGAAACAATCCTCCCTACAACCAGCGGGCGTTCTCGGCGATCAACGCGTTGCCGCTTTCGAAAATTCGGACGCGCAAGGATGCGGAAGCGTTCCTCGAAGAACGAATCCCGAGTTGGGCGTTTCGGCAATTCCTTTTGACCAACCTGGTTCTTGGCGCGAACGGATCGTTCGCATGGCAGGTCAACCTTCCCGTACTGACGGAATCGCTCCGGGAGCTCGGAAGGTCGCCTCTGGAGGAAGGCGAAGCCTGGCGGGGAGAGGCTCTGTTTGTGAGGGGAGGGAAGTCGGATTTCGTTCGCGATGAGGACATGGACGTTATCCGTCGCCATTTTCCTTCCGCTCTCGTTGAAACGATTGCGGATAGCGGTCACAACCCGCATATCGAGTCTTCAAAGGAGTTCTGCGGGGCAGTGCGCGAATTTCTCGGCTGACCCGATTTCGCGGAGCCCGGAATCGATCAATGCCGGTTCGGTCGGGCCCGGGAGCGAAGTCTGATCACGCCTTGGATGGCGTCGACCAATTGTTGGCGTTTGAACGGCTTGGGAAGAAAACCGGCGGCCCCGCATTGTTCCAGAGTTTCCTGCGAAAGCGTCCCGTAGCCGCCTCCGAAAAGGATGAGAGGAATTCCAATCAGCTTTCTCCGGTCCTTCATCCATGCGCACAGTTTGAAGTCCCCGGCTCCCTCGATGCCGAGAAGGACGACGTCGGGCATGTGTGTTTCGATCATGCGCAACCCCTCGTGCAAACGGTCCGCCAAGTGAACCGTTACGACCGTCCCTTCAAGCATGTGGCCGATCAGTCTCAATGAGGACTCGTCGGTCTCAATGACCAAGACGGCGGATATCGGGGATTCTTGCGATGGCATCAGCGTTCAGGGTTGCGGGGGGCGTATTATCCGGTGCCTGCATGGCGGCGTATTTCCCGCCGAATGAGCCGTTCGATTTCCCGATAGGCGTCGCGGGAGCCGACGTTGGCATCGAGCCGTTTCATCTGCACGCAGATATTCAGGAGTGCATTCAGAATATGGATCTTTTGCTGAGCCGGGTTGACGGCGTTTTCGGAGTTCGAGGAAGAAACCACAATAAGCACAAAAAAAGTATATTCAATAAATAATGTCAACATTTTTTGGACTTTCCTATTCGCCGTGAACACTATTGGCTGGCTCTGCGAATGGACTACACGGAGTTGTTTCGGAATCTGAGGCGATCAAAAGGCCTTACTCATCAGTGCCTGGCCGAGCGCACGGGCTGTCATCGCAACACGGTCCTGAACCTGGAGCGAAGGCGACCGGTCAAATTTCGCACCGTTCTTGATATGATGCGTGCGATGGGTTTTGAACCCGACTCGGCCGAGGTGCGACGGATGGCACTCCTCTGGCTGGAGTCCGTGAGCGGGGTGGAACTGACGTTACGGGACGTGAAGCTTGAGGTGGAGGAAATACGCAAGGAATACCGGACCACAGTGGCGGAAGCTCGCGAAAATCTCCTTCGAACGATTGAGTGCCGCACCCTGTCGGCGGAAGAAATCCGTCTGCTCGATTACGCTGCCAAACAATCCGAAACCCTGGAAATCATCCGCCAGATACGTGATCTGGTGCAAAACGATGACGGACCCGAGAAATCCGGCTCGCGGGAATTTGAAGCAGGCGATCGGAATTTACGGGTCGCGGAGGATTGAAAGTTCGGGGGTGTCGGTTGTCGTGGTGGGTTTACAGATGAAACCCAACGGAAGTTCCTGATTCGCGTCGTTTCCCCCCTGTGGCGTGCTTGCCTGCAAGCCGCTCGGCCCGCGCAATCCGGAAAGCGCCTGCGAGCCCCGGCATGCCGGGACAGGCAGAATACGCCACTTGCGCCCCCCTTCGCGGATACAACTCCTCTTCCCCCTGTGACGTAGGTTATATCCTCTTGGCGGGCTACACCAGCAGGAGCGGGAATCCGCGGGACTCGCGGGGTCTTCCCGAGCTGGAATTGTGCCTGCAAAAGGCTATCGAGACGGTTGGGATTTGCGCGTGCGGCGTTTGAGTTCCTTAAGCTTGGGGTCGATTCGCTTGAGCGTTTTCTTGTCCATACGATCGATGAAAAGGACTCCGTGCAAGTGGTCGATTTCGTGGAGAACGCAGCGCGCGAGCAATCCGTCGCATTCAAGCGTGTGCGGTTTACCGCTCAAATCCTGATACCGCAGACTGACCCGGCTCGGGCGCTCGACTTCCCCGCGGATCTCGGGAAATGACAGACAGCCTTCTTCGTAAACGATCCGTTCGGCCGGCAGGATCGTGACATCGGGGTTGGCGATGCCGAGGGGCATGATCAGGTCCAAGGGCAGGTCCCTGCGCCCGTCGAGCTCCCACCTGAAAGCCATGTCGGGGCCGCGAAGGTCGATCACGCAGAACTGCGTATCGCGTCCGATCTGCTGGGCCGCGAGGCCTATTCCCTCGGCATTGTACATGGTTTCGACCATGTCGTCGAAAAGCCGCTTCAGGTCGTCGTCGAACTCCCGGACCGGCGTTCCTTTCTTCCGGAGCACGGGTTCGTTGTAGCGGGCGATTGGCAGAATCATGAGTTATGGTTTATTCTGATGCGGGCGGATAAGCTGTCCAGTTGAATATGCGGTTCGCGCGGGCCGATTGCGATGGCAGGATCGGGATTCAATAGCCGCTCCATGCCAATCCCAGGGGTACCAGGGGAGTGAGGAGCATCAGGCGCGACGCGCTCCGGGCGGAGATGCCTGAAATGACCCTTCCGAACCAGGCGAGGAGGCAAAGGTTGGTGGCGGCTGCGGCGATTGCGATGAATATGGGGGCGAGTGGCACATTAATGGCGAGGGGAGCAAGGGCGATCGCCAGCAACGCCACGAAGCCGTTGAGCCAGGTCACCTTAAGCTCCACGAGGGGGATGCGGAGCGGAAAGGGCTTTCTGTCTTTGATCCGCGTGGCCCATTCGAGAGTCGAGGAAGTCCAGAACGCAAGAATCAGGAGGACGACCAAAAGAACGATAATCCCGCTGACGAACGACGGCGGGAAAATGCCGTTCGCCAGGAGAAAGAGAGAAGCGAGGCCTCCTGCAAAGAGTGAATAGGCGATTTCCCGGGGCAGGATGGAATCTGTTTCCCGATGATAAAAAGCGCTGCAAACCAGGTAAACGGCGCCGGCGCCGGCAAGGAAATACAGGCCCATTTGTTCCGTCCAGCGAAGCCGGTTCACGGCTATGATAACGACGGAGGCGAGAACGAATGGTGAAACGGTGAGCAACGGCCAGCGTTCCGCCCGAAAGAAGTGAACCCTCGGGTCGCCGAGCTCGGGCGTCGTGTTCTGGGAAGTCCGAATACTTCTGCTCAAGGCCACGAAGAGCCATGTGCTTCCGGCCATGATCAGGTAATGAGGGGCTTCGAGGGGAACGTAGAGAACGTGGGCGAATAACGCGAGCCAAAGAACGGTGATCGCCGGGGTGTCCATTGCAAGAAGCGCAGGCCAGTGCCAAAGAGCGATGCGTTGTAACGGTTTCTTTTCCAATGTGCTTACAAGATGCTTGCGACCCCGGCAAGCTTGCAAGCGGAATTTGGAGATTTTCGGGTGATCCCGTTCCGTACACCGGGGTGTCAAAAAATTGTAATCTATTAATTTTGAATGGATTATGTTGGATTCCTTGATGAAGTTCCGCAAACCTGTATTCAGTCGGGTCACTTCGATTGTCGCTCTTGACGGGTTACGAAACCGTGCGCCGGCAGTTTGAAAATTATATTATGAAATCATCGCACAACGGAACGCGGATAAGAGCGGCATTGCCGGCTCAGGCGCGCGCCTTCCATAACTTTGTAAACGCTTCACGGGCGTCGAATTCGGGAAGCGCCGACGACTCCCGCGGGTCGCCCGGCGTGGCGGACAGGCATCGGCTGAACGCCGGCGGCGACGTGTCGAATGCTTTGCCGGAGGTTGCTTCGGAGGAACGACGGCACACTGATGGCGAATCGCATTACCTGGACCGGATGGAGGTGATGCTTCGGGAGATGTTGCATTCGGCGAAGGCAAGAGAACATGAATTGCGTGCGAGCCGGGCGGTTTATTCGGTGTCGAACATCGTGGCACAAACGCTCAAAGCCGAAGTCGAAGAACGTGAAAATACTGTGCGCGAAGCGGAAAAGGTTCTTGAATTGAGGGAACGATTGCTGAAGGAACGCCAGTCCCTGCAAACGAAAAGGCGGGAGGCGTTGTTGAGAAAGGGCACGGAGCTGGGTGAAATGAAAGCCTGCCTGGATGCACGCATCGGTGCCATCCTCGCGTCGCATCCGGGTTAGCATGAATCGCGGCCGCGGGCCGCGCCGGGTTGGGGGGAGATGGGTTCGGCTTTCGGTACGAAAGTGCGAAACTCGTTTGCCAGGACCACGTTGACGTGCTTATGGGGTGGTAATGATTCGCTGGACATTGCGTTTGATTTTCGCGGGTGCGGTAATGGGTCTGCCGTTCATTACCGCGGGGTGTGCCTGGCGGGTCACGCCTCCCTCGGGCCTTCACGATCCGGTCCCCGTGTTTCTCACCGACTATGGACGCCACACGCGTCTGGGACTTCCCGAGGATGATCAACGCGTGGTCGAGTTCGGCTTCGGCGAATGGCATTACTACGCGCACGAAGAACGCGGGTTTTTTTCCACGCTCCGGGCGGTTTCGGGTTTCGGGCAGGGAACGCTGGCCCGACGGCACCTGCCGTATGCGGAGAGTGAGGAATTGTTCGGTATCGGCGCCGGGGGACAACGGTCGGTTCGTTTTCTTGTCGAAGGGGAGAAGGTGCGCGAACTCCGCCGGTCTCTGGAGCGGAAATGGCGGCAAAATCTGGACGGCATGACCTATCGCGAATGGGAAGATCCTTACTTCGTCCCCTACGACGCGACGTACCATCTCTTTCGGAACTCAAACCATCAGACGGCTGAATGGCTGGAGGCCCTGGGTTGCGAGGTGGGAGGAGTCCCGATCCTGTCGAACTTCAGGCTGAGGGAGCCGCCTTGACGCCGTCCCGAAGGATCACCGCGCGGGGGGTAAGGCCTGTTCGAGCAAGGCTTTCCTAAAACGGCGGCCTGTAATAAACCAGGATCGAGGAGACGACTCCGAGTCCGAGCGTAATCCACCAAAGGGCCATAGCGGCGGCGGGCTTCCGGTTTATGGCGACGATTGCGGCGCCGAGAACGATCCAGACAACGATCTTGGCGATGACCCATCCGTGGAAGGTGTTGCCGTGAATCGTTGACAGAAGCCCGAAACCGGCAACGAGGATAAAAATCAGTCCGACGCCGCTGGTGATCGCGCCGAGGCGCCGGACGCGCCGGTCCTCGCCGCCCGCAAGGCTGCGCGCGAGCAGGGCGCCGTAGCCCATGAACAGCATGAGGATTCCGGTCATGTGAAGGACGTAATAGAATTGCGGTGGCATAAGCGCATTGGTCTAATGCACCCGGCTAACCGAATGCAACATCAATAGCCGAGGGCGAGCCCCTCTCGGCGCGGGTCGGCGGCGCCTTGGAGCCGGCCTTGCTCGTCGATCAGGATTGCTTGTACGGAGCCGGCTGCGTCGATGTTCACTACATCAAACCCGCGGTATTCGAGTTCGGTGCGCAACGCGTCATCCCGGAAAAGCGGGGCTTCAAGTTCGGCCGGGCCGTTGCGGGCGATGACGCGTGGGGCGTTGACGGCCGCCTGCGCGTCCATTTCGTGATCGATCAAATTTGAGAGTACGTTGAGAGTGATCCCGATGATTCGGCTCCCTCCAGGGGACCCCAGGGCCATTCGCGGCTCGCCGTCGCGGAGAACGAGGGTGGGCGTCATGCTCGACCGCGGACGTTTTCCTCCCGTGCTTTCCGCCGCCTCCCCGAGCGCGGTCCGGCGTTCCCTGCATCCGCCTTCCGGGGCGTTGGGAACGAGTTCTCCATGACCGTCGTATGCTTCGGGTTCGAAGTCGGTCAGTTGATTGTTCAACGGGAATCCGCGTCCGGGAACGACCATCGCCGAACCGAAGTGCTGCTCGATGCTCGATGTAACCGAGACGACGTTGCGGTGACGGTCCACAATGGAAAAATGGGTCGTGGAGGGACCGGTCTCGGCTTCGGTTCGTCCGGATGGCCTCCCCGACGCACCCGCGGGTTCGCCGGGATCGACCGGGGTGGACAGCGCTCTCGACGGATCCGCCAGCGCGCTCCGCCGGCGCGGAGGGTTTCCAGTCCCGCCATGGTGGCGTGGTGCGAAGAAGTGGCGACCATGCCCTTTCGGGCCTGAAACGATCCGGTGGCTCCCGGACCGAATTCGTCGCCAACCTCGCGACGCACGTCGGGATCCGACGGATCGAAGCGCTGTGGCGCCGCTCCCGCCGCGACGGCCGTTGCGAGAAAGGCGGGAAGGATGCGGAAAAAGAATTGAGAATTAATGGTCATGGGATGGTACAATCAAGAAGGTCCCAGGTCGAGCTCGGCCTGGCGGGGGTCCTTTTCGCCGGCAAAGCGAACGCCGACCCCGAGAAGGCGGACGGGGAGTTCGCGGCGCCGGAATCCCTCTGTCGCAAGGTCGCGGAAAATCGCGGTGTCCGGCGTGCCTCCGGTGCGCTCAACGGTCGTTTTTGTGAAATCGGAGAACTTGATCTTGGCGAACAGGCTCCGGATCGCCCGATTTCGCTCTTTTTCCAGGAGATCGCCGTGCAACTCATCGACGAGCGTATCGATTTTTTCAAGGCATTCGGCGAGGTCTTCGATGTCACTGTTGAACGTTTCCTCCGTGCTCAGCGACTTTCGCGGCCGGTCCGGTTCGACGCTGCGGCGGTCGATGCCGCGGCACAATTCGTAGAGTTCGCCGCCGAACTTGCCGAAGAGGCGGAACAGTTCGGATGCCTCGTAACGTTGAAGGTCTCCGCAGGTTGTAACGCCCATACGACGAAATTTTTCCGCGGTCACCTTTCCTATCCCCCATATCTTTTGTACGGGCAGGTTTTCGACGAAGGGCGCAATCGCTTCCCCGGTGATCTCGTACTGGCCGTCCGGTTTGTTCCAGTCGCTCGCGATTTTTGCCAGAAGCTTGTTGGGAGCGATCCCGGCGGATGCGGTGAGGGACGTTTGCGCGCGAATCCGTTCGCGGATGGCTTCGGCGATTTCCGGGCCGGGCCGAGGATCGGCGCTGACATCCAGATAAGCTTCGTCCAGAGAAAGTGGTTCCACCCGGGGTGTCCAGGCGAGCAGGATTTTTCGGATCTTTCGGGACTCCTTCCGGTAAAGATCGAAGCGGGTTGGAAGGACTACGAGATCGGGACACTTGCGAAGCGCAAGGTAGGTCGGCATCGCCGAACGCACCCCGAAACGGCGCGCCGGGTAATTGCAGGTGGTCAATACCCCGCGCCGGTCCGCCGCGCCCCCGACGGCGATGGGTTTCTCGCGCAATTCCGGACGCTCGCGCAGCTCGATCGCGGCGTAGAAGCAGTCCATGTCAAGGTGTATGATCTTGCGCATCGTTCAGTCTATGCCGGGCGTGGCTGGATTTCGGACCAAGGGCCGATTCCCAACCGGCGGTCATCGTCCTTGTCGAAACCGTATTCGTCCCGCATCCCCGATGTTAACGCCGGTTCGATTCGATTGCCAGAACGATCGCGACAACGATTACAACCGGAAAAAGGAATAGGCGTTTTCAGCCGGCGCCGTGCGTTGGCGGCTCGCCAAGTGCCGGAAACCCTGTTTTGATCCCGCGGAATGGAATTCTGGAATCATGAATTCATCGACCGGCGCCAAGCCGGAACATAAATAGGATTCCAGGAAAGCGAATCCACCGCGGGTTCACTTCGGGCGTTCCAAACGCCGTCAAGAGGGTGGTTTCCCGCGGGTACGCCTGCCCCGGGCCAGGTCGGCACCGGAGAAAATCGGGTCGCAATAAAGGGATTTCTTTCATGCAGTGCTCGGGGAAACCCCGATGGTTCCGTGCCCGAAAAGGGAGCAGAATCAGGGCATGGACGGATTCCGGACAGTAAAAGTGCTGATTTTCTGGGCGGCGCTATTGGCGGTTGGGGTCCAGGGCGCCGGTGTGGGATATCAGCCGGATACGGGGGTCGGCGTGGCGCCGTTGCGTGACCGGAGTATTGTTGAGTCCTACCAGTCGTTGTTTGGCGAAACGCTGAGTGCCGAACAGCAGGAAGGATTCCTCAAGCTGCTTCGATTCATAAAGGCGGACGAGGAAGTGACGGATATTCGATGGACGGCGTACATGCTGGCGACCGTGAAGCATGAAACGGCCTACACGTGGCGACCGATCCGTGAGTTTGGGCGGGGTGAGGGCAGAAGGTACGGTACGCCCGATCCGGAGCTTGGCGAGACATATTACGGTCGCGGATACGTTCAGCTTACCTGGAAGGAAAACTACCTGAGGGCGGGTCGCTTCCTGAACAAGGATTTCGTTCGTAATCCGGACAAAACGCTCGAACCAGAAACCGCTTATAAGATTCTTTCGAAGGGTATGCGCGAGGGTTGGTTTACGGGAAGATCGCTCGGCGACTACATTTCCGCGGGGAATACCGACTACGTGAATGCGCGCAGGATCGTCAATGGAACCGACCGGGCGGAGAGTATCGCTTCTGAAGCCAGGAAATTCGAGATGTTCCTTCGGCGGGAATTTGCGGAGCGCGAACGCGTAACGCTCGTCTCTGCGGCCGATCGCGGGTGATTCGCAACATCAGGGCTGAAGTCGGTGCGTTAAATGGGCGGCTTCCCGAAAGCCTTCTATTTGTCCGCCTTCTTTGCGCTTGATTCGACGTCCTTCCGGTTGAGCAATTCGCCCAGATTTTCGATATCCGTCCCGCTCGGCTGCTGGAAGAGACGAAGGTCGAAATACGGAAGAACCGAGAACAGGTGGTCGAAGATGTCCGATTGGATGCCTTCGTAGTTCACCCACGCGGTGTCCTTTGCGAAACCGTAAATCTCCAGCGGAAGGCCCTGGGGGGTCGGGTCGAGTTGGCGCGAGATCTGTATCATCTCCTGATGCACCCGAGGGTGATTGCGCAGATACTCGGCGCAGTAGGCGCGGAAACAGCCGATGTTGGTCAAATGCCGCGCGTTGACAAGGTCTTCCTCTCCGACACCAAGTTTTCGGTTGTGCTCGTGGATCTCATTTTCTTTGCGTTCCAGGTAGGATTCCAGAAGGCGTATGGTTTTGAAGCGTTCGAGAAGCTTCCGGTCAACAGTCCGGATGGAGCGCATGTCGATGAAGAGCGAACGTTTCATCCGCCGTCCCCCGGCCTCCTGCATTCCGCGCCAGTTGCGGAAGGAATCGGAAATCAGCGCGTACGACGGGATATTCGTGATCGTGCGATCCCAGTTCTGCACCTTGACGGTTGTCAGGGACACGTCGATCACGTCCCCGTCGGCGCCCTGCTGTGGCATCTCGATCCAGTCGCCCTTCTTGACCATGTCATTGGCCGAAAGCTGGATCCCGGCGACCAGTCCGAGGATCGGATCGCGAAAGACCAGCATGAATACCGCGGTCAGTGCGCCGAGTCCGGAAAGGAGGACGAGCGGCTCATGGCCCATCAGGGTCGAAGCGACGAGGATGCCGCCGACGATGAACAGGATAAGCTTAACAGCCTGGACGAGCCCCTTGATCGGAAGGTTGCCGGTGGCATTGCGCTCGTAGCCGGCAATGACGGAATTGAGCGTGGCGTCGAGCACCATCAGAAAGATGACTATGAGGTAGAGGCGCACACCGAGATTGGTCGCTTTGTTCACGCCGTCCCAATCCGCCAGTAGCACCGGTGCCAGGAAGAAAATCACAATCGCCGGAGCGAGGTGGGACAGCCTGGTCAGAACTCTCTTTTCCTGGATGAGCTTCAGCCAGTTCAAGCGGCTTCGCTGTATCATCCGGTCGGCGATCCTGAGAATGATCCGCTTGGCGCACAGGTTGGCAAGCCAGCCAAGAAACACCAGCAGGAGAAGCCCGGTCAGCCGTGCTCCGAATAGAGCGACCTCTTCTCTCAAACCGGCTTGTTCGAACCAGGCGATCAACTGTTCCATGCTCGGAAAAGGCTGATTTTCGTACGCTCTTCAATCAAGCTTCTTTTCTCGCATTCCAGTGCTATCTTTATCGAGGAGCAGCTTCAGGCCCGAATTAGCGCATGCATCCTGCGTGCGAGACTCACCCTGGGAATCTGAGCTACTGACATAAATGTGCTTCGGAAAACTTGACTCAAAACATCCTTGACTTTCCGAGGTCGCCAATGATTGTCTTGTGAAACCGTGCCTGTTTCAGTGCATCGTCGCGGAGTAAAAGCCAACCTAAGGGCTCGGTTCATCATCCAACCCTAACTTTTCTGAATTTATGAAGTCCCTCCTCCATGATCCTGCACCGGGCGGCTTCGCCGCCACAAAGCAATTTCCCGTCAGGTCGGGTATCGCCGTCGCAATGGCGGCGATGGCGGGAATGACGGCTGCGCCGGCGCACCCCGTGGACGGCGATGATCGCCGCCCGAACGTGCTGATCGTCTTCTGCGACGACCTGGACGCGGCCCCGTTGGGCTTCATGGGCGACGACATCATCCGAACGCCGAACATCGACACCCTTGCCGCTGAGGGCCTGAATTTCACCAACGCGTTCGTCACCACATCGATCTGCATCACCAGCCGCGGCAACATGCTGACCGGCCGGTACGCAGCCCGCACCGATATCTGGTTCGACGGTTTCGACGACCTCACGCCCGAGCACCAGGCGATGAGCTACCCGGCGAGGCTCAGAGAAGCCGGCTACCACACCGGCTACGTCGGCAAGTGGCACCTGGGCCCCGCTGCGGAACAGTTGTTCGACGACAACCGCGCCTTCCTGGGGCAGGGCTACTTCTGGGACGAGGAGCATCCTCCGGGCAAGGGCCGCCACCTGACCGACCGGATTGGCGATGACGCCGTCGACATGATCCGCATCTCGCCGCGTGACAAGCCTTTCGTCATCACCGTCGGCTTCAAGGCGCCCCACGTGCAGGACGGTTTCCACCCGATCGAGCCTTACCCGCCGACTCCTTCAACGGCAGTGCTGTACGAGTTGGACGAAATACCCGCTCCGCCGCTGTCGGACCCTGAGTTTTTTGAAAGCCAGCCGGACTTCATCCGCGAATCGCTGGGCCGCGTACGGTGGGATTATCGCCTCGGTCCTCCGGAGTCGCTGAACTTTCAGCGCTCCGTCCGCCGGTACTACCGGATGGTGACGGCTATCGATCAGCAGATGGGCCGCATGATGCAGGCGCTGCGCGACAGCGGCCGACTGGACAACACCATCGTGATCTTCACCTCGGACCACGGCATGTATCTGGGCGAACGCGGCCTGGCTGGCAAGTGGTTCGGGCACGACACGTCGATCCGCATCCCGTTCGTGGTGTGGGATCCGCGGCTGCCGCAGTCGGAGCGCGGGCAGGATCGCGACGCCATGACGCTGCTGATAGATGTCAAGCCCACGCTGCTGGAGTGGGCCGGCGCCGAGCCGCACGAAAGCGTGCAGGGCCGGTCGATCGCGTCGATCATCGCCGGTAATACCCCCGACGACTGGCGAACGGAGTTCTTCTACGAGCATCACGACTTCAGCGACGTGATTCCCCGCTCCGAAGGCGTCCGTACCGAGCGGCACAAGTACCTGCGTTACCTGGACAGCGACCCGCTCTACGAGGAGCTGTACGATCTGGAAGCCGACCCGCGCGAGGCGAACAACCTTGCCGGCGACCCCGATCACGCCGAGCTTCTTGAGCGGATGCGCGCC
Organism: Opitutales bacterium; assembly: GCA_007130045.1. GTDB lineage: Bacteria > Verrucomicrobiota > Verrucomicrobiia > Opitutales > T3Sed10-336 > PXDC01. Next base: position 52,745 of record SLTG01000101.1, read on the forward strand.
AAATGGCAACAGTGGCAGGAAGACGTGAAGTGATCTGAAGGGCAGGTTTTTAAGGAGCTCCGTCGCACGGTTTCATCCTGCGATCGCGCGATGGATTCTTCAAACGCCAGTTCCGCAGGTGGTGCTGATCGGCACCGGCCACGCGCACGTCGGCGTGGCTGGGACCCGGTGCCAGGAGGCGGATTCGAACCGCCGACCAAAGGCTTATGAGTCCTCTGCTCTGCCACTGAGCTACCCTGGCGTCAAAACAGGAATGTTGAAGGAGCCTGACGGTTCAGGCCAGAAAAAATTCTCTGAAAATTATCGTATGAATCCGGAAAGCGCAACGCCTATACGAACCAATTGGCGGTCGATGGGGAAGGGTGCGGTTACCTCTCCTGGACGCGGCGCACAGGCTTGCGGTTGAGAGCTGTACGCCGGTGCGTGAACGCCGGACGAAAGTCCGTGGCTTTACGTTCTGAAATGGGAAAAATCAGAGTTCGCAGGCGCCGCCGGCGCAGGCGATTGTTTCCTTGAGCGCGGTGTCGTCCTGTTCCTCGATCAGTTTGGTGTAGTCGACCGGATTATACCTGAGGCGATTCCATCGCGCGATGTCTTCCTCGGTGGTCACCTCTTCTCTCGGCGCCTGGGCGTAATTCTTGTCGCCGGAATAGGGAAGAAGGGCGATGCCGGTGAAGTACTCACGGTTTTCCCAGATGAAATGAGCGACGCTGTCCCACTCTTCGGGACGAACGGTGCAGGTGTTGGAGACGTTGTGATGCAGTCCGGGGGAGTAGTGCTCGGAGGCACAGCCGGCCTGAACCCAGTATTTCTGAACCAGGCGGACGTATTCGAGGAATTGCACGGCACCGATCTCGTTGCGGCAGATGGCCGACTCCGGGGCCTCGGTCGGGAAGCTGATGACGTCGTCGGTATCGGTATTGTAAACCGAGTGTTCGGTCATGTGGGGGTTCTGCTCTTGGAAATGCCGGTAAACCGGGTCGTTCCTGTTGGACTGGACCCTTCTGAAATAGCGTTTGGCGTGGTGGGGATGAATGCCGGAACCGGTGCCGAGCAGGAGCGAGGCCGTACCTTCGGGTTTCACGCAAGTGACTCGGGCGGCGGGCCTGATGTCGATCGCGGCGGCAATTGCGGCATTGACTCCCCGACAAATTGCCGCGCCGAGTTCCAGAGTTTTAGGGTTAAGAAAAATTTCGGGATGGTCCATGATTCCGCACAACGAAACGCCGAGCAGAGATTCCCGTTCGTTGATGAAACGAGTGACGGGGCCGAGGTAGGGAATATCGGTATAGGCGGCCTGAAGCGTTCCGATGACCGAAGCCTGGAAACAAGCCTGGAAGAAGTCCCGTTCGTTCCGGATCTCGGCGGCGCTGATGGTGGAGAGATTGCACATCTGCCAGCCCGAAAGGCGCACTTCTCCGTCGAGTTCGCCCTCGAAACCGAGCGAGCGAAGCCTTTCACGGTCTTCCTGCGACAGCACGCCCTGAATGATCGGATGGAGGCCGATCTCGCAGCAGGGATTGCAGCCGTAATCGCTGTCGGCAGTGAAATAAAATCCCGGTTCCCCGAACTCCTTCTGGGCTTCGAAAAGCCGAAGAAACTCGTCGAATTCCGCGGTCTTGCGTTCGACGACCGCGGAATTGTTGGAGGCGCTTCGCTGTGGATTGTCTTTGAACCATTCGCCGGTCTTCGCGGCCATCATTTCGGCGTCGTCGGCGGAGAACAGGCAAATGGTCGCCGAACGGCGGACGCCTCCGGAAAGGACGGCTTTGGCGACGTGCATACAGATGTCGTAGGCTTCGATCGGCTTCAGTCGCCGGCCGGCGGCGTCGGCAAGAATCCGTTCGGTATGCATGAGGGCACGTTTGAGGGGAAGGTGGCCGGGCGCCTTGCCGCCGGAGGTTTTCAGCGGGGCTCCCCTCGGGCGGATGCGCGCAAAGTTGTATTCGACCTTGTATCCATTGATAAATGACAGGAACAGTTCGTGAAGCGCGTCGGCCCAGCCCTCGATCCTGTCCTCGACTGTGTGGTGACGCACCGGCAGATCCATCTCCGGTTTGCGTTTGGGGATCGGGGGGAGGCGATCGATGTGGTGGCACTGGACCGAGAACCCGCATCCGGTTCCCGCCAGCAGAAGATAAAAGTACTCACGAAAAAATTCGATCCGGTCAAGCGGACTGAACGTGCAATTGAACATGCGGGCGTTCGCCACGCGGATCGCTTCGCCCCCGAACTGAAGCGACCGCATGGAAGGGAGCACCCGTTTCTCTTTTACGGCCTGGAACGCATCCTCAATGATCGATCCGACCGACTTTCCGCGGAGAAAGCCGCGAACGATTCCGGCCGGCTCCGCATCGAGGCGTCCCTCGTGTTCGAGGCGATCGACAGGTTCGTCGAACGAACGAACCTCCGCCGACGACTTGAAGTGTTCGAGGTGCATTGCGGCGACGCGGTCGATGGCTTCATCGAACGTTTCGCGCCGTTTCAGGTCGGGACGGTAGCGGGCGTATTTGGAAACCGCGATGTACTCCTGCATGCCCGTGTCGCGGTATCGGTGAAGGCGCAGGTCCGCTTTCTTCTGGCGATACAGGATATAGCTGCGCGCGACTTCCCATTCGCCTTCCGAGGCGATTGCTTTCTCAACAATATCCTGGATTTCCTCGATGGCCGGGTACTTGCCCTCAAGGTAAAACAGCTCGAGCATCTGGCTCGCCCTGTGTGTGATGGCGACGGCCTTGAGAAAGTCGCGCGTTTCCAGGCCGTAACTTTGCGCGGCGTCATCCCGGTGGGGATTTGCGGCTCCGTTGTGGTGGACGTCGTAGAAGGCGAGGGCGATGGCGCGGGTGATCTTGGATTCATCCCAGGGAACGGTTTGACCGTCCCTTTTGACGACCTGACGGTCTGCGGCGGGAATCGCCCGATAACGTTTTCCGGGAAGTTTCACGGAGAATTCGATGGGTGCCATATTTCGATCTTTTTTTGTTGGATTGTGCGAAAGATTCCCCTTCTTCCGAAGCTGTCCGCCAAGCTACAACATATCACCCGATCGCGCCTGTTGCGAATTGGACAAACATTTGCATGTTTTGGTTTTCATCCGGTTTTCTCCGGTGTCGTGGTAAGGAAAA